>JBNJDI010000111.1:0-6363 GCA_051744725.1 Pseudomonadota bacterium | reverse complement strand
ACCGCACCATCGATCTGCTGATCGAGAGTTCGGTGAACGTGGTGGACGAGGTGCTGCAGGAGGAACTGGGCCGCACCTCCGACGACGGCATGAAGAACATCGTCGCCACCATCCAGCGCGACCAGAACGCCATCATCCGCAACGAGCACGCGCCGGTGCTGATCATCCAGGGCGTGGCCGGCTCCGGCAAGACCTCCATCGCCCTGCACCGCATCGCCTTCCTGCTCTACCGCTTCAAGGACACCCTGAGCTCCGACGACATCCTGATCCTCTCCCCCAACAAGGTGTTCGCAGACTACATCTCCAATGTCCTGCCGGAGCTGGGCGAGGAGTCCGTCCATGAAATCGGCATCGACGACCTGGCCGAGGAGCTTCTGGACAGCCAGTACCGCTTCCAGAGCAGCTTCGAGCAGACCACGGCCCTTCTGGAAAAAGAGGACGAGGCCCTGCAGGAACGGGTGCGCTACAAGGCATCACCCGGTTTCCTGAAGGAGCTGGACGCCTACATCAACGAGGTGGAGAAGAACCGCTTCGCCGCGGAGGACCTGTGGATCGCCCGGCGGCTGATCCCCGGCTGGCTGCTGGAGGAACTCTTCCGCAAGCACCGTGCGCTCAGCACGAAAGAGCGCGTGAAACAGGTGGCGAAGGAGACGGAACAGAAGATCGGCATCCAGTACAACTACGACCTGATGCCCAACGAGCGCCGGGAACTCCAGGAAGCCATCAAGGGGATGGTGCAGCAGTCCAGCCTGCGCGAGACCTACAAACAGTTCTACACCTGGCTCGGCCGGCCCGAGCTGTTCAAACCCGCACGCAACCGGCTGGAATTCGCGGACGTATTTCCGCTCATCTACATGAAGATGCGCCTGGAAGGGGTGCGCTCGCGCTACCGCCAGGTGAAGCACCTGCTGATCGACGAGATGCAGGACTACACCCCGGTGCAGTACGCGGTCATCGCCAGCCTGTTCAAGTGCCGCAAGACCATCCTCGGCGACGCCTGGCAGTCCATCAATCCGTTCAGCGGTTCCAACGCGGATGACATCAAGGCCGCGTTTCCGGAAGCCTCACGGGTAACGCTCAACAAGAGCTACCGCTCCAGCTACGAGATCGCCCGCTTTGCCCAGGCCATCTCGCCCAACCCGGAGCTGGAGATCATCGAGCGCCACGGCGAGGAACCCCTGGTTCAGCGCTACCGCACGAAAAAAGATGAGCTGGCAGCAATCACTGCGCAGTGCGAGGCCTTCGAGGCCTCGGAGCGTAACACCCTGGGCGTGATCTGCCGGACCCAGAAGCAGGCAAAGAAGGTCCATGAGCGCGTGGCCGAATCCATTCCCCGGGCCCGCCTTCTGAGCGACCAGAGCGGCGCCTTCGCGCCGGGCGTGGTGGTGTGCACCGTGCACATGGCCAAGGGGCTGGAATTCGATGAGGTGATCGTGCCGGATGTGGAGACAAAGACCTACCACCGTGAGCTGGACCGCAACCTGCTCTACGTGGCCTGCACCCGCGCCATGCACCGGCTGACCCTGACGCACACGGGCCAGCCCTCACGCCTGCTGCCGGAAGAAACCGGAGCCTGTCCACACGGATAGCCCAACCCGCTATCCCGCTGCCAGTGCGTAGGTTACTATCGGGAGACGACACCTCATGCAACAGGAGGCTGCATGGCCAATTCCGTAAATGATCACGGCCACGGGAGTCAGCTCCGCACCGATGCCGAAACCCGCCTGAGTACCGGTAGGGCACCACCGACGAACGGCTGGACGCTGAACCCCGACACCCTCTCGCTTCTCTACCGGCTGGCAAGCAACCCGGACACCGCCTCCGACGGCCTCAAGCTGCTGCATGAGCTGCAGACGCACCAGGTTGAGCTGGACCTGCAGCAGGCCCAGATGGAAACCAACGCGCGTGAGTCCGCGGAAGTGCTGGACCACTACAGGGCGCTTTTTGAGGCCGCGCCCGTCGGCTATCTGGTTGTGGCGGAGGATGGACGAATCCGGGAAGCCAACCCCACTGCCTCGCGGCTGCTGGGAATGGAATCAGGTGTCCTTGAAAGCTGTACTCTGGACACGGTACTGGGCACACGCAGCCAGCCCGCCTTCAGCGGCCTTATGGAGGCTCTGAGCCGGGGCGTACGGGGCGCCTCCTACAGCGTGTATCCGAGCAACCATGACGCCGGCTCTGACTCACTGCTGCTGAACGCCGGCATGGCCCCGGATGGCAGCGCCATACTGATCACGCTTTCCGAACACGCCTGACACCGGCCCTGACCTATGGTCTCTCACCCGCAGACACGCATCGTTGCCATTGGCGCCTCGGCCGGTGGCCTGGCGGCGCTGGAGCAGTTCCTGAGCCACACTGCCGCGGACAGCGGCATGGCCTACATCATTGTGCAGCACCTGGATCCCACCAAGAAGGCCCTGCTGTCCGAGCTGCTGCAGCGCGTCAGCAGTCTGCCCGTGCACGAGGCGAAACAGGGCATGCGGATCGAGCGGGATTCCGTCTATGTCATCCCGCCCAATACCGAACTCACCATCATCCATGACGTGCTGCACCTCGAGCGCCCTCTGGAGCAGCGGGGACTGCGCCTGCCCATCAATATCCTGTTCTCATCCCTGGCCAGTGCCCGTGGCGAGAACGCCATTGGCGTGATCCTCTCCGGCATGGGCTCGGACGGAACCCTGGGCATGCAGGCGATCAAGGCGGTGGGCGGGCTCACGATCGCCCAGACACCGGATTCCGCCCAGTTCGACTCCATGCCCCGCAGCGCCATTGATGCGGGCTGTGCCGATATCACCGCGCCTCCGGCTGAAATACCGGAACGCATCCACGGCTATGTGGCCCAGATCTCCGAAACGCTCGCCCAGGATGAGTACACCGAGCCGCCCATCGAGGCCATCATCACGCTGCTGCACCAGCACACCGGTCACGACTTCTCCCTTTACAAGACCAGCACGCTCCACCGTCGCATCGAGCGGCGCATGGCCATTCACGAGCTCGACACAATCAGCGACTATGCCGCCTTCCTGCGTGATAACGGCCATGAAACCGATCTCCTGTTCCGGGAACTGCTGATCGGGGTCACCGATTTTTTCAGGGATCCGTCCGTCTGGGACTACCTCGCGGACACCATCCTGCCGGAGCTTCTGGAACAGGCGGGCGAGAACCGCAGGCTCCGCGCCTGGGTGGTGGGCTGCTCCACCGGCGAGGAAGCCTACTCGCTGGCCATGGTGTTCAGCGAGGCAATGGCGCGCCGATCCGATGGGAACGAATTCACGCTCCAGATCTTTGCCTCGGATCTCAGCCCCGAGGCCATCGCCACGGCACGCCGTGGCGAATACCCGTTAACCATCAGTGACCGCATCTCCCCGGAGCGGCTGACCCGTTTCTTTACGGCCCACGACACCCATTACCAGATCAAACCCGCCATTCGGGACATGGTGATGTTCGCGCAGCATGACGTGGTGCTCGACCCGCCCTTCACCCGACTCGACCTGATCGCCTGCCGCAACCTCCTGATCTACTTTGATGCGGTCCTTCAGCGCCGGCTTATCCCGCTGTTCCATTACAGCCTGAAACCGGGTGGCATACTGCTTCTGGGGAGTTCGGAAACCGTTGGACGGTGCAGCCACCTGTTCACGCTCCTGGAAACCCGGATGCGCGCCTACCGGCGCCTGGACCATGCGTCCACCAGCAGCCCGGATCTGCTGTTAAAATCATTTCCGCCCCTATCCGTACTGAACAAGGAGCTGTCCGTGGCCTCTTCCAGCCTCCCCAACCCGGCGGGCGACAACCTGCAGACCGCCGCCGACCAGGTCCTGCTTCAGGTCTATGCACCCGCAGCCGTCGTCCTCAACAGCGACGCCGACATCGTCTACATCAGCGGGCGCACCGGTAAGTACCTCGAGCCGGCCGCGGGCAAGGCCAACCTGAACTTTCACGCCATGGTGCGCGACGGACTGCGCGGCCCCCTGTCCCAGGCCCTGAAACAGGCGGCAAACCAGGTTGAACCGGTGCAGCTGCACAATCTGGAAGTCTCGGAAGCGGGTAGCACCCAGCTTGTGGATGTCACGGTCCAGACCTTCCGCAAGCCGGAGGCACTGAAGGACATGACCATGGTCATCTTCCGGGATATCGCCCTGACGCGGGAGGGGCAGCCGCAGGCGCCGGCACCGACCTCCCGTGAAGCGCACCACGCCGCCGAGATACAGCAGTACCGTGATGAGATCGAGACACTGCGGGAGGATGCACGGGCCAGCCGGGAGGAGCTCCAGTCGTCCAACGAGGAGTTACAGTCCACCAACGAGGAACTGCAGTCGACCAATGAGGAGCTGACCACCTCCAAGGAAGAGATGCAGTCCATGAACGAGGAGCTGCAGACCATCAACAGTGAACTCCAGGCCAAGCTCGATGACCTCGCCCTGGCCCAGAGCGACCTGCAGAACCTGCTCAACAGCGTGGAAATCGCCATCCTGTTCCTGGACCAGGACCTGAACGTCCGCCGCTACACCGAACGCGTCTCCAGCATCATCAACCTGCGCGAAAGCGACGTCGGGCGCCCCCTGAGCGACCTGACCTCCAGCCTGGACTACCCGGGCCTGCACGACGATGCGAAGGAAACCCTGCGCACCCTGGCCGTGTCGGAAAAGCAGATCCCCACCGATGACGAGCGCTGGTTCTCCGTGCGGATCATGCCCTACCGCCGGCTGGACAACGTCATCGATGGCGTGGTGATCACACTGCTTGATATCACCGAAACCAAGCAGCTCGAGGCTACGCTCCGCGAGGAATCCTCAGAAAGGTGATTCCAGGCCCGGAGAACAGCTCAGGCACCACGCTGAAAGCGCCAGTGCCATGGCTCGAAACGGACTGTCTTGCCGTTATCCTTGGGGTAGGAAAGCTCAAAGCAGAAGCGTGAGGCATTATCTTCCAGCCATTTGTAGGCTTCGGTTTGCGCGAAGTCCCGACTGAACGACTCTGTATCCCGGGTGTTCAGGTCGATCGCATCACCCGTGTGGTGTTCGCTATAACCCGGCGCCGCGCTTGTCTCGAGGATGTCTTCAATGGCCTGACCCTGCTCAAGACGTTCACGGACGATCATCGCCTGGCGCTCCAGCGGCCGGTAGGCGGAAACCAGCGTCAGGACAACACCATCCATGATGGCCGCGGCATTCATCCGGTACCAGGCTCGGCGTGCTTCTCTGCTCATATAGAACACGCCCTGGCCCTCATCGATCCAGGCAGTCACCCCCTGGCGGTTTGCAGGCTGCAACTCCAGCCCCGCCTGTTCACCATAATCCCGGGGAATACCGAGCTCCCTGTGCAGGCGTTCCACTCGCCGCTGGTAGTCCGGCCCCGGCTCCCCGAGCGACGCCGCGTCACACTGGCGCTGCCGTGCATCAGCCATCGGCGAACACACCAGCAACACGGCCACGAGAGCACTGACCACCAAGGAGTGATGTGTGCTCATGTCAGGGTATCGGGTAAACAACCGGGGCCGGGAATCCATTGATTCAGAGCGGCACTGCGCATGGACAAACCTGCATCATGCTTTCGCCGACTCGCGCTGGGAAATGCGGTCATACCAGGCCTGGAGATTCGTCTGGTCGGCCTGGATGCCGATCTTATTGACCTTGTTGAAGTCGACGGTGCACAGGGCACTGATATCCGCCGCGGTGAAATGGTCTCCCACGATGAACTCACGCCCTTCCAGGTGCTTGTTCAGGAAATGCATGAATTTCTCCACTCCCGTGCGGCATTCCTCGCCCCATTCCGGTATCGGGGTCATGCGGTCCTTGAAGACACCGCTGGTGTGCTGGAAACACATGCCGGTGGGCATGAAGAAATAGAGCTCGAGCCAGCGCAGCCACTGCTCCACCTTCGCCCTGTCCAGCGCGTCCCGGCCGAGCAGCGGCGGCTGCGGGTGCAGCTCCTCGAAGTAGCGACAGATGGCCATGGTCTCTGAGATACAGGTACCGTCGTCGAGCTCCAGCACCGGCACCTTCTTCATGGGGTTCTTCTGCGCGAATTCGGGCGTGAGGTTCTCGCCCTGCTGAAGATCCATCTCCACGAATTCCGCCTGGTCGAGAATGCCCTTCTCGGCCATGAACATGCGTACGCGCCTCGGGTTGGGCGCCTTTTTCATTTCGTAGATTTTCATCATCGGGTTCCGTAGACAACCATGGTTTTACCGGAGACCTGCACCAGGCCCTGGTCTTCAAGGGTTTTCAGGACGCGGCCCACCATCTCGCGGGAGCAGCCCACGATGCGGCCGATTTCCTGGCGGGTGATCTTGATCTGCATGCCATCCGGGTGCGTCATGGCGTCCGGTTCCTCGCACAGGTCGAGGAGGGTGCGCGCCACACG
>JBNJDI010000110.1:0-6369 GCA_051744725.1 Pseudomonadota bacterium | reverse complement strand
CTCAATGCCTTCCGCGACCACGGCGCATCCGAAATTATGGGCCATGGCGATGACCGTGCGCACCAGGTTCTGGTCCTGCTGGTGTTCGCCCATGGCGTTGATGAAGGTGCGGTCGATCTTGAGTGTGCTCACTGGCAGATCCTTGAGGTAGGCCAGTGACGAGTAGCCGGTGCCGAAATCGTCAATGGCCACGCTCACCCCGGCATCGGCCAGCTGTTTCAGCTGGCGGCGGGCCTGCTCGACATCCTCCATCAGCCCGGATTCGGTCACCTCCACTTCCAGGCGGTAGCTGGGCAGGCCGTGCTCCGCCAGCAGTGCCAGGATCTCCTCCGCCAGGTCCGGGCGCGTCAGCTGGCGGGCGGCCACGTTCACCGCCATCCGGCAGTCCCCGCCGGTCAGCCCGGCCCGGTACCACTGCGCGGTCTGGCGGATGGTCTCCGCCAGCACCCAGCGTCCCAGGGTCAGGATCTCCCCGCTGCCTTCGGCCAGGGGGATGAAATCCCCGGGCGAGACCTGGCCCAGGCGCGGATTGTACCAGCGCAGCAGGGTCTCGGCACCGGCCAGGGAGGCCGTGGCCAGGTTGATCTTGGGCTGGAACAGCAGTGACAGCTCGTTGTTGCTGACGGCGTTGCGCAGCTCGTGCTCGATCTCGCCGCGCCGGCGCAGGCTCTGCTCCAGGCTGGCATCGAACTGGCGTATGGCGGCGGCATCGCGCTGCGGCAGGGCCAGGGCGGCATAGCGCACCAGCTGCTCGGCATCAACGCTGTCGCGGTCGCTGCGGCTCATGCCGATGCGCAGGCCGGTATTGAGTCGCAGGTCACCGATCTGGAAGGTGCGGGTCAGCTCCTCGGCCACGTCCTCCAGGTCCTGCTCTAGCTGCCGGCCTGTCGTGCGTTCCCGGCGGAAGCAGACAAACTCGGCGTTGCCCCAGCACCCCACATCCGCCTTTTCCAGCTTGCGGTTGAGCAGGCGCCCCACCAGCCGCAGCAGCTGTTCCATGGCGGGGTAGCCGTGCAGGTGGGCGATCTCCTCCAGGTCGCTCAGGGCGATGAAGGCCACCGCCAGTGTCTCACCCTGTTCCAGCTGTTCCGCCATACTGGCAAGGATGGCGCGCCGGTTGGGCATTCCCGTGACCGGTTCCTGCAGCGCCTGGCGCTCCAGTTCGCGGGTCCGTTCCGCCACCATCTGCTCCAGGGTGCGGGCCTCGGAGACCCGCTCGAGATACTGGGAGTGGCTGCTCAGGCTGTTGTGGATGCGCTGCAGCGCCTCGCGCTGGTCAAAGGGCTTGGTCAGGAAATCCCGGGCGCCGGCACCCAGGGCCCGACCCCGGGTTTCCTCGTCGGTCTGGGCGGTCAGCACGATGATCGGCGGGCACTGGTCCCCCCAGCGTTCCCCCAGGCGGTGCAGCAGCGTGTGGCCATCGGGCTCGGGCATACGGATGTCGAGCAGGATCAGCTGGGGGAGTTCCTGCTCACACCGGGGCTCCACCTGCTTCGGATCCGAGAGGCCGATCAGGTTGCTGTACCCCGCATCCTCCAGCATCTCACAGAGCAGTTCCACGTTCGCCGGGTTGTCGTCCACGACCATGATGGTGGCTTCGGCGTGTGGGGCAGGGGGCTGCCCGATGGCGTCATTCCCGGTCATTGCTGATCCACTCATCCAGGTGTTCAAACAGGTAGCTCATATCCACCGGTTTGGTCAGGTAATCCACGAAGCCGGCTTCCACGCCGCGGCGGATATCCTCCCGCATGGCGTTGGCCGAAACCGCTACCACGGGGATGGGGCGGGTCACGGGGTCGTCCAGCAGCTCCTGCAGGGCGCTTTCCCCGTCCATGCCGGGCAGGTTCAGGTCCATGAGGACCAGGTCCGGCAGCTGGGAGCGGACCATGTCCAGGCCCAGTTCCGCGCTGTGCACACAGACCAGCTGCAGCTCGGTGAAGTCCTCGAAGGCCTCCTGCATCAAGCGCTGGTTGGCCGGGTTGTCCTCCACATAGAGGATGCGGCGGCGGTTGCTCTGGTTCTCCGGCCGGGCCACGGTTGCGGCGTCGTCGCCCTCCGCCGCGTCCGTGGCGGGTGTTTCCGCGAGCGCCAGGTGCACCCGGAAGTCCGAGCCCACCCCGGGTTCGCTGACACAGTCGATCCAGCCGCCCATGGCCTCGACCAGACGGCGGGTGAGCGCGAGGCCGATGCCCGTGCCCTCGATGCTCTGATCCGCGCCCAGCCGGTCAAAGGGGTCAAACAGCTGCTCCAGTTTGCTGGTGTCGATGCCCATGCCGGTGTCTTCGCAGTGCAGTACGGCATAGTCTCCCGCGCGGGTCCAGAACAGGCGCAGCTGGCCTTCAGGGCGGTTGTACTTGATGGCGTTGGAAGTGAGGTTGAGCAGCACCTGCTTGAGGCGGGTGAAATCCGCGTGGACCCGGGGCCACTCGGCGGGCTCGCCGTGGAGATGCGCCTCGATCCCATGGGTCTCCGCCATGCCGGCGATGGTGTCCAGCGCCTCCCGGGCTGTTTCGCCACTGCACAGCGCCTCCATGGAAAGCTGGATGCGTCCGGATTCCACCCGCGCCAGGTCCAGGATCTCGTTGATCAGTTCCAGCAGGTGCTGGCCGCTGCGCCGGATCTGCCCCACCTGGCGCGTCTGGCGCTCATCGAGCTGGGAACGCCGGCTGTTTTCCAGCAGCTGGGCAAAGCCGAGGATGGAGTTCAGCGGCGTGCGCAGCTCATGGCTCATGGCTGACAGGAAGTGGCTCTTGGCCTTGCTGGCCTTCTCGGCCTGGTCCCGGGCCTGGGCCAGTTCCCGGGTGAAGCGGTCGCGTTCCTCGAAGTGGCGGCTCAGGTTGATCAGAAGGGCGCAGGTGGCGGTGAACGGCTCCAGCCATGCCTGCATGGACTGGTCGTACTCATGCGCCCCATTGGCAATGGCGTACATCCCGATGAGTTCGCCGTTGTGGCGGATGGGCACACCCATGTAGCTGTACAGCGGCGGGTGGCCCTCGGGCAGCCCCGCGCCCCGTGCGTCCTTCATGGGGGCCCCGGAGATGATGGTCTCGCCGTGGGCGAAGACCCGGCCCAGGAGGCTGTCCGGGGTGCTGAGGGTCATGTCGCCGGCGCGCAGCTGCTCCATGAGCTCCCGGGACTCAGGACTCCAGGACAGATCCGTGATGGCGTGGATCTTGAGCGCGGCGGTGTTCTGCTCGTTGCTGATCACCTCACCGATCAGGCCGTATTCGCTTCCGGTCAGTTCCCGCAGGGCCTCCAGCAGAAAGCTCCAGAGCCGGTCGCCGGACATCAGGGCCTCGTAGTCGGTCAGCCCCCGGTGGAGTACCTGCAGAAGCTGGCTCTGCTGGTCCCGCTCGCGCTCACGCTCACGCAGGGCCTCGTTCATCTGCAGGTATTCGGTCACATCGTGCGCCACGCTGACAATGCCGTGAATGGCGTTATTGGCGTCGAACAGTGGGGCTTTGCTGATGCGGAAGCGGCGGCCGTCGGTATTATCGAACGTCAGCGTCTCCGGGCGCCCCGTGCTGAGCAGCCGCCCATTGGCGGCCTCGGCTTCCTCAAGGAATTCGCGGGGGTAGAGATCGCGGGCGGTCAGGCCTTCAACCTGCTCCTGGCCGAGTTCCCGCGCCAGGGCCTGGCTGGCCTCGTTGGCCAGCAGATAGACGCCCTCCCGGTTCTTCACATAGATCGGATCCTGGCTGGCATCAATGATGGAGCGCAGGAAAGCCCGCTCCCGGCGGGACTCGGCTTCGGCCTCACGGATGTCGGTGAGATCCGTGAGGACCACCATGAACTCGCTGCTGCTGTCGTCCGCCAGAGAGACCCGGCTGAGGGTGGCCTGGACCGGCACGCCACGTCCGTCCCGGGTCAGGGCGCCGGTCTCCCGGGTGATCTGCGGCTGGTCCGCGTGGTCAGGGTGGAACTCCGGCAGAATCCGCTGCAGAGGGAGGTTCTGGAGGCTGGCCCCGGTATGGCCGAGCAGTGACAGGGCAAAGGGATTGGCATCCTGGACCAGGCCCTCGCTGTTGACCCGGATGATGCCCACGGAGGCGCCGGCGATCAGGGCCCCGTAGCGGGCATTGGAGACCAGCGCCTGATAGTGTTCCTCTTCCAGCTCGCGCCGCGCCAGCTGGAAGCGCAGCAGCTCTTCCGCCTGCTGGGCCAGGCGCGTCAGCGTCCACTGGTCGGATTCGGAAAGGCTGGCCGGGGCATCGTCCAGGATGCACAGGCTGCCCACGACCGTCTCGCCTTCAGGGCGCAGTGGAATGCCGGCATAGAACCGGATGCCCGGCTCACCACAGACCAGGGGTTTCTCCCGGAAGCGGGGATCCAGTGTGGCGTCCTCACAGATCAGGGGCGCGTCAGCATCGATCAGCTCGGTGCAGAAACTTTCTTCACGGGGCATGGCTCCGATGGGGTCCGGTCCCGAGCGTGATTTGACCCACTGGTGCTCCGCCCCCACCAGGGTGATCAGGGCAAGGCGTGTACCGAAGAGGTGTCGGGTCAGTTCCGTCAGCCGGTCATAGGCCGCTTCCGGCCCGGTGTCCATCAGGCCCAGCCGGTCGATAGCCGCCAGTCGACGGTGTTCATCCGGTTTCGGCACGCCCATGGGATCCCACCTCTAGAGTCAATACAGTGCTCAGCCTCGGGAATGTTGAAGAGGCCTGCGCAGTGGTTACGTCGCAACGGCACCGTCTGGATCTCTCCGGTGATCTCCGGCAGGGCCATGCCAGCGCTCAGCCGTAGCCCCACAGAAGCGCCAGGTTGAGCGAAGGCAGCACGTCCGGGACCAGGGTGTGCTGAACGCGGTAATCCTCGATGCTGGTATCGCGCCGAAGGGGGCCCAGATAGCGCTTGCCCTGGGCATTGAACACGGCCTGGGCAATGGGGGATCTGGGGCTGCGGCGCCGGTGCGTAACCAGCCCCGTCTCGCCATTCACCAGCTGCACCAGTACCCCCGGCGGGTAGGGCGTGAGCTGGTGGAATACCGCTTCGTAGACCACCTGGTGCGGGTCTTGCGCCATGGACTCCAGAATCTCATCCATGGCCCGGTCCGCACGGTAGCGGTTGCGGTAGGCGCGCTTGGTGATCATGGCGGTATAGCGCTCCGCCAGGGACAGCACCTTCGCCTCAACCAGGATGTCGTTGCCGCTCAGGCCCTGCGGGTAGCCGCTCCCGTCAAAGCGCTCATGGTGCTGCTCGACGATCTGCAGCAACACCTGCTGGTTCACGCCCGCCTTGCGCAGGGCGCTGGCGCTCAGTTCCGGGTGTCTCTCGATGATCCGGCGCTGCTCGTCGGTCAGTTTGCGGTTGGAGTTGTTGAGCTTGTCCAGATACGGCAGCAGGGTGATGTTCGCCGTCAGCGCCGCCTGCAGCAGGATCAGGGTGCGGGTCTCGTCCAGCTCGAAATGGTAGGCCGCCAGCCAGCAGATGATGGCGTAGAACAGGGTCTGCTCATAGGCCGTGGGTTCCACCGCGTACACATGCACCAGCCCGATGCAGGCATCCGCATCCTGCTGGCACAGGTTCTGGATGCGCCGGGCAAGGTGTTCCAGGCGCTCGCTGGAGCGGGCATCCGCGTTCACGATGCGCTCCAGGGCCTGCTCCAGTTCGTACAGCAGGATCGAATACTCGGCAAAGGGGCTGAAACGCGGCGTGGCATCACCCCGGCGGCGCTTCTCCGCCTGGCGCTGCGGCGGCTCGTACATACCCCGCTCATAGAGCCGCTCAAGCTGCCACTCGTTCTGGATCACATAGCCCTGGGCCACCAGCAGGTTGCCGGTGTCATCATACACCGGCCAGGGCAGTGGCTTGCCCACAGTCAGCAGCCCGGGGGCGAGCCGTACCAGATCGGACATCGAATACCTCGTCGGAACACTTCAGGTGCGACAATAAACCACAGATGCAATAAAGCACAGAGCAGCGCCGGAATCACGCCTCACAGGTTGGCCGGGTTCTCAGTCTCAGCCACGCCCGGATCCGGCGTGACAGGGCATCCACCCCGAGGTTGAGCAGGGCCGTGATCAGGATCAGCACCATGGCCTGGTCAAAGCGGATCTCCTGGATCGCGCCCTCCACGTAGAAGCCCAGGGTCGTGATGCCGAGAATGCCCAGAATGGCCGTCTCGCGCATGATGATCTCCCAGCGGTAGAACAGGAACGCCAGGAAGGGCGGATAGACCCGCGGCACCAGCTCCCAGGCGTAGCGGTTGACGCCATTGGAGGCGCCCTTGCGCAGCGTCACCTCGTTGCTCATGCGCCCGATCAGGTGGCCGATGATGCCACCGTTGTGCAGCGCCAGCGCCACCACCGCCGGCAGCATGGAGGGGCCCCAGAGCTGGAGCAGGATGTAGGCCAGTATGTACTCGGG
>JBNJDI010000109.1:0-6537 GCA_051744725.1 Pseudomonadota bacterium | reverse complement strand
CGACCATTCGGAACTCGGCGCTATCGACGCCGCCCGCTTCTGCGAGCAGCACCACCTGAGCGACCGCGACACCAAGCTGGTGGCCTGGCTGATCGAGAACCACCTGCTGATGTCGCTCACCGCGCAGAAATGCGACATCTCGGACCCCGCGATCATCCGCGAGTTCGCGCGCAAGATCCCCTCCAAGGTGCACCTGGTCTATCTCTACATCCTGACCGTGTGCGACATCGCCGCCACCAACCCGAACCTGTGGAACACCTGGCGGGATTCACTGCTGCGCCAGCTCTACATCGAGACCCGGCGGGTGCTGCGCCAGGGCATCGACAGCCCCTTCGACCGCAACGACTGGATCCGCGCCACCTGCGAGGAAGCCCGGGACATGCTGCGCAGCCAGGGCTACAGCAACGAACAGATCGACCGGGTCTGGAACACCCTGGATGACGACTTCTTCCTGCAGGACGCCACGGTGGACATCGTCTGGCAGACCGCCGCCATCATCCGCCACGGCGACAACCCGGACCCGCTGGTGATGATCCGGGATACCACCGGCGGCCCCACGGACGGCTACACCCACATCATCATCTACATGCGCGACCGTGCCGCGCTGTTCGCCGCCACCACCGCCGTGCTGGAACAGCTGCACCTGAACATCGTGGACGCCCGCATCCTCTCCGGCGAGGGCCCCTACAACCTGAGCAGCTACGTGGTCGTGGATGAGCAGGGCCAGCCCCTGGGCAAGGACCCCGAACGCCGGGACCACATCCGCGACCGGCTGGTGGAGGAACTGGACGACCCGGACGACTACCCCGCCATCATCGAGCGCCGCGTACCGCGCAAGCTCAAGCACTTCGCCTTCCCCACGGAGGTGACCATCTCCACGGACACCGCCAACCACCGCACCATGCTGGAAGTGGTTACGCCGGACCGCCCCGGCCTGCTGGCGCGCATTGGCCGCATCCTGCTGGATCATCACATGCGGCTGGTCAGCGCCAAGATCGCGACCCTGGGCGAGCGGGTGGAGGACATCTTCTTTGTGACCGACGAGCGCGGCAACCCGGTGGAAGACCCGGAAGCCTGTGAGTCCGTGCGCGAAGCACTCTGTCAGCAGCTGGACGAAGTCGCCGGCCTCAATGGCCACAGTGAACAGGAAATCATCATATGAACCCGAGGCTCAACGACCTCCACCCCTACCCGTTCCAGAAACTCGCCCAGCTGTTCGAAGGAACGGAACCACCGGAACAGCCGCACATCGCCCTCTCCATTGGCGAACCCAAGCACCCGGCGCCGGATGCCGTACTGGATGCCCTGCGCGACAGCCTCACGGACGTGGCCCGCTACCCGGCCACCAGAGGCCTTCCGGAACTGCGGGAGGCGATCGCGGGCTGGGCCACCCGGCGCTTCAACCTCGGCAGCGCCAACCTGGATCCGGAAACCCAGGTCCTGCCGCTCAACGGCACCCGGGAGGGCCTATTTTCCTTTGCCCAGGCCATGCTGTCCGGCAGTCCGGATTCGCTGGTGGTCAGCCCCAACCCCTTCTACCAGATCTACGAGGGCGCGGCGCTGCTCGCCGGAGCCCAGCCGTATTTCGTCAACAGCACCCGCCATGGCGGCGGCCTGCCGGATTTCAGCAGCGTGCCGGCTGCCATCTGGGACCGGTGCGAGCTGGTCTACCTGTGCTCACCGGGCAACCCCAACGGGGCCGTCATGGGCCTTGAGGACTACCGCCAGCTGCTGGAACTGGCGGACCGGCATGACTTTGTGGTCGCGGCGGACGAGTGCTACTCGGAGATCCACCACCCCGAGGCCGGACCACCGCTGGGCATGCTCGACGCCTGCCACCAGCTCGGCCGAGAGGACTACCGCCGCTGCGTGGTGTTCCACAGCCTGTCAAAGCGCAGCAACCTGCCGGGCCTGCGCTCCGGGTTCGCCGCCGGGGATGCGGACTGCCTCGCGCGCTTTCTGCGCTACCGCACCTACCACGGCTGCGCCATGCCCATCCATCACCAGAAGGCCAGCATCACCGCCTGGAATGATGAGACTCACGTCCAGGCCAACCGCGAGGCCTACCGCGCCAAGTTCGATGCCGTGCTCCCCATACTGGCGCCCTGGCTGGACGTCGCACGCCCGGAAGCCGGCTTCTACCTCTGGCCGCGCACGCCCATGGACGACGAGACCTTTGCCAGAGCGCTCTACAACGAGGAAAATGTCACTGTGTTGCCGGGGCGCTATCTGTCACGCACCAGCGACGGCGTGAACCCCGGCGAAAACCGGGTGCGCATGGCGCTGGTCGCCTCCCGGGAGGAATGCGTGGAAGCCGCGCAGCGCATCGCCCGCTTCATTGAACGCCGGACACAGAACGGATCCATCTAACAGGAGAGAACCAGGACCATGAGCTTTGCATTCGGCATCGGCATCGGCACCCGCAACCAGAAACACGAATGGCTGGAGGTGTATTACCAGCAGCCCATCCATGACCCCGACACCACCCTGATCGGGATCGTGCGCGACAACATCGAGGGCCTGAGCGAAGGCAACGCGGCCGTGGATGCCGACGCCAACCAGCTTCAGACCCTGGCGGACCGGCTGGAGGAAGCCGGCTATGCGGAGCTCGGGGCGCTCGCCGATCAGGCCAGTGAAAGCTCCCTGCCCGTGGTCGTGACGCTCCTGGACACCGACGCCGAAGCGACCAGCACCCCGGAGGTCTACCTCAAGCTCCACCTTCTCTCCCACCGGCTGGTGAAGCCCCATGGCGTGAACCTCAAGGGCATCTTCCCGCTGCTGCCGAACCTGGCCTGGACCAACGAGGGCGCCATCGACCTTGAGGAACTGCCCCAGCGCCAGCTTCAGGCGCGCACCGGCGGCAGGACCCTGGAAGTGAAGGCCGTGGACAAGTTCCCGCCCATGACCGACTACGTGGTCCCCAAAGGTGTGCGGATCGCGGACACCGCCCGCGTGCGCCTGGGCGCCTATGTGGGTGAAGGTACAACCGTGATGCACGAGGGCTTCATCAACTTCAACGCCGGCACCGAAGGCAAGTCCATGATCGAGGGCCGGATCTCGGCCGGCGTGGTCGTTGGGCAGGGCTCGGACCTGGGCGGCAGCTCCTCCACCATGGGCACCCTCTCCGGCGGCGGCAACATCATCATCTCGCTGGGCGAGAACTGCCTGCTGGGCGCCAACGCCGGCATCGGCATTCCGCTGGGCGACCGCTGCACCGTGGAGGCAGGTCTCTATGTCACCGCCGGCACCAAGGTAAGGGTGCTGGATGACAATGGCGAGCTTGTCCAGAGCGTGAAGGCACGGGACATGGCCGGCCAGTCGGACCTGCTGTTCCGCCGCAACTCGGAGACGGGCGCGGTTGAGTGCCGGACCAACAAGACAGCGATCACGCTGAACGAAGAACTCCACGCCAACAACTGAGTGAGCGAATGAGCGAACCGCGCAGCGCCACCCTCGAACTGGCCCAGGACCTGATCAGCCGGGCCTCGGTCACGCCGGACGATGCCGGCTGCCAGCCGATGCTGACACAGCGCCTGGCCGAGGCGGGGTTCTGGGGTGAGAACTACCCTTTTGGGGAGGTTCGCAACCTGTGGCTTCGCCGTGGCGACCACGGCCCGCTGTTCGTCTTCGCCGGCCACACCGACGTAGTACCGCCGGGCCCGGAAAGCGACTGGACCACGCCGGCGTTCGAACCCACCGAACGCGAGGGAATGCTCTACGGCCGGGGCGCGGCGGACATGAAAGGCTCGGTTGCGGCCTTCGTCACGGCGGCGGAGCGCTTTGTGGCCCGCTACCCGCAACACCAGGGCAGTATCGCCCTGCTGCTGACCAGTGACGAGGAAGGCCCCGCACAGGACGGCACCCGGCGCGTGATCGATGCGCTTGCGGATCAGGGCATCCGCCCGGACTGGTGCCTGGTGGGCGAACCCTCCAGCAGCGAGCGCGTGGCGGACACCATCAAGAACGGGCGCCGCGGCTCACTTTCCGGCAAGCTGCTCGTGCGGGGTACCCAGGGCCACGTGGCCTACCCCCAGTTCGCGGACAACCCTGTGCACCGGGCAGCTCCGGCACTGGCGGACCTGATCAACACTGAGTGGGATACGGGTAACGACCACTTCCCGCCCACCAGCTTCCAGATCACCCGGGTGGAAGCCGGGGAAGGTGCCAACAACGTGGTGCCGGGCTCCATGGCGGTGGACTTCAACTTCCGCTTTTCCACGGAGGTCACCGAAGCTCGCCTGCGGGAACGGGTCACCACCCTGCTCGACCGTCACCGGCTGGATTACGAGCTGGAATGGCACCTGAGCGGCGAGCCCTTCCTCACGGCACGCGGTGATTTCATTGATGCCGCCGTGCGCGTGATCGAGAAGGCCACCGGCCAGCGCCCGGCGCTTTCAACCGCCGGCGGCACTTCGGACGGGCGCTTCATTGCCCCCACGGGGGCCCAGGTGATGGAGCTCGGCCCACTCAATGCCACCATCCACAAGGCGGATGAGTGCGTGTCGGTTGCGGATCTGGAAACGCTTTCGGGGATCTACGAGGGGATTCTGGAGGAACTGCTCGCGGGCCAGATGGCCTGACCCGCGGAGGGAAACGGCTCAGTCGTCGTCGAGGGTCGTTACGTCATTGGCCTGAAGGCCCTTTTCCGCCTCGACCACGGTGTAGCTCACCCGCTGGCCCTGGCGAAGAACACGCCGCCCCTCACCCTGGATAGCGCGGAAGTGAACGAACACATCGCCACCGCTGTCACGGGTGATGAAGCCAAAGCCTTTCTTGACGTTGAACCACTTGACGGTGCCCTCTTCCGAATCCTTGCTCTTCCTGCGACCCGGACTTTTGCCACCTTTGGAGGCCTGCTTCTGCTGACCGCTCCCCGTACGTGCGGCAAGGCTGGACGCCACCAGTGCCACGATGACAAACAGGAGATAGGCGAGCAGGTAGTCCACCAGGGATGCTGAGGTCTCCAGGTACAGCTCGATGTTGGCATTCATCGGAATCAGCGCCAGGATGAGCGGCGCCGGCAGGGAGACCAGCAGTGATGCGTAAAGTGCTTTGCGATTGATTGGCATGGTTGATGTTACTCTCTTGTGACCTCTTGGTTCAGGCAGCGCGCATCATACCAGAACGCATCCGATGCTGACGAAGCCGCCCCTGCTCCCTCCAGCCAGGAGACCACTGCGGCCTGATCCAGAACCAGCTCAGGCGGCCTTTCATACCACTCCACCTCCAGAGCCGCGCGCTCCACAGAGGCATCATCGTCCAGGGCGTTCCCGGGCGTATCGCCGCGCGCCAGGCTCACCAGTTCCGCCTTCTCATCCATGGCGTGTCTGCGGGTAAGGTGCTCCAGCCGCAGGGGGCCGCAGGCCCACTCGAACCGGACCATGGCCGCAGCGGCACTGAGCGCCGACAGCACATACCGTTCTGAAAGACTTACCTAAACCTGACCATCAGGTTCAGTGCTTACTTCTGCTTTCATCGATGCTGGTTGCCTGGGTGACTTACGCCGCCCGGGCAGAGCCGTCATCTCCAGCAGCGTGGATTCCGGCTGAACGAGCCGTACTGTAATGTTCAAGGTTGATGCTGGCATTGGCGTCACGGCACTGGCGGTGACCACATTCCTGGCAGTGATACACCCGATCCGCCAGCGTGAGATCCGGTTTGTGGGCGCCGCAATGTGAGCAGAGCTTGCTCGACGGATACCACCGGTCGGCCACCGTCAGCACACCACCGCGCCAGTCCATCTTGTAGGCCATCTGGCGGCGGAACTCGAACGCGCCGACATCGGCGATGTGGCGCGCCAGGCGCCCATTGGCCATCATGCCTTTGACGTTCAGGTCCTCGATGACCACCTCCGCGAAGTTGCCGGACAGATAACTTGTGAGCTGATGCAGTGTATTGGCTCGGATGTCGCCAATGCGCTTGTGCAGGCGTGCAATGCGCATTTTGAGTTTGCGGTAGCCGTTGCTGCCTTTGACCTTCTTCGCCAGCCGGCGCTGGTAGCGCGCCAGTTTCCTGAGCGCGTTTTGCAGTGGCCTGGGTGAGTCCCACTCGGTGACCGGGCCCCGGGAGATCGTGGCCAGGGTCTTGATGCCGAGATCCACACCGCAGCGGGCTTGGCTTTCGCTTGGCAGCGGGCAGAGATCGACAGTGAGTGAGAACGCCACAAACCACTTATCCGCCTGGCGCGAGATGGTCATGCCGTTGATGTGGCCGCCGTAGGTCAGCGGCTCGGCCATGCGCACCCAACCGAGGTTGGGCACTTTGACCCAGTGGCCGTCCACCGTCACCTGGTCGCCGCCGACGTAGAACGAATCGGTAGCCTTGCCCTTTTTCTTGAATCGCGGCCGGCGCTTTTTCAGATGCGCGGGCTTGGAGGATTTGAGGTCCTTCATCCAATCGGAGAAGGCGCGCTGCAGGGCGATGAACGGCTGCTGGGAAGCGTACTTGGTGACTTCATAGACCCACGGGAACTCGCTCTTTTTGAGCGCGTTAAACTGGCGCTTCAGGGCCATGCCCGAAGGCCGATCACCTTGCCCA
>JBNJDI010000108.1:0-6723 GCA_051744725.1 Pseudomonadota bacterium | reverse complement strand
TTCATGCTGGATTTCCTCTACGCCATTCTCGACCCCCGGGTCCGGATTGAAGGAGGTGAGCAATGAACCGCTGGGTACAGGGGCTGCGGGAGCTCAAGGGCTATCCCTCCGCGGTCGGCGGGCTGGCGATCATTCTCTTCCTGGTGGCGCTGTCGCTCTATACCGTCATCACCATTCCCTATTCCGAGGCCCTGGACCGCTGGCGGGGTGGGGATCACTGGCAGATGAACCCGGTCAACGCCGGGCCGGTCTGGGCAGATCGGCTGCTGGGGGGCAACCTGCCGCAGACCCGGGTGGTGGAGAGCGACAACGCCGAGGTGCGCGAGGCACCCTTTGAGGGCGGCAAGCAGGTGCGGATACCGCTCACCTTTGAGTACGACAACGAGGGCTTCCCCAGTGAGCTCAATCTCTTCCTGAACCAGAAGGGCGCGGAGCAGGAGGCTTTTGTGCGCCTGACCTGGCATACGCCCTCCGGTGAGCGCATCCCGCTGGGTGGCCAGCGGGTCTCGGAGGAGGACCGCATCTCCATCTCCCAGAACCGGGCCCTGGAGGGGCGGCTGGGCATGGTGCCGCATGTGGGGCTGTTCGCCGGCGGCAGTGATCCGGCGGACCCGAAGGCGGAGCAGGGCGAATACCGGCTGACGGTGGACGCCATGCTGTTCGATCCGGACGCCGAGCTGGAGGCGGACCTGGTGGCCTACGGTCGCGTGCACGGCGTGGCCGGTACCGACTACCAGCGCCGGAACCTGATGCTGGCGCTGATGTGGGGCACACCGGTGGCATTGGCGTTCGGGCTGCTGGCGGCGGTGGGCACCACGGTCACGACCCTGGTGATCGCTGCCACCGGCGTCTGGTACCGGGGCTGGGTGGACGCACTCATCCAGCGCCTGACCGAGGTCAACATGATCCTGCCCATGCTGCCGATACTCGTAATGGTAGGCACCCTCTACTCCACCAGCATCTGGCTGATGCTGGGCGTGGTCATTGCCCTGGGTATCTTCAGCGCCGGCATCAAGACCTACCGGGCCATGCTGCTGCCCATCCGCGAGGCGCCCTACATCGAGGCGGCCCGGGCCTACGGGGCGGGCAACGCGCGCATCATCCTGCGCTACATGATCCCGCGCATCCTGCCGGTGCTGATCCCGACCTTCGTGACGCTGATCCCGACCTTCGTGTTCCTGGAGGCGTCGCTGGCGGTGCTGGGCCTGGGCGACCCGGAGCTGCCCACCTGGGGCAAGGTGCTCAATGACGCCCAGGAGCAGAGCGCGCTCTACAACGGCTTCTACTACTGGGTGGTGGCGCCCGCCGTGCTGCTGATGCTGACGGGGCTGGGCTTCGCCATGTTCGGTTTCGCCCTGGACCGTGTCTTCAATCCGAGGCTGAGAACGCAATGACGGACGCTCGCGAGCCACTGCTGCAGGTCCGCAACCTGCAGCTGCATTACCGCACCCGCCGGGGAACCGCCCGTGCGGTGGACGGCGTTGACCTGGACGTGGGGTACAACGAGGCCCTGGTGGTGCTGGGCGAGTCCGGCTCCGGCAAGAGCTCCCTGGCCAAGGCGCTGATGCGGCTGCTGCCGCGCAACGTGGCCCGCTATAGTGGTGAGGTCCTCCTCGGCGGCGACGAGCTCATGGGCCTGGATGACGAGGGCTTCCGTTCCGGCGTGCAGTGGAACCGCATCGCCATGGTGATGCAGGCGGCCATGAACGCGCTCAACCCGGTCGTACGGGTCGGCGAGCAGGTGGCCGAGCCGCTGCGGGTCCACCGGGGCTGGTCCAAGGCTGCGGCCATGGAGCGGGTAGCGGAAACCTTCGCCACGGTCGGCGTCTCCCGGGATTTCATCACCCGCTATCCCTTCGAGCTGTCCGGCGGCATGCGCCAGCGCGTGGTGCTGGCGATGGCGCTGATCACCGAGCCGGAACTGGTGATTCTGGACGAGCCCACCTCGGCGCTGGACGTGCTGACCCAGGCGAGCATCATGAACGTGCTCAAGCGCATCAAGCGCGAGCAGGGCACCAGCTTCATCCTGATCACCCACGACGTGGCCACCTCCAGCGAACTCGCGGACCGGGTGGCGCTGATGTACGCCGGGCAGGTCGTGGAACAGAGCGATGCCCGGGATTTCTTCCACCATCCGGCCCATCCCTATTCCAGGCTGCTGATGCACAGCGTGCCACGCCTGCACCAGAGCGAGCCGCCGGGCTACATTCCGGGCGAACCGCCGGACCTGATCGATCCGCCGGCGGGCTGCCGCTTTGCGGACCGCTGCCCGCAGCGTTTCGGGCGCTGCAGCGATGAGCCGCCCGCGTTTCACCTGAACGGCGAACGCCGTGTGCGCTGCTGGCTGTATGAGGAGGGCACCGACCATGACGGCTGAGGAACCGCTGCTCCAGGCGACCAACCTGCACACCTGGTTCGAGCTGCGCCAGTGGGGTTTCCTGCGCGTGGGCTCGGTACGCGCCGTGGACGGCGTGGACTTTGAGCTGGCGCGGGGCGAATCCGTGGCCTTCGTGGGCGAGAGCGGCTGCGGCAAGAGCTCCCTGGCCCGGACCCTGCTGGGCCTGCACACCCCCAGCCACGGTGACGTGATCTTTGAGGGCCAGCACCTGAGTGAACTCAAGGGCGAGGACCGCCGCCAGTACCTGGCGCGGGTCGGCTACGTGCAGCAGGACCCCTTCGGGGCACTGCCGCCGTTCATGGACGTGCGCCGGCTGCTCTCCGAGCCGCTGATCATCCATGGCGTGAAGGACCGGGCCGAGCGTGAACGCCGCATCCGCCAGGCACTGCAGGAAGTGCGCCTGACCCAGGTGGACGAGATCCTGCCCAAGTTCCCGCACATGCTCAGCGGCGGCCAGCAGCAGCGGGTGGTGATCGCCCGGGCGCTGCTGCTCGAGCCGGCCATGCTGATCGCGGACGAGCCCGTTTCCATGCTGGACGCCTCGGTGCGCGTGGAGATCCTCAACCTGCTGCGGGGGATCCAGAAAGAGCGGGGCCTGACCCTGGCGTTCATCACCCATGATCTTTCCACCGTGCGCCACTACGCCGACCGCATCTTCGTGATGTACGCCGGCCGGGTGGTGGAACAGGCGCCGGTGGAGCAGCTCCTGGACAGTCCCCAGCACCCCTACACCCGGGCGTTGCTGGCGGCGATCGCGGACGTGGACGCGGACAACGCGCTGGAGGAACGGGAAGTGCCGGACGGTGAGCCGCCCAGCCTGCTGCATCCGCCGGCTGGCTGCCGCTTCCATCCCAGGTGCCCCCGGGCCATGGTGGGGCTCTGCGACCGCAAGGATCCGCCGGTGTTCGAGCCGGAACCCGGGCACTATTCCGCCTGCTGGCTCCAGGATCCGGAGCGGGGCTGAGTTTTGCGGAGTATTGGCGTCCTGCTGATGGTCACGGCCCTCGCGCCGCTTCTGGCGATGGTCTCCGGCGGTCTCGAGCCCTCGCTGGTGCTTTCAATGGTCGCCTACGGCATGCTGTTCGCCGGCGTTTTCTGTTTTACCGCCGGCGTCCTGCGTAACCGCTAGGACGTTTCCGGGTGCGGCGGTTTTACGTCCGGGGCCAGCCCGATCAGCAGCGACGCCAGCACGGTGCCAGCCGCAAAGCCGAGTGCCAGCCCGCCCGGTGTTGTCCCTGCATCCAGAAGCAGCCCCGCCAGTACCGGCGAACTGGCGGTGGACAGCACCATCAGCGCCTGTGCCAGTGACCGGATCGCGCCGATGTGGCCGATGCCGTAACGCTCCGGCCAGAGGGCGTTGCCCGCGGTGCCGGCAAACCCCTGACTCATTCCCACCAGCGCCAGGTACAGGAAGGGCGTCCAGGCGGCGTGCGTCAGTGCCATGACCACCAGGCCCGCGGCCATGGGGTAGAGCCCGATCATCAGCGCCTTACGCGCCCCGATCCGGTCCACCGTTGGCCCGGCCACAAAGAGCATGGCGAAATGGCCCAGCGCATAGCCGCTGAACGCCAGCGCAATGTGTTCCAGCGGCCAGCCACGCAGCTCGGCAATGGCGGTCTGATGGAACAGGATGGCGGTGACGATGAAGGGCACGGCCAGCGCGCCCGGCAGGATCATGTAGAGGCCGGGGTCACTCAGGGCCTGGCGCCGCGTGAAGCCGGTTCCTTTCATGGTCTCATCCTGCTCCGCCCGGGCCCGGACGGTCTCCGGGTGGGTTGCGTCCCGGGAGAGCCAGCGCATCAGCGGCAGCGCCAGCAACAGCAGGAAGCCGGCGGCCAGAAGCCAGGGTGCGCGCCAGCCCCAGGCGGCCAGCATCAGCCCACCAGCGGCCGGCAGCAGGGCCTCGGACAGGGGCAGCCCGGAGACGGTCAGCGCCATCACCTTGCCCCGGTCGCGGTCAAAGTAGCGGCTGGCGGCGGTGAAGCCGATGTGGGTCATCATGCCCTGGCCACCGAGCCGACCCAGGAAGAAACCGGGGATCAGCAGCAGCCAGTGGGGCGCCAGCCCGATCAGAAGCCCGCTGGCGGCCAGCATGGCCAGTGCCAGCGTGATGGTGTTGGCCAGGGACCAGCGGTCCACGATGGTGCCCAGCCGAAGAAGGACCAGGGCCGAGCCCAGGGTGGCCAGGCTGTAGTAGCTGCCATAGGCGGCGTTGCTCAGTGCGAATTCATCCCGCAGGCTGCTGCCGAATACGGAAATGAAGAAAGTCTGGCCAAATCCGGAGAAGGCCGTCGCCAGCAGCGCGAACAGTGCCAGCGACGGATTGGTCTGTATGAAGCGTGGCAGACGCAGGCTCAAGGCGGACTCCGGTGAACAGCGGGAGCGCCATGATAATGCGCCGGAGTCCGCCGTTACAGGGGCGGCGTATCAGGAGTCCCCGAAAGCCGAGCTGCGCAGGCGGTTCAGCACGGCCATCACCTCATGCAATCTGGGGAGTGCCAGATCGCCATCGGGGCGGTGGCTGAGCGCCACCAGACCCCTCTGAAGCCGCTGCGCCAGTGCCTCCGGCGGCTGTTCCAGGCGCGCGCCGGATTCCGCCACCCGCGCCAGGAGCTGGCCGATGGCCCGGATCTGGGACGGATCGGCCACCTGCTCCACCGAACGCAGGTCCACGTCGTCGCGCCCAAAGATCAGGGTGTCCGGCCCCCGGGCCTGGATCTTGGTCTTGCCCGGCTTGGCTTCCGGGTTCAGCTGCTTGCCGACCAGCGGGCGTGGGGTTGGCCGTGCCAGCGGGTCCAGGGCCTCGGTCTCGCGCCCGGTGGCAAAGCGCTCGGCCACCGCGCGGGCATCAGCGGTCACGTCATGGGCGTGGTAGTCCTGGAGCTGGATCACGGTGTCCGCGCAGTCGAAGTAGTCCCCGGAGCCGCCCATCACCAGGATGGTGGAAACCGAGAGCTCGTCGCGAAGCTGGCGGATGCGGTCCACGAAGGGCGTGATGGGTTCGCTCTCCCGGGCGACCAGCGCCTGCATGCGGCGGTCGCGGATCATGAAGTTGGTGGCGGAGGTGTCCTCGTCCACCAGCAGGGTATGGGCACCGGCCTCCAGGGCTTCCTGCAGGGCCGCCGCCTGGCTGGTGGAGCCCGAGGCCAGCTCGGTGGAGAAGCGTTCCGTGGTCTTACCATAGGGCAGACGGTTGATGTACGGCGAGAGGTCCAGGCCATGCACGGCGCGCCCGTCCTCGGCCCGGATCTTGGTGGCACCGGCATCGGTGACCACCTGCTCGCGCCCATCCCCGGGCACATGGTCGTAGACGCTGAGCCCCACCGCCGAAAGCAGGGTGGATTTGCCGTGGAAGCCGCCGCCGACGATCAGGGTGATCCCCTCGGGAATCCCCATGCCGGTGACGGGGCCGTTGTTGGGGGCCTCCAGGGTAACGGCAAGGGACGGGGGGGTCTCGAACGGGATGGCGTCATGGAGTGGCCGGTCGTCGATCCCCGAGCGCCGGGGCAGGATGGAGCCGTTGGCCACGAAGGCGACGATTCCGTGCTCCGGCAACTGGGCGCGCAGCGCCTGCTGGTCCTCCACCACGGCCATGTGCCGTTCCAGCGCCTCAAGGTCCAGACGCCGGGCGGTGGCCGCCGTCAGCACCGCCTCGGGCAGCTGCTCGCAGATCAGCCTGCGGGCCTGGTGACCCATGATGCTGCGCCCCCGGGCAGGCAGGCTCAGGCTGAGGCGCAGCTCCACGCCGCCGTCGTCATCAACCAGGGTGGCCGTGCGGTCCAGCACCGTCTGGGCACCGGCGTCGATGCCCAGTGCCTTCTCCCTGCCCGTGGCCTGGCGGAAGGCGCGTGCGATGTAATCCCGTGCCGCGCACTGTCTTGCCTGGCTCTTGAATACCGTTTCCGGGAGCCCCGCCGTGGCCGCGTCCACCCGGGCCCGAACGCGCGAGGGCGCGGCGAACGGGTCAGCCTGCACGTGGTCCACGATCAGGGTCCAGCCCTCGAAACGGTGTTCGCCGAGCAGATCCTTATAGGCCTTGTAGCCTTTGCCGTCGAGTCGTGTGAGTAATGCTGCGAGTTCTTTCATGGATCCTTCCGCTTGTCATGGATGTGCATGCTAACAGCAGCTCGTTGAACAAGTGTTTCAATTCTGTCCGTGACGGATGTCGCACCCGCAACTATATTGCATGCCAAATCGCGACTATGAAAATTCGGAGATGACACCATGCTTGCCCTGATGCGCCGTTTTACCATCCGTCAGCGTCTGATGGGGCTGGTTGGCGTTGCCTTCCTGCTCCTGCTCGGGATTGTGCTGATGGTTGCCAA
>JBNJDI010000107.1:0-6784 GCA_051744725.1 Pseudomonadota bacterium | reverse complement strand
ACAACAGAACCTGATCGTGATCGGTAACGGCATGGTGGGTCATCACTTCCTGGAGCAACTGGCCGAAAGCGGGCAGGCGGAGAAGTTCGAGGTGACCGTACTGGGCGAGGAGCGTCACATCGCCTATGACCGTGTCCACCTGTCCGAATACTTCCAGGGCAAGTCCGCCGATGACCTGGCGTTTTCCACGGCGGACCAGTACGCCCAGTGGGGCTTCAACCTGCGGCTGAATACCGCGGCCACCGCCATCGACCGTGAGGCGCGCACCCTCACCCTGGATAATGGCGAAACGCTCCCCTACGACAGGATCGTCCTGGCGACCGGCTCCTATCCTTTCGTGCCGCCCATTGAGGGCAATGACCGCGAGGACTGCCTGGTCTATCGAACGCTGGACGACCTGGACGACATCCGCGAGGCCGCCGCCCGTTCCAATACCGGCGTCGTGGTCGGTGGTGGCCTGCTGGGGCTTGAGGCGGCCAACGCCCTGCGCGAGCTGGACCTGGATACGGCCGTGGTGGAATTCGCGCCCCGGCTGATGCCGGTCCAGGTGGACGACGAGGGCGGCAACATCCTGCGCGAGAAGATCGAGGAACTCGGGGTGCAGGTGCTGACCGGCCGCGCGACCCAGCGCATCGAGGCCGGCACCAATGCCCGTCACCAGATGGTCTTCCAGGATGACCGGCTGCTGGAAACGGACCTGATCGTGTTTTCCGCCGGTATTCGCCCGCGTGATGAACTGGCGCGGGATGCCGGCCTGACCATGGGCGAACGCGGGGGCGTCGTGATTGACGATCACTGCCGCACCAGTGATCCCGACGTCCTCGCCATCGGTGAAGTGGCGCTGTGGAACGACAGCATCTTCGGCCTGGTCGGCCCTGGCTACCAGATGGCCAAGGCGGCCCTGGATACGCTGACCGGGGGCGACCGGGCCTTCACCGGGGCGGACATGAGCACCAAGCTCAAGCTGCTGGGCGTGGACGTGGGCGCCATTGGCGATGCCCACGGCAACCAGAACCCGGGGGCGCGCTTCTACCGCTACACCAATGGTATCGCCCAGGAATACCGCAAGCTGGTGGTCTCCGCCGATGGCAAACAGTTGCTGGGCGCCATGCTGGTGGGCGACAACAGCTACTATGACACCCTGCTCCAGTACGCCCTCAACGGCCTGGAACTGCCGGACAACCCGGAATCCCTGATCCTGCCGGCCAGCGAGGGCGGCGCCCCGGCACTGGGCGTGGACGCGCTGCCGGAAACAGCCGGCATCTGCTCCTGCCACAACGTGTCCAAGGGCGACATCGTCCAGTGCGTCCAGGAAGGCGCCTCACTGGGCGAGGTCAAGACGATGACCAAGGCCACCACGGGCTGCGGCGGCTGTGCCGGTCAGGTGAAGGAAATCGTCGACCACGAGATGGCGGCGCTGGGCATTGAAGTGGACAACAGCGTCTGCGAGCACTTAGCCTACACACGCCAGGAACTTGAGCACATCATCCGTGTTGAGGGTATCCATGACTTCCATACCCTCTTGAAGAGCCATGGCAAGGGGCTGGGCTGCGACATCTGCAAGCCGGCGGTGGCCTCGATTCTGGCCTCCACCTGGAATGACTACGTGCTCAACCCGGAACACGTGGGCCTTCAGGACACCAACGACACCTTCCTTGCCAACATGCAGAAGGACGGGACCTTCTCCGTTGTTCCGCGTGTGGCAGGTGGCGAGATCACTCCGGACAAGCTGATCGCGCTCGGCGAGGTGGCCAAGGAATTTGAACTCTACACCAAGATCACTGGCGGCCAGCGCGTGGACCTGTTCGGGGCCAAGCTCAACGATCTGCCCTCAATCTGGCGGCGCCTGGTGGACGCGGGCTTCGAAACGGGCCACGCCTACGGCAAGGCCCTGAGAACCGTGAAAAGCTGCGTTGGCAGCACCTGGTGCCGCTACGGCGTGCAGGACAGTGTCCAGCTCGCCATCGACCTTGAGCACCGCTACAAGGGCATCCGCGCGCCGCACAAGATCAAGTTCGGGGTCAGCGGCTGCACCCGCGAATGTGCCGAGGCCCAGAGTAAGGACTTTGGCGTGATCGCCACCGAGAACGGCTGGAACCTCTATGTAGCCGGTAATGGCGGCATGCGCCCGCGCCATGCGGACCTGCTCGCACAGGATCTGGACACGGATACCCTCATCCGCACCATCGACCGCTTCATGATGCTCTACATCCGCACCGCCGACCGGCTGCAGCGCACCGCGCGCTGGCTGGAGAACCTGGAAGGCGGCCTAGAGTACGTGCGTGGGGTGATCATGGAGGACTCGCTGGGCATCGCCGAGGATCTGGACGCGCAGATGGCGCGGCTGATCGAGAACTACCAGTGCGAGTGGAAGACCACGCTTGAGGATCCGGAGAAGCTCAAGCGTTTCCGCCAGATGATCAACGACGACGGCGACGACCCCTACGTGGTCACCGTGGAGGAGCGCGAACAGCCGCGCCCGGCCACCGCTGAAGAGAAACTCGAACGCATTCCGGCGGTACCCGTCTGAGGGATATTCACCATGACACAGCAGAATGAATGGACCCATGTGGGCAGCAAAGCCGACCTGGTACCGGGCGGGGGCATTGGCGCCCGCTTCGGTGACCGCCAGGTGGCCATTTTCTATGTTCCCGAGCTGGAGCAATCACTGTTTGCGGTGGACAACTACTGCCCGATCTCCGGCGTGAACATCATCGCCCGGGGCATCGTGGGCGACATCGAAGGCGAGCCCGTGGTGGCGACGCCGCTGTACAAGAAGCATTTCTCGCTGCTCGATGGGCGCTGTCTGGAGGACGCCAGCCACAGGCTGCGGACCTGCGCCGTGCGTCTGGATGGTGATCAGCTGCAGCTCGCGCCGCAGGATCAGGGCCAGGGTGCGGCGGCCTGAGCCTGGAATCGGACGGGGAAACTGGAAG
The DNA here is from genome assembly GCA_051744725.1 of Pseudomonadota bacterium. Taxonomy (GTDB): domain Bacteria; phylum Pseudomonadota; class Gammaproteobacteria; order Pseudomonadales; family Oleiphilaceae; genus Halospina. The sequence continues at coordinate 3,848 of JBNJDI010000107.1, read as the reverse complement.
GGATCCTGTACGGCGGAAAGGGCGCTTCTTGACGGAAATCAAATTCAAAATCAATGAGATAACTCAACCCTTTCTGGGTGGTAATGGGCGTAAACTGGCGACATACTCAACGGCAGGAGCCCGACCATGAAAGTGAACCCGATTCGCCAATCCCTCATCGCTGCCCTCTCCATCAGTGCCATTGGCGCAGCTGCCCCTGCTTTGGCCTACGACAAGGGTGACACCATTGTCCGTGGCGGTATTGCCAGCGTGGTGCCCGGTGGCAGTTACTCGTCTGTTGCGGACGGTGCTTATAATATTCGCGCTGACTCGGACATCCAGGCTGGTGCCAGCATCAGCTATATGATGACGGACAACACGAGTGTGAATCTGCTGGCGGCAACTCCGTTTGAGCACGATATCGAGTCCCGCGATTTGGGAACCATTGGCTCAACCAAGCATCTGCCCCCAACGGTGACCGTTTCCTGGTTTCCTCTTGCAGGCTCAGGAGCAGCCGTTAAGCCTTATATCGGAGCGGGCGTGAACTATACGACTTTCTGGGATGAAGAAAGCGTTTTGGGGAATCTGAGTCTGGATGATTCTGTCGGTCTTGCAGCCCAAGTCGGAGTTGATGTGCCGCTCGACGAGAACTGGAGTGTCGGTGCGGCGGCCTATTATGCGGATATTGAGACGGATGCGGAAGTCGACGGTAACGGCATCGGTACGGTGGAGATTGATCCCATGATCTACCGCCTGCACGTCGGCTACAGCTTCTGAGCCCTCACAACCCTACCGCTTTCCGAATGCCAGGGATGGCATTCCAGTCTTCTGCAGTTCGTGTGCCAGTAACCCGATGCCCCTATGCTGCCTGTACTGGATGATGGTGCAGAACCAGCAGCTGGTCAGGGCGCAGAGCCAGCTCGGCGTAGGTAATTCCTTCCTCGTCCGAGAATTCCACCTCAACGGCACCGTCAAGATCCTCAACGACAGTTCCGACCTGACCCCGGATCAGTCCATGCCCCTCAACATCCTCCAGAAGGGCAACGATATCGAGCACTTGAGGATGGTTTTCCATAGTGCGCCTCTCAAAGCACAAAGCATGTGGTGAGATGAGGGGTCTCTTCGCCGCTTCGGATGATCCAGAGACTCCGGACAGTGGCAATTCCTCGTTCACCTTCTATGTCAGAGTCTATCAACTACCTTACACTATGCTCATCGCGGGTGGTTACAGTCGCGGGACTTTCCAGGGCCGCATGGAGGAGTTGCTCGCGGAGAAATTCGGCGTCTGTCGCTGAAAGCCCCAGAGCGGACTGAAAAACGCGGGCTTTATGCTTGCCGCGTGGATGCTCCGGGTTAAGGCAGTAGCCTTTCAGCTTGTGGATGTCGATTACTGCCTTATCCGCATTGGGCAGGCTCATTTACCTTGGTTCTGCCCGCGCTGTTCCCGGATTTCTGCAGGCGAAGGGGGTGGGAACTCTACCCCGCGCTCCTGTAGTTGCTTCTTAACTTTCTTGGCCCATTCGTGGGCCGGGAACTCGGGGTTGAGGATGCCTTTCTCCAACCCGTCATGGATTTCCCAAGCGATGCTGGAGCCAACCGAGTCACGATGAGTGTAATCAGCGCCTTCTTCAATGAGGTAGTGAGCGATCTCGAATTTATTCAGATATCCCGCGTATTGAACGCTGGTAGTGTCTGTATTATCAGTCTGGTCGGGGTCTGCTCCGTATTCCAACAGCATTTTTAGGTTGTCCCAGCGCTCATGACCTATGGCACTGAAAAGGGCCGGCTGGCCGTCAGCGTCTTTACTATTCGGGTCGCCACCGTGTTCCAGCAGGAGGCGAAGCATCTCCGTGTCGTTGCCTCCAGCCATAAACGTCACGGGAGTGTGGCCGTTTCCAGCAGTCTGGTTCGGATCAGCTCCGAGTTGTAGAGCCCGTTCGACCGCTCGATGATCTTTCTGCATCATCAGCCAGAACAGAGGAGTAATGTCGTCCTTGCCGCGGGTGTTCAGTGCTGCATCATTGTCGTCCAGCATCTGCCGGGCACGGGTTTCGTTGCCCTTCTGGATGGCTTCCAGAAGCTTGACCTGTTCGGGTTCAAAGAATTCCGTTGCCTTCATGTTGCTTCCCCAAAGATTGCATGCGGTTAGCAGCCCTGATACCAGCAGGGTTGCCGCTTTCAGCCAGCCATTTCTTCCCGACATGAATTCCTACCTCGAGCTTTGCAGAGTGTCTATATCCTGTTCTTTCTGGCTCTCTATGCCTGCGACAACCTGGTTCATGCCATGGCGCTCGTAGGGATTACCACCTTTGATACTGGGTAGGGTGCGCTCCTGACCCAGAGCATTCGGGAGGTCAGGTATGAGTTTGCCTGCCACGGCGGCGCCAGCAATACCGCCCATAGGGCCGCCAAGCATATGGCCTGATGCACCGCCGAGCGCAGCACCAAGGGCGTCGCTGCCGTGCTTCTGAACCACTGCCAGTAACTCGCCGTTGACCGTCTGGGTCTGTATCCGTTTAGCTGTCTGAGCATTGCTCATACCGCCTTGGCGAGCAGCTGTTTGTGAGTTCAAACCAGCCGCGTTGAATGTGAATCCTGATTGGCCTGTTACAGCCACGCCAGCAGACGCAAGTCCACCGCCGAGAGAGTGGCCAACCAGGGTGACATCATCCCCCATTCGGCGATTCACCTTTTTTGCCAGAAACATGGCTTGGTTGTACTGATCAGTTTCCCTTCCAAACGCCTGACCAATATTCGCGTTCCAGTCTTTGCCCGTGCTGGTTCCCTTAAAGGTCAGCATGGTTTCCTGATTGATGTCGGATTTTAGTAGCGCCGCCCCGAACCCCGAACTCTCACTGGTGAAAGTGGCGTTTTCGAGGCCAGTGATTTCCTTGGGATCCAGCGGCTTGAGGCCCGTGGGCGGTTTCGGGCGCTGATCGCTGTTGCCCCGATTGTATTTGTCCAGCGCGTAGACGTACTCCGCTGCTTCCGCCCGGATGATGTTGTCATTGTTGAAGTCCAGGCGTTCGTTGGCTTCGCTGACATCCGGGTTATCAGCTGTCGCCTGCACGAGTTCCTGGCGCTCGTTGTAGCGGTCCCGTCGTGCCTGAACCGGATCAGGCTGGGCCTTTCGGTCTGCCGGGCTGTTGGTGCGGGGCTGGACCGCCGCAGGTGTATCCGAGCCCTGGAGGGCACCGGAGCTCTGGCCCATTTGGGGCCGGGGCATGTGCTCCAGGGGATCGTAATGAAGATAGACATGGAGGTCGCCGCGTTCCACGGCCCAGGCAAGATCCGTCAGTACCTGCTCGAGCTTTGCGGGTGGGCCGAGCGGGTGCTCAAACACGTGCCGCCAGAGATCCCAGAGCTTGTAGTTGAAGAGGTCGTCGTGGGTGCTGCGTGCAATGTCCCCGAGCGTCTGCCGGGCATAGATTCTGCAGCGCTCGATCGCCATCCAGCGGAAGCAGCCGTCTTCATCGGTTTCGGGAAACCTGGAGAACTGATAGACCCGCCCCAGATCGGCGGTGAGGAGGAAACTGCGGGTAGTGAGCATCCGATAGTCCCTTATCGAGTCATTGCGTCGTGGCGCGTCCCGTCGGCCTCACGGTCGTGATTCCCTAGCCGAACCGAGGCAGAGATTATTCCGGCATCTGGCTTGCCGTCAAGGAAGCCTTGATCGCTCCGGGGTGGCGTTCTTCATGCTTTTGCTCTTTAATCCAGCTCAGGCACTGAATTGGAAAAGGACGGCTCGTATGGACACAACAACCCTGATTGGCCTGGCCGTGATCGTTCTGGTCGTCGGTTACGCGATCTACATCTACAACCACCTGGTCACGCTGAAGAACCGCTTCAGGAACGCCTTTGCGCAGATT
>JBNJDI010000106.1:0-6854 GCA_051744725.1 Pseudomonadota bacterium | reverse complement strand
GACGAGCTCCATACCATGGTCGGCGCGGGCAAGACCGAAGGCTCCATGGACGCGGGCAATATGCTCAAGCCGGCGCTGGCGCGGGGTGAGCTCCACTGTGTGGGGGCGACCACCCTGGACGAGTACCGCGAGAACATTGAGAAGGACGCGGCCCTGGAGCGTCGCTTCCAGAAGGTGATGGTCAACGAGCCCACCGAGGAGGACACCATCGCCATCCTGCGCGGGCTCAAGGAGCGCTATGAGGTCCACCACGGTGTGGAGGTGACCGACGGCGCCATCATTGCCGCGGCCAAGCTTTCCAACCGCTACATCACGGACCGCAAGCTGCCGGACAAGGCCATTGACCTGGTGGACGAGGCGGCCAGTCAGATCCGGATCGAGATGGATTCCAAGCCGGAGTCCCTGGACCGGCTCGAACGGCGCCTGATCCAGCTCAAGATCGAGCGCGAGGCGCTCAAGAAGGAGAAGGACGAGGCCTCGAAGAAGCGCCTGGATGAGCTTTCGGAACAGATCGCGGATCTGGAGAAGGAGTACGCGGATCTGGAGGAGGTCTGGAACACCGAGAAGGCCTCGCTCCACGGCGCCCAGAAGGTGAAGGAGCAGCTGGAAGAGGCTCGCATCGAGCTGGACAACGCCCGTCGTACCGGGGATCTCCAGCGCATGTCCGAGATCCAGTACGGCCAGATCCCGGAACTGGAGCGCCAGCTGGACCGTGCCAGCCAGGCCGAGATGATGGAGATGAGGCTGCTGCGCAACCGGGTGACCGACGAGGAGATCGCCGAGGTTGTTGGCAAGTGGACGGGCATCCCGGTTTCCAAGATGCTCGAGGGCGAGAAGGACAAGCTCCTGCGCATGGAGCACAGCCTGCATGAGCGGGTGATCGGCCAGGAGGAGGCCATCAGTGCCGTGGCCAATGCGGTACGCCGCTCGCGTGCCGGGCTGTCGGATCCGCACCGGCCCAATGGCTCCTTCCTGTTCCTCGGCCCGACCGGGGTGGGCAAGACCGAGCTCTGCAAGGCACTGGCGAACTTCCTGTTCGACACCGAGGAGGCCATGGTGCGCATCGACATGTCCGAGTTCATGGAGAAGCACTCCGTGGCCCGGCTGATTGGTGCGCCACCCGGCTATGTCGGCTATGAGCAGGGCGGTTACCTGACCGAGGCGGTGCGGCGCCGGCCCTATTCAGTGCTGCTGCTGGATGAGGTGGAGAAGGCCCACGGGGATGTCTTCAACATCCTGCTGCAGGTGCTGGATGACGGCCGCCTGACCGATGGCCAGGGGCGCACGGTGGATTTCCGCAACACCGTGATCGTCATGACCTCCAACCTGGGCTCGGACATCATCCAGACCATGGCCGGGGAGGGCCAGTACGAGCAGATGAAGAGCTCCGTCATGGACGTGGTGAGCACCCACTTCCGGCCCGAGTTCATCAACCGGGTGGACGATGTGGTGGTCTTCCATCCGCTGGACGAGGAGCAGATCGAGGGCATTGCCCAGATCCAGGTCGACCAGCTCAACGAGCGTCTGGCCGAGCAGGAGCTGAGCCTGAGCCTGTCCGAGGAGGCGATGAAGAAGATCGCCGGCGTGGGGTACGACCCGGTGTATGGCGCAAGGCCGCTCAAGCGGGCCATCCAGCGCTACATCGAGAACCCGCTTTCCCAGCAGCTGCTGGAGGGTGAATTCCAGCCGGGCAGCACCATCCGGGCGGACGTGGAAGGCGACGCCTTCCGCTTCACTGCGGCCTGAGGCTTTACGCCTCAGTCGCAGTTCTCGTCCCGGATCTTTTCGTAGCGTTCGCGTTCCGCTTCCTTTTCCTCCGGGGAAAGGTAGCGGCGCTCACCATCCTCCATAACCTGAACCCGTGCATTCTGCTCCAGGGTCTTCAGGGCCTCGCGGGCCGTCTCACAGTTCTTCTCGCGGATCGCCTCTCTGTCCTGCTGACCCTCTTCTTCCTGCGTTTCGCCATCAGCTGCCGCTTCCTGCGACTGCTCGTTGTCAGTACTGGCGCTCCTGTCTTCCCCGTCGGCCTGATTGGAACCGGTATCAATGGTGTTGGTGCTGCCCGCGGAAACCGGTTCAGCGTCGACCCCGGCGGGGGGGTTCGAGCCGAAACTGGTTTCACCGGCTTCGTTGGTCCAGCGGTAGACTTCAGCGCCCGCCGGCAGGGCAATGGTAAGGGCGGCGAGCAGGGAAATCTGGCGGAAGATGCGCATGACGGAGCTCCGTGGTATGGATCAATCTTACTCCCGAATCTAGCCCATTACAGGCTGATCGCAAAATGTGCCGTCACGCAGGGCCTTACGGTTGACACTCCGGCACACCCTGTCAGAATTGACGGTGCCTGTAGGCGGTTGAATTGCATGGCGGCAATCCCGGTAGTGTAATTCCTCGGCATCCATACCACTCAACCCGCTGTACGCCTTTACCCTCAGGGTGCAGTTGTCCCGGAGCCAACCTTCTCAAGGGGCGGTGTGGAACAGAGCCCGATTCAGCTTTCACAAGAAGCGGTTTCTTCAGGGCACAGGCAGTGGAAGAGACATTGAACATTGATTGCTGTGTAAGAGGGTGATCCAACGTGGAATTACTGTCTGGTGCCGAAATGCTCATCCGGTCCCTCAAGGACCAGGGTGTTGAATACATATACGGATACCCGGGCGGGGCTGCGCTGCATATCTACGATGCGCTGTTCCGTCAGGACGATGTCAAACACATCCTTGTGCGCCATGAGCAGGCCGCCACGCATATGGCGGATGGCTATGCGCGCGCCACCGGTGAACCCGGCGTGGTCCTCGTGACCTCCGGTCCGGGTGCCACCAACACCATCACCGGTATCGCAACCGCCTCCATGGATTCCATTCCCATGGTCGTGCTCTGCGGCCAGGTCGCCTCCCATCTCATTGGTGAGGACGCCTTCCAGGAGACCGACATGATCGGTGTCTCCCGGCCGATCGTGAAGCACAACATGACGGTCCGGCATCCCTCCGAGATTCCCCAGCTCGTGAAAAAGGCGTTCTATCTCGCCCAGAGTGGTCGGCCGGGGCCGGTGGTGATTGATATTCCCAAGGACATGACCGCACCGAACGGGCGCTTTGAGTACGAGTACCCGGAAAAGGTGAGCATGCGTTCCTACAACCCGGCGGTGCGTGGCCATGCCGGCCAGATCCGCCGTGCCGTGGACATGATGATGAGTGCCCGCCGGCCGGTCATCTATGCCGGTGGTGGCGTGGTCCTTGGCAAGGCCTCACAGCAGCTGACGGACCTGGCCCATGAGCTCGGGTTCCCGGTGACCAACACCATCATGGGGCTGGGTGGCTTTCCGGCCACCGACCCGCAGTCGCTGGGGTGGCTGGGAATGCATGGCAGCTATGAGTCCAACATGGCCATGCACCATTCGGACCTGATACTGGCGATCGGGGCCCGCTTTGATGACCGGGTGACCAACGCCACGGACAAGTTCTGTCCCGGTGCCCGTATTGTCCATGTGGACATTGATCCGGCCTCCATCTCCAAGACGGTACAGGCGGACGTTCCCATTGTGGGGCCGGTCGACTCGGTGCTTGATGAGATGCTCTCGCTGGTGCGTGAAAGCGAGGAGCAGCCGGATCAGGAGGCGCTCGAGGCGTGGTGGAAGCAGATCCGTGAATGGGGCAAATACCGTTCGCGCTATCACTACGAGCAGAACGGCGACAACATCATGCCCCAGGAGGCGATCCAGGCCCTCTACCGGGTCACGAATGGGGATGCCTACGTCACCTCGGATGTTGGTCAGCACCAGATGTTCGCTGCCCAGTTCTATCCGTTCGACAAACCCAACCGCTGGATCAACTCCGGCGGGCTGGGGACCATGGGCTTCGGCTTCCCGGCGGCCATGGGCATCAAGCTGCACATGCCCGAGCAGGAGGTGGTGTGCGTCACCGGTGAGGGCAGCATCCAGATGAACATCCAGGAGCTGTCCACCTGCAAGCAGTACCACCTGCCGGTGAAGATCATCAACCTGAACAACCAGGCCCTGGGCATGGTCAAGCAGTGGCAGGACATGAACTATGAGTCGCGTTACGCGCACTCGTACATGGAGTCGCTGCCCAACTTCGAGAAGCTGTTCGAGGCCTATGGTCATGTGGCGTTCACGGTGACGCGGCGCGAGGATCTTGAGCCCGTGCTCGAGAAAGCCTTCGCTCTGAAGGATCAGCTCGTCTTCGTCGACATCTACGTGGACCCGTACGAGCACGTCTACCCGATGCAGGTGGCCGGGGGCTCTATGAAGGACATGTGGCTCAGCAAGACGGAGAGGGTCTGATACCATGCGGCGAATCATATCGATCCTGATGGAGAACGAGCCCGGCGCCCTCTCACGTGTGGTGGGGCTGTTCTCACAGCGCAACTACAACATCGAGAGCCTGGCGGTGGCACCGACGGAAGACCCGACACTGTCGCGGCTGACACTGACCACCGAGGGCTCGGACAAGGTGATCGAGCAGATCACCAAGCAGCTCAACAAGCTGATCGAGGTGGTCAAGCTGGTCGACCTCACCGAGGGCAGCCATGTGGAGCGTGAGCTGATGCTGATCAAGCTGCGCGCCACCGGTGCCCAGCGGGCCGAGATCAAGCGTACCGTGGACATCTTCCGCGGGCAGATCGTGGACGTGACCAGCACGGTCTACACAGTACAGCTGACCGGTGATGGCGAGAAACTTGATGCCTTTATCCAGGCGGTCGGCACCATGGGGGTTCTTGAAGTGGTGCGCTCCGGCGTCTCCGGAATTGCCCGCGGTGAGAAAGTGCTGTCGCTCTGAATCACCCACTTCAACCTTTAAAAACACTCTGAACAGGGGAATGCAATGCAGGTCTACTACGATAAAGACTGTGATCTTTCCATTATCCAGGGCATGAAAGTGGCCATCATCGGCTACGGCTCCCAGGGTCATGCCCATGCCAACAACCTGAAGGAATCCGGCGTCAGCAACGTGGTTGTGGGTCTGCGCAAGGGCTCCTCTTCCTGGAAGAAGGCCGAGGACGCGGGTCTGAAGGTCCAGACCATTGAGGACGCCGTGAACGGGGCGGACGTGGTCATGGTTCTGACCCCGGACGAGCACCAGAAGGCCCTGTACGAACAGCAGATCGAGCCGAACATCGGCAAGGGCGCCGCGCTGGCGTTCGCTCATGGTTTCAACATCCATTACAACCAGATCGAGCCGCGCGCGGATCTCGACGTGATCATGATCGCGCCCAAGGGCCCGGGCCACACCGTGCGCAGCCAGTATGTTGAAGGCAGTGGTGTCCCCTCGCTGATCGCGGTCAAGCAGGATGCCACGGGCAAGGCCAAGGACACCGCGCTGTCCTACGCGTCCGCCAACGGCGGCGGTCGTGCCGGCATCATCGAGACCAGCTTCCAGGAAGAGACCGAGACCGACCTCTTCGGTGAGCAGATGGTGCTGTGTGGCGGTACCAGCGCCCTGATCCAGGCCGGCTTCGAGACCCTGGTGGAAGCGGGCTATGCGCCGGAAATGGCGTACTTCGAGTGCCTGCACGAACTCAAGCTGATCGTGGATCTGCTCTATCAGGGCGGCATCGCGGACATGCGCTATTCCATCTCCAACACCGCCGAGTATGGCGATGTGACCCGTGGTCCGCGCATCATCAATGAGGACACCAAGAAGGAAATGCGCAAGTGCCTGGATGAGATCCAGAGCGGCGAGTTTGCGCGCGAGTTCATTCTTGAGAATCAGGCCGGTCAGCCCACGCTGAAAGCCAAGCGTCGTATTGCGGAGCAGCACCAGATCACCGAAGTCGGTGACCGCCTGCGCGGCATGATGCCGTGGCTGCAGAAAAGCCGTCTGGTCGGCAACGAGTGAAACTGTGTTGCAGCGCCCGGCAGTAATGATGGGAGAGGTGGCCTGATGGCGGAACCTGAACAGGAGGTATCGTCCACGGTGGAGTCCGGAGAGGAGGAGATCGAGGGCGCCGAAGTGGTGGAAGAGGAGGTTGTGGGTGGCTCCCGGGTGCGTAAGCGCGGGATCTACCTTCTCCCCAACATGTTCACCACGGCGTCGCTGTTCTCCGGGTTCTATGCCATTGTGGCCGCCTCCAACAGTGACTTCGCGATGGCCTCGATTGCCATCTTCGTCTCCATGGTTCTGGATGGCCTGGATGGCCGCGTTGCGCGCTTGACCAACACCCAGAGCCGTTTCGGCGAGGAGTACGACAGTCTCGCGGATATGGTGGCCTTCGGCGTTGCGCCCGGGCTGGTCGCTTTCTTCTGGGCTCTTAATGACCTGGATAAGCTGGGTTGGATCGTAACCTTCATCTACGTGGCGGGCTCGGCCCTCAGGCTGGCCCGGTTCAATACCCAGATCGGGTCCGTGGACAAGCGATACTTTGTCGGTCTTCCGAGTCCCTCCGCGGCGGCCGTAGTCGCCGGCATGGTCTGGTGCCTCCATGGCCTGGAGCAGTCATGGTGGCTGGATGTCCTGGCGGTGGTCCTGGTCGCGGGGACGGGGACGCTCATGGTCAGCAATGTGCTGTACTACTCCGGCAAGGATCTGGACCTCAAGGGGCGGGTGCCCTTTGCGGCCATACTGCTGGTGGTGCTGGCCTTCGCTGTGGTTGCCATCGAGCCGCCTTTCATCCTGTTCCTCGCGTTCCTCGGGTACACCCTGTCGGGCCCGCTTTTCTGGCTGTGGCGTCGGCTGCGGCGCAGGAAGGGCGCGCGCCAGGCCTGATGCGCGCCTGGAACACCTGCTGCGTCTGCCGGTGTTCCGGGTCATTCAAAAAAACGTGTTGACGCCACTCTGTGCGGGTGTAGAATACGCATCTCTTTCGGGGCAACGGCCCACAGCGGCGGCGCTTTCGAGCGT
>JBNJDI010000105.1:0-6871 GCA_051744725.1 Pseudomonadota bacterium | reverse complement strand
CTGGAGGCGCTGGCCTGCCACCTCTGTGGGCAGCAGAACCGCGACCGGCCCGCCGTGGACCGGGTGCACGTTGCGGTTTTCGCGGCGGATCATGGTATTGCCGCGGACGGGGTCTCCGCCTTCCCCCAGGAGGTCACGGCGCAGATGGTGGCGAACTTTGCCGCTGGCGGTGCCGCCATCAGCGTTCTGGCCCGCCAGCTCGGGGCCACCCTGGAGGTCATCAACATGGGCGTGGCCCATCCGTTGCCGGATGACCGGGGCGTCACGAACGAGTGGATTGCGGCGGGCACCGGCAATCTCATGCGCGAACCAGCCATGACGGCGGAGCAGCTGGAACGGGCCCTGGAGGCCGGGGACCGCGCAGCGGCACGCGCCTCTGAGGCCGGAGCGGAACTGTTCATCGGCGGTGACATGGGCATCGGCAACACCACCAGTGCCGCGGCCCTGGCCACCCTGCTGCTCGGGGCCCGCGTGGAGGAGCTGGTGGGCCCGGGAACCGGGCTGGATGAGCTGGGCGTGGCCCGCAAGGCCCGCCGTATCCGCGCGGCCCTGCAACGCCACGGCGGCGACACGGATCCCTTCCACGCCCTCGCCTCCCTCGGCGGTTTTGAGATTGCCGCGCTTGCCGGTGCCATGATCGGTGCGGCCCACCGGGGCATCCCGGTGCTTGTGGATGGTTTCATCGTCACCGCCGCCGCCCTGGCGGCAACGCACCTGAGCCCGAACCTGATGCAGTGGCTGCATTTCTCCCACCAGTCCCGCGAACCGGGCCATCGCACCATGCTCGAAGCCATGGGCGCCACGCCGGTGCTGGATCTGGATATGCGCCTGGGGGAAGGCAGCGGTGCCGCCGTGGCCGTTCCAGTGCTACGCTCTGCCTGTGCACTCCACAATGAGATGGCAACCTTCAAGGAAGCAGGAGTAAGCGATGGCTGACAGCCCCGAGCAACCGGGCACCTTTTTCGACCTGATCCGGCACGGTGAACCGGAGGGCGGCCGCAAGTACCGCGGGCTGATCGATGACCCCCTGAGTGATCAGGGCTGGCAGCAGATGCAGGCCCAGGTCTTTGAATCAGATCAATGGGATGCGGTGCTGACCTCGCCACTGAAACGCTGCGCCGATTTCGCCGCCTCCGTGGCCGAGGCCCGCGGGCTGCCCCTCTACGAGGAGCGTGGCCTTCAGGAGATGAGCTTCGGCGACTGGGATGGCCATACTCCCGAGGCCATCGCACGCGAAACCCCGGATGCCCTCAAGGCCTTCTGGCGGGATCCGGTCAACTGCCCGCCGCCCGGCGGCGAGAACATTGCGACTTTCTACCGGCGGGTTGAGGACGCCATGCTGCGCTGGCGTGAGGAGCTTGCAGGTCAGCGCACCCTGCTGGTCTGCCATGGCGGTGTCATCCGCATGATCCTGGCCCTGGCCATGGCCACGCCGCTGGAACATGCCATGGGTGCTGTGTCCGTACCCTTTGCCTGCCGCAGCCGGATCCGCATGGACCGGATCGCGGAAACCCGCGAATGGCTCAGCTGCCTGATCGCCCACCAGCCGGGGAACCCTTGAGCATCTGGGGCAGCCCGGCCACCGACAGCACCACCTGATCGCAGCGCTGGGCCAGCGCCTGGTTGAGGAGGCCCAGCTCATCGCAGAAGCGGCGGGTCAGCGCGTCCATACCGATCACGCCCAGCCCCACCTCATTGCTGACGATCACCAGTGGTCCGGGGTAGCGCTCCAGCTGGGCCAGGAAGGCCTCGCGCTCGCGCTCCAGCGCGCCTTCCTCTTCGCCCAGAAGATTGCCCAGCCACAGGCTCATGCAGTCAATCAGCAGGCAGGGCGCCGCTTCCCGGTGTCTTGCCAGGACGCCGCCCAGCGCCACCGGCTCCTCATCCAGCCCCCAGTCATCCGGGCGCCGCTGCTGGTGGCGGGCGATGCGGTCGGCCATTTCACCATCCCCGGCGGTGGCGGTGGCCACGTACACCACCGGCCGGCCGCTGGCGGCCGCCTCGGCTTCGGCCAGGGCGCTCTTGCCCGAGCGGATGCCGCCCAGGATCAGTGTCCGGTTGCTCATCGTCGATTCCGTTTGCGGTGACCCAGGGGCACCCAGAAGGGCGTCTCTTCCGAGCCCACTTCCTTCAGGGGTACCCCGTAGAGGTGTTCCAGCCGGTCCTCGGTCAACAGCTCCGCCGTCTCACCGGCCTCCCAGGTGCCATCAGCGTACAGCATCAGCAGGCGATCCGCGTACTGGCTGGCAAGGTTCACATCGTGCAGCGAGACCATGATCAGCCGCCCGTCGTCCGCATACTCCCGGAAGCGATCCATCAGGGCCACTTCGTGGCGCACATCCAGGTGGTTGACCGGTTCATCCAGCAGCAGGGCACTGGGTTCCTGGGCCAGCAGGGTGGCGATGGCCACACGGCGCTGCTCACCCCCGGAGACCTGGTCCGCCCGCAGTTCGGCGAGCTCCAGCAGGCCGGTCTCCTCCAGGGCGCGTTCAACCGCGGCGTGATCCTCCCGGCGCAGCGGCCGCCACGGCGGCCTGTGGGCATAGCGGCCGGCGCTGACCGTTTCGCGCACGGAATAGGGAAAAGCCACATCCTGGTGCTGGAGCAGCAGACCCAGCCGGCGGGCCAGGACCTTGCGCGGCATGCGCCCGAGGTTCACACCGTCCACTGCCACCTGCCCGGCGAGCGGCGGCAACAGCCCGGCCAGCGTCGCCATGAGCGTGCTCTTGCCGGAGCCGTTCTCACCCAGGACTGCCCAGAACTCACCGGGGCGGGCCTCCAGGGTCACCGCTTGGGTGAGCGCCTGGCCACGATGTCCGAACACAAGCTGGTCCAGCTGCAGGGATGCCATCAGCCACCGATCCTTGTTCGCCGCAGCATGTAGAGAAACACCGGGATGCCCACAATGGCGGAGAGGATGCCTACCGGGATCGAGGCCGGGAGCAGCGGCAGGCCGGCGATGATATTGAGACCGGTCAGATAGATGCCGCCCACCAGAACCGAGAACGGCAGCAGTATGCGGTGGCGTGCCCCGACGCGGAGCCGGACCAGGTGTGGGACCACCAGACCGACAAACCCGATGGGGCCGGCCAGGGTCACCGCCAGTGCCGTCAGCACCGCGGCCAGCACGTAGCACACCAGGCGCACCCGGTGCACCTCCACGCCCAGCACCGCGGCCTGTTCATCGCCACGCACCAGCAGATCCAGTGCCGGCGCCATGACCCACCCGGCCACCAGTGCCAGCCCCAGGGCGATCAGCCCCCACCAGGGCGAGATGGAGCGGGTCAGGTCCCCCATGAGCCAGTAGAGCATGTCGTGCACGGAGGCGCTGGATTCCAGTGCCAGCAGGAAGCTGATGACCGTGCTCCAGCCGGCGGCCATCACCACCCCGGTCAGCAGCAGCCGTTCCCGGGGCACACGGGCATCACCACCGCCGACCAGAAACACCACCGCCAGGGAGAAGAGACTCGTCACCAGCGCGGAACCGGAGATCCACCACCCGCCCAGCCCGAGCAGCATGCACACCAGGCCGGCACTGGCGGCGCCGCCGGACACACCCAGTACGTAGGGCTCCGCAAGGGGGGTACGCAGCAGCACCTGCATGAGGACCCCGGCCATCGCCAGCATGCCCCCAACGGCAAACCCGGTGAGCAGCTCCCCCAGCAGGGCGTTACCCATCGTCCTGGATGGAGAGCTTATCCACTGAGCTGGACAGTTCGTCGGCCGTGGCCGCATCGGCCCCGAGCTTGATCATCAGGCGCAGGTCGTTGGCGGAGTCCGCGTGCGCCAGGGCATCCTTGTAGGTGATCCTGCCGTCGGCGTAGTGGTGGTACAGCGCCTGGTCGAAGGTCTGCATGCCCGACTCGCCGGATTTGGTCATCAGGTCCTTGAGCTTGTCCACCTCGCCCTTGCGGATCATGTCCTGGGCCAGCGGTGTATTGATCAGCACCTCGATCGCCGCAACCCGGCCGTTGCCGTCGGGTGTGGGAATGAGCTGCTGGGCCACGATGGCCTTGAGGTTGAGCGACAGGTCCATCCAGATCTGGTTGTGCACTTCCGGCGAGAAGAAGTTGATGATCCGGTCCAGGGCCTGGTTGGCGTTGTTGGCGTGCAGCGTTGCCAGGCAGAGGTGGCCGGTTTCGGCGAAGGTGACGGCGTATTCCATGGTCTTGGCGGTGCGCACCTCGCCGATCAGGATCACATCCGGCGCCTGGCGCAGGGTGTTCTTGAGCGCGGTCTCGAATGAGTCGGTATCCACCCCCACCTCGCGCTGGGTCACGATGCAGCCCCGGTGCTGGTGGATGAATTCGATGGGGTCTTCCACCGAGACAATGTGCCCGCGGCTGTTCTGGTTGCGGTAACCCAGCATGGCGGCCAGCGAGGTGGACTTACCGGTACCGGTGGCGCCCACGAAGATGATCAGGCCGCGCTTGGTCATGGCCAGCTCACTGATGGTATCGGGCAGACCGAGGTCATCGAGCTGGGGAATCTCGGTCTCGATCCGGCGCAGCACCATGCCGCAGAGGTTGCGCTGGAAGAAGGCGCTGACACGGAAGCGGCCAATGCCCCGGGCACTGAGCGCGTAGTTGCATTCGTTGTTCTCGTCGAATTCCCGTGCCTGCTTGTCCGTCATCGAGCCGTACACCAGCTCACGGGTTTTCTCCGGCGTCAGCGGTTCCTTGGTGACCGGTACGATGCGCCCGTTGATCTTCACGCTGGGCGGCACCCCGGTGGTAATGAACAGGTCCGAGCCGTTTTTATCGACCACAACCTTGAGCAGCTTTTCGAGTTCCATGACCGTATTCCCCGCCCCTTATCAGAAATTGTCCGGCATCTTGGCCTTGGCCTGGGCCTCCTCGCGGGAGATGGTGCCCTTCTGCAGCAGGTTCTTCAGATGCTGGTCCAGGGTCTGCATGCCCAGCTGACCGCCTGTCTGGATGGCGGAGTACATCTGCGCCACCTTGTCTTCGCGGATCAGGTTCCGGATCGCCGAGTTGCCGATCATGATCTCGTGCGCGGCAACCCGGCCGCCACCGTTTTTCTTCAGCAGTGCCTGGGAGACCACCGCCTGCAGGGATTCCGACAGCATCGAGCGTACCATGGCCTTTTCCTCTGCCGGGAATACGTCCACGACCCGGTCGATGGTCTTGGCGGCGGAGGTGGTGTGCAGGGTGCCGAACACCAGGTGGCCGGTCTCGGCGGCGGTCAGGGCCAGGCGGATGGTCTCGAGGTCCCGCAGCTCGCCGACCAGGATGATGTCGGGGTCCTCACGCAGCGCGGAGCGCAGGGATTCGTTGAAGCCCAGGGTATCCCGGTGCACTTCCCGCTGGTTCATCAGGCATTTCTTGGAGTCGTGCACGAATTCGATCGGGTCCTCGATGGTGAGGATGTGGTCGTAGCGGGTCTCGTTGATGTAGTCGATCATCGCGGCCAGCGTGGTGGACTTACCGGAACCGGTAGGGCCGGTGACCAGTACAAGGCCGCGCGGGTTGGAGGAGATGTCCTTGAACACCTGGCCCATGCCGAGGTCTTCCATGGTCAGGACCTTGGAGGGGATGGTCCGGAAGACGGCACCGGAGCCGCGGTTCTGGTTGAAGACGTTGACACGGAAGCGGGCAACGCCGGGGACCTCGAAGGAGAAGTCGGTCTCGAGGAACTCTTCGTAGTCCTTGCGCTGCTTGTCGTTCATGATGTCGTAGATGAGCCGGTGCACTTCCTTGTGCTCCATGGGCGGCAGGTTGATCCTGCGCACGTCGCCGTCCACCCGGATCATGGGGGGCAGGCCGGCGGAGAGGTGGAGGTCGGATGCGCCCTGTTTGGCGGAGAACGCAAGCAGTTCGGTTATATCCATGGTGCCCTCAGACAAAACATCGTAGAAAGACTTCAGATTTTGTTGCAGCGATGAGGTCGGGAGTCCTTTCCGGGAAACGCTATGAATCCATCCATGGACGCTGCGCGGTCGCCCTCCCTGGCGACCGAGCTTCCCGGAAAGGACTCCCGACCTCACCGCCTCCGGACGTCGCGATAACGCCCGAAAAATAACCAAACGCTGGTCGTAGCTTGGTTTTTACAGGGGCAGACGTTACTTTATGAGCCGTCACATTCCCCCGGGCAGAGCCAATGATCAGCATAGCAGAGAACCTCGAAAAGGCAGCCACGCGCATCCGTTCCGCGGCCGAAGAGGCTGAAAGGGACCCGGCGGGCGTGCAGCTGCTGGCCGTTTCCAAGACCAAGCCGGCGGAGCTGCTCCGGGAGGCCGCCGAGGCGGGGCAGAAGGCGTTTGGGGAGAACTACATCCAGGAGGCGCTGGACAAGATTGAGGCGCTTTCGGATCTGCCGGACCTGGAGTGGCATTTCATCGGGCCGCTGCAGTCGAACAAGACGCGCCCGGTGGCGGAGCATTTCAGCTGGGTGCACAGCATTGACCGCGCCAAGGTGGCGCGGCGGCTGAGTGAGCAGCGGCCGGCGGGCATGGCGCCGCTGAATCTCTGCATCCAGGTGAACATCGATGATGAGCCGACCAAATCCGGCGTGCGCCCGGAGGAGGTGCCGGGGCTGGCGCAGGAGCTGAGTGGGCTTGAGGGGTGCCGGCTGCGGGGGCTGATGGCGATTCCGGATCCGGCCAATCCGCCGGCGGTACAGCGCGAGCGCTTCCGCGAACTGGCGGGGCTGCTGGCTGAGGTAAGGCGCGGCGTGGATAATGGGGCTCTGGACACTCTGTCCATGGGCATGTCCGGCGACCTGGAAGCCGCCGTCGCCGAGGGCGCCACCATCGTGCGCCTGGGCACCGCCCTTTTCGGACCCCGCGACTACGAGGCTCAGTGATGCAACAGGATCCGCAGCAACCCGCCATTTCGTTCATCGGCGCCGG
>JBNJDI010000104.1:0-6951 GCA_051744725.1 Pseudomonadota bacterium | reverse complement strand
CTGTCGCCGATTCTGGTCTTCCTGGTGCTGAACATGGTCCAGGTGGTGATGAGCAACCTCCAGCAGGCGGCGGGCATGCCGTTCTGACGCGTGACCGTATTCAAACGGAAACATAAAGGCACAGGGGCATTACACGCCCCTCTCCCAGGGACGTTCTATACTTCGGCAAAACCCCGTTAAATGGATGCTGGAAGCTCAGGGGCCTATCATGGCAGATGCAGTCACCCTCACCGATCAGGTTGAGGCCTACCACAGCTGGAAAAAGGAACTGGTCCGGAACATCACACGGTACCGGCGCTGGCTCCAGTTCAATGAGCTGCTTGAGGAGGACATCGAGCGCCACCTCCAGCGCAGCATCCGCCTGCTGGTGGAGGATGAGCTGACCATCGCCTTCGTGGGCGAATATTCCCGCGGCAAGACCGAACTGATCAATGCCCTTTTCTTCGCCGCTCACGGTCAGCGGCTGCTGCCCTCGGAAGCCGGGCGCACCACCATGTGCCCCACCGAGCTGTTCTACGACCGCCACGCCCGTACCAGCTACCTGATGCTGCTGCCCATCGAGACCCGCAACGGGGCCATGTCCCTGCAGCAGCTGCGTCATGAATCGGGGGTCTGGGAGAGCGTGGCACTTGACCCGGGCGACACCGCTGCCATGGCGGCCACCCTTGCCCGGGTGGCCGAGACACGCAGTGTCCCGCGCGCCGAGGCGGCGGATCTGGGCTTCAACGATTCCATGCTTGATGCCTCCCCGGACGATCCCGAACGGGTCCTCATTCCCGCCTGGCGCCATGCCCTGATCAGCCTCCAGCACCCGGTTCTTGAGCGCGGCCTGCGGATCCTCGACACCCCGGGGCTGAACGCCCTGGGCTCGGAGCCGGAACTGACCGTCTCCATGCTGCCCTCAGCCCAGGCGGTGGTCTTCCTGCTGGCCGCGGATACCGGCGTCACGGCCAGCGACATGACCATCTGGCGCGAGCACATCGACACCCGGGATGCGGACCACCGCGCCGGGCGTTTCGCGATCCTCAACAAGATCGATGCCCTCTGGGATGACCCCTCCGGCAGTGATCACACCGGCAATGCCATCGAGCGTGTGCGCGAGACCACGGCACACCAGCTCGGCCTCGGCATGGAGGACGTACTGCCGGTGTCCGCCAAGCAGGGCCTGCTGGCACGCATCCGCGAGGACGATGAACTGCGGCGGAAAAGTGGCGTGGCGCAGCTGGAGGAACTGGTCAGTGAGCGCATTCTCGGCCGCAGGGAACAGCTGATCAGCGGCGAGCTGGTCACCGACCTCCGCGCCATGATCCGCGACAACCAGGCCGAGCTTGAGAACCAGCAGGCATCACTGGATGCGGAGCTCGAACTGCTGGAGGCCCAGAGCACGGACCGACGGGAAATCGCCGAGCTGGCGGAGAAGACCCGGCAGGACTATGACTTTTTCAATCGCCGGCTGATCACCCTGAATTCCAGCCGGCGCCTCATGGCCTCCCAGGCCGATATACTGCGCCGGATCCTCAACCCCGAACGGTTCGAGCAGCACGCCGAACGCACCCGCCAGCGCCTGGAAGGCAGCTGGACCACACCAGGGCTGGCCAGTGCCATGAACGCCCTTTTCGAGGTGCTGGAGAACGACTTCAACAACCTGATGGCGGAAGGCCGCCGGGCGGAAAAAATGGTGGGCTCCATCTACCACCGCCATACGAGCAGCGGGGACGAGCGGGCACTGGAACCGGTGCCGCTGCGCCTGGGCCGGCACCTGATTGCCCTGCGTGACCTGCGCAGCCGCGCGGACCGCTTCCGCCGGGACCCGCGCTCACTGCTGATGCAGCAGAGCCGGCTGATCCAGCAGTTCCTGACCACCATTGTCAGTGAGGCCCGCCAGGTCATCCACCACACCATGCAGGACATTGACCGCTGGCCGGGCGAGGCCCTGATGCCCCTGCTGCAGCACACCCAGCAGCAGAAACAGCGCCTTGAGACCCAGTTCCGGCGGCTGCGCCATATCGTGGACGACGAAAAGGAACTGAAGGCCGAGGCGTACAAGCTGCGGCAGCAGCGCCAGACCCTGGACCAGCAGCTGCGCGTGGCGCGCAAACTCGAGGAGCGGATCGCACCCCCTCCCGGGACACAGTTGCCTTAGGGCTCCCCCCTCGATACACTGCCCGGCCTGACCGGAACCGTCCATCACCGAAGGATCCTTTTCGCATTCATGGCTGCTGAATCCCAGGCCGCCGACTCGGTGGGCATTGTCGAACCACAGAGCCTGCACTTCCCGGAGCCCATCCGGCTGGAGTCCGGCCATACCCTGCCGGAATTCAATCTGGTGTTCGAAACCTATGGCACCCTGAACGCGGATGCCAGCAACGCGGTGCTCATCTGCCACGCCCTGAGCGGCCACCATCATGCCGCCGGTTACCATTCCCGCGAGGACCGCAAGCCCGGCTGGTGGGATGCCTGCATCGGCCCCGGCAAGCCCATCGACACCAACAAGTTCTTCGTGGTCTGCCCGAACAATCTGGGTGGCTGCCACGGCAGCACCGGCCCGGCCTCCGAGAATCCGGACACCGGTCGCCCCTATGGCCCGGACTTTCCGGTGATTACCGTCCGTGACTGGGTCAAGAGCCAGGCCCGGCTTGCCGACCGTCTCGGCATTGACCAGTGGGCCGCGGTCATTGGGGGCTCACTTGGCGGCATGCAGGCCCTGGACTGGGCCATCCACTACCCGGAGCGGATCCGCCACGCCGTGGTGATCGCCGCCACCCCCAGGCTCACCGCCCAGAACATCGCCTTCAATGAGGTGGCGCGCCGCGCCATCACCTCGGACCCGGAGTTCCACGACGGGCGCTACCTGGAGCATGATTCCCTTCCCCAGCGAGGGCTGATGCTCGCGCGCATGGTCGGTCACATCACCTATCTGTCAGACGTCTCCATGGGCGAGAAGTTCGGTCGGGAGCTGCGCGACCACGCCTATCACTTCGGCTTCGACGTTGAATTCCAGGTGGAAAGCTACCTGCAGTATCAGGGCGTGCGCTTTTCCGAGACCTTTGATGCCAACACCTACCTGCTGATGACCCGAGCACTGGACTATTTCGACCCGGCGCGGGAGTTCGGCAACGACCTCACCCGCGCCATGGCCGAGGCCCGCTGCCGCTTCCTGGTGCTCTCGTTCAGTTCCGACTGGCGCTTTGCCCCGGAGCATTCCCAGAAACTGGTCAACGCCATGGTCGATGCCCGGCGCGACGTCAGCTACGCGGAGATCGACTCCGACTGGGGCCATGATGCCTTCCTGGTGCCCAACGAGCGCTACGAGAGCCTGTTCCGGGCCTACATGAACCGGGTGGCAAAGGAGCACGGCGATGCGGGCTGACCTCAAGCTGATCGAACCCTGGGTGGCCCCCGGCTCGCGCGTACTCGACCTGGGCTGTGGTGACGGCACCCTGATGGACTACCTGCAGCGCGAGAAGGGCGTTGTCGGTTACGGGCTGGAGATCAACCCGGAGTACATCGAGGAATGCGTGCGCAAGGGCGTGAACGTGATCGAACAGGATCTGGACGAGGACCGGCTGCACAGCTTCCGGGACCAGACCTTCGATACCGTGATCATGACCCAGGCCCTCCAGGCCGTGCGCCGCCCCGACCGCGCCCTGACGGAAATGCTGCGCCTCGGGCGCGAGGGCGTCGTGACCTTCCCCAACTTCGGCTACTGGCGCCTGCGGCTGCACCAGCTCTGGAACGGGCGCATGCCCATGTCCAGCACCCTGCCGCACACATGGTACAATACCCCCAATATTCACCTGTGCACGGTGCGCGATTTTGAGGCCCTGTGCCAGGAGCACCGGATCCGTATCAAGGATCGGACGGTGGTCGACAACGCCCACCGCTCCCGCTGGTACAACCGGCTCTGGCCCAACTTCCTGGGGCAGATCGCGGTCTATCGCGTCACCCGCTGACGGAGGTCACTCCATGGTACAACGTCTCCTGGTCCTTGCCCTGCTGCTTGCCAGTCCACTCGCCGGTGCGGTAACCGACGAAAACGAGGGTATCACCGAGTTCGATGACTACCGGGTTCACTACTCCGTCATCCCGTCGACCTTCCTGGACAAGAAGACCGCACGGGAATACGACCTGACCCGCAGCCGCTCCGTTGGCCTTCTCAACGTCGCGGTCCATGAGACCTCCGGGGAGGACGCCCCCAAACCCATCACGGCCGAGGTCAAGGGCACCTTCACCAACGAGGCCCGCCAGACCAAGGAGCTGTCCTTCCGGCGCGTGCAGGAGGGTGATGCCGTCTATTACCTCGCCCAGTTCCAGTACCGCCAGGGCGAGCTCCTGACTTTCGAGCTTGAACCCGCCCCCTACGGGGATGCCAAAACCCTGCCGGTGCGTTTCTCCCGGGAGCTCTATGATGACGAGTGAGCGCCACTGGGTGCTGGCCAGCAACAACGCCGGCAAGATCGCCGAGTTCAACCGGCTTCTCCAGCCCTGGGGCATCGAGGTCAGCGCACAGAAGGAGCTGGGGGTGGACTCGCCCGAGGAGACCGCCACAACCTTTGTGGAGAATGCGCTGATCAAGGCCCGCCATGCCGCGCGCATCAGTGGCCTGCCGGCACTCGCGGATGATTCCGGCCTGGCGGTGGATGCCCTGGGGGGCGCCCCGGGGGTGTATTCCGCCCGCTATGCCGGCGAGCCTGCGGATGATGACGCCAACAACCGCAAGCTGCTGGAGGCCCTGGCGCACGTGCCGGATGCCGAGCGCAGCGCCCGCTTCCACTGCGTACTGGTGTTGATGCGCTCGCCGCACGACCCCATTCCCATGATCTGCCACGGCCAGTGGCCGGGCCGGATCGCCCGGGAAACCGCCGGGGGTGGCGGCTTCGGCTATGACCCGCTGTTCCTGGTGCCGGAGGAAGGCTGCACCGCCGCTGAACTGCCGCCCGAACGCAAGGCCCAACTCAGTCACCGTGGCCGTGCCATGGCCGAGCTCAGGGAGCGCCTTGGTGACAGCGTCGCCTGAGGCTTTCACCGCACCGCCACTGACGCTCTATGTGCACACACCCTGGTGCGTGCGTAAGTGCCCCTACTGCGACTTCAACTCCCACACGGCCCCGCAGGTGATCCCGGAAGACGACTACCTGGCCGCCCTTCTGGCGGATCTGGATGCGGACCTGACGACCCCGGAAACACGCCCTGTCGAGGCGATCTTCATCGGCGGCGGCACGCCCTCGCTCATGTCACCGTCCTTCTATGAGCGGCTTTTCGAGGCACTGGCACAGCGCCTGGACCTGTCCCGGCTCGACGAGATCACGCTGGAGGCCAACCCCGGCACCGTGGAGGAAGCACGCTTCACCGGCTTCCGCAGGGCGGGCATCAACCGTCTCTCGCTGGGGGTCCAGAGCTTCCAGCCCGAACACCTGCAGCGCCTGGGCCGCATCCATGACGGCGATGACGCCTCGCGCGCGGTAACGGCGGCCCAGGCCGCGGGCTTCGAGCGCATCAACCTGGACCTGATGCACGGCCTGCCGGAACAGACACCAGCGCAGGCGGTGGCGGACCTGCAGACCGCCCTGGCCTTCAATACCGGCCATATCTCCTGGTACCAGCTCACCATCGAGCCCAACACGGTGTTCCACTCGCACCCGCCCACACTGCCGGATGAGGACACCCTGGCCACCATCCAGGAGGCGGGCGAGGCCTGCCTGACCGAACACGGGCTGCAGCGCTATGAGGTCTCGGCCTGGTCCCGCCCCGGCGAGGCGTGCCGGCACAACCTCAACTACTGGCGCTTCGGCGACTACCTGGCCATCGGCGCCGGCGGCCACGGCAAGCTGACTGACCCGGGCGCGGACCGGATACTGCGCTACTGGAAGACCCGCCGCCCGGAGGACTACCTCAACCGTATCGGCAGCCGCACGGCGGGTCGCCAGGAGCTGGAGCACGAAGACCGACCATTGGAGTTTCTGCTCAACGCCCTGCGGCTGAGCGCCGGTGTGCCAGCCTCTTCCTTCACGGCGCGAACCGGCCTACCCTTGGATCGCATCCATGATCAGCTCGGGCAGCTCCGTGAGCGCGGGCTGCTCGTGGCGGACGAGCAGCGCCTGGCCGTGACCGACCAGGGCCAACGCTTCCTGAACGATGTGCTGGAGGCCTTCGTGCCATGAAACTGTTCAGCGTGGAACCCCGCCCCTGGTCCCACAGGCTGCGCTGGCTGGCCCTGCTCACCGGGGCGGCCCTGATGGCGGTGATGCTCACCAACCAGTACCTGGCCACCCCCGAGATTCCCCAGCACATCATGAGCTATGAGCTGGCGGATGAGTCGGAGCGTGCCGAGCAGCTGCACCGCCAGTGGCAGCGCAACCACACGCCCCTGCCGGAACTCACGCTCTGGGTGGATTTCGTGTTCATCGGGCTCTATGCGGTGTTCCTGGTGGCCCTGGCCAACCACTTCCTGTACGACCGCCCGGGGATCCGGGAACGCAAGGCCGGGCGCCTGGCCAAGACCCTGCTGGTGATTGGTGCCCTGGGGGATGCGGCGGAGAACGCTTTCCTGATCACCGCCATCCACCAGCCGGAGACCGAGCTCTGGCCGCCGCTGGCCACCATCGCCACCCTGGTCAAGTTCACCGGGCTACTGGTGGGCGGTGCCTGCCTGCTGGTGGTCCGGGCCGCACGGCGCCACCCGGTACAGCCCGAAGACTGGCATCACTGACGCTCGAACAGCATATCGGCGACGCCGTGACCACGGGCCTCGCCACGCTTCTCGAACTTGGTCAGGGGGCGGTCCGCCGGGCGCGGCACCGTGGTGCCCTCCTCTGAAAGGTTCCGGTACCCCGGGGCCTCGTTCATGACCTCCAGGATGTGCTCGGCGTAGGGCTCCCAGTCCGTGGCGATGTGCAGGAGGCCGCCGGGGCGGATGTAGCGGTGCAGCGTGGCCACGAATTCCGGCTGGAT
>JBNJDI010000103.1:0-7129 GCA_051744725.1 Pseudomonadota bacterium | reverse complement strand
CCACAGCCTATCGCCAGTGGCCCGGTGGCGCCGCAGACCCCCAGCCCAGCCAGGGCCGCGGAGCCGGCCCTTGAGGCCACCCTTCCCGCACCACGGGCGGCTGCAGCACGGCCTCCGGAGGCCACCGCGGCGCGGGTTGCCGCCCGCCAGACCAGTGCCCCTGTTGCAATCCCGCCCGCGCCGCTCAATGCCAGCCGGTTCTCCAGCCTGGCACGCTCGTCCGCCATCACCCCTGACGACAGCACATCCAGGTCAAGCGCGCGGGGATCATTCTCCCGTGAGTGGTTGAGGGGCGGGGGTACTTGATAGTCCGCCAGGGCGGCCCGCATCATACGGCGCCACCCTTTCCGGGTCCGTTCCGCATAGCGGCCCGCATCCGCTGCAAGTCCATGCTCAAGGGCCGCGAGACGTGCCTGGAAATGCGTCTCCTCAAACAGCAGCGCCTCCGTTCTGCTGACCACCATGGCCCGGCCCTCAAAACCGAGCTTCTCCAGCGCCCATCCACTCAGGCGCGTGTACTCGCCCCCGAGGCTGTAATACCAGTCCAGAAACGCGGGTACCTGCTTCTCCACGGGCTCGAAAAGCCTGACCATGCCCCGCTCAAGACGCGCCTCCAACCCGTCCTGCCCCAGTGTGGCCCCCTGCCGGAACCAGATGCCTGAACGCGCCTGCAGTTCCGGGAGGCGGGATTGCGGCACGCGGTAGTGGTTGCCATCAAGCACCAGGTGAAGCCGCGCCTCCCTGGGCGCCTCGCGCTGCTGGAAGGCGCCCGCGCCGTGCCAGCCGGCAACCAGCAGCGCACAGATCACAACCGCGCCCAGTCCATGCCGCATACCCTCACCTCCTGCCATCGCGCAGCCTCCCGGCCAGGACACCGTTGAACAGCACCAGCAGCGACACCACGAACAGGCTCTGGCGCACCAGCACGGAACCCCAGACGCCCGCCCTGACCCAGTGCGGCTGATCCAGGGCGGTGATCTGCTGCGCCACCCACTGCTCTGCGCCCTGCCAGGCGGCAAGCCACTGTGTGCCTTTCTCCACAGCCACGCTGACCGCCTTCTCCCGGTCGGTAACGTGCCAGAGCACCTGCTCCAGGGTCGCCTCCCGGAAATCCGGCTGGGGCTGCACCAGGGCCCACAGCAGCAGGCACAGGACCAGAACCACGCCCGCACTCCACTGCCCTGCCCGCGCCACCAGTTCCGGCCGGTAAGCCGGCGAGGCATCACGCCAGAACACCCGATCCGCACTGGCGCGTGCCAGAACAAACAGCAATACCGCCGCCAGCATCAACCGCCAGACCCCGGGTTCCTCCCCGATCCGGACCACTGTCAGCAGCAGGATCGCGGCCAGGAGACCCGCCTTGACCAGCTGGATGAGGAACAGGCACAGGCCCCCGCGCAGACGCCGGTTCCATGGGCTTTCCGGGTAGAGGTAGGCGCTGCGCCAGGCCCGGCGCCGGATGCGCGCCCGCCGGAACAGCCCCCGGAGCATCACCAGTGTCACAGCGGTCCAGATCATCATCACCCAGCCGCTTGCCAGTACCCGCCCCTGCAGCATGAACAGCCAGAGCCCGGCAACACAGAGCAGCAGCAGAGCCGCGTGCCCGGCAATACGGTACGGTTCGGGCGGCGTGTGAGCAGAGACAGGTGAGGTCATCGTCATGGGGTTATTCTGGCACAGCACTCGATCATACTGCTTGAACACTTTCTGACCAGGTCGTATCTTGTAATAACAGACCCCGAAGCACAGCGGTCTCGGAGCCTGTTCAACCCCGAATGAACAGGAGGTGCCCCATGAAACGCCTTTTCTATCTCGTCGAGCAGATGGACAGCGTGCAAGCCATTTCCGAGGACCTGCACCAGGAAGGCATCACGGACTGGCGATTCCATATCCTGAGCCGTGATGAGGCGGGTCTGTTCACCCGCAAGCTGCACAGTGCCAACCTTTTCGACCGCACCGACCTGGCCCGTTATACCGAGAGGGGAGCCATAGCCGGAGCTCTGTTCGCCCTGGCTTTCATTGCCACCGTGCTGTGGACTCAGGCGTTCACCATGCCCTCAGCTGCCTGGGTAGCGCTGTTCCTGTTCATGGCAGCCGCAGGCGCCTTTATCGCGGGATTCGGCGGCATCGGTGCGGAGAATTACCGCATCCGCCGGTTCCACGACGCCATCGAGAACGGCCAGCATCTGGTCATGGTCGATGTGCGGAAAAAGGATGAGCAGCGCATGAAGGAACTCATGGCCGAACGGCATCCGGAGGCACATCTCCAGAGAGAGACATCGTCCTTCAACAATCCCTTTGTGGAGGAAGACGGGAAGCCTCATCTGTTCTGAGGCACAGCCCCCTCTTACGATCCCTTACGCCTGGGTACACCAGCCCAGGCACAGTGCCGCCATCACGGGGCATCATCTCCCCCTCCCCCTATAAGATATTTGCATGGACCGGGATAAGCGCCCGGCCCTACTGCAATGCTCTTTCAGTCCTCACCATACGCCGCGTCGCTAGCGTCAGTCCGCATTCAAACGAGTCGAGGAAGAGCCTATGGCACAGCATCCGTTCGTCATTCATGAGCAGCCCGCAGCTGTACTCATCGATGATGGCCACACCACCATGGAAGTCAGCCCGCTATGGCTGCGTGAACGTACACAGGCCCCGGACCAGCTGGAGGCGATGACCCAGCAGCGCCTGTTTGACTCCCACGCCATCGACGCGACGCTGACCCTGACGCAGGCGAAACCGGTGGATGCCAATCACGTATCACTGGTGTTCAGCGATGGCCATGAAGAAGTCTACGACTTAACCGCATTGGCTGGCGAGCTGGGCAACACCGCATCGTTCCCAACCGCCGAGCCCTGGGACGCCAGCCTGGACCAGCAGCATGTGCGCTTTGACTGGATGCGCGTGCAGCAGGATGACGCGTACTTCAAGGCATCACTCTCCGCGTATCTGCGTTTCGGTTACCTGATTCTCTACAACGTGCCCACGGACCCGGAGCGTATCCTGGAGGTAGGGCGCTATTTCGGCTACATCAAGGAAACCAACTTCGGGCGGTACTTCGAGGTCTATTCACGCCCCAGTGGTAACGATCTGGCCTATCGCAGCGTGGCCCTTGGGCCGCACACGGATAATCCCTACCGCAGCCCGGTACCGGGTATCCAGCTGCTGCACTGCCTGGTGAACGACACCACCGGTGGCCTCTCCACCCTGGCCGACAGCCTGAAAGTGCTGGAACAGCTGCGCGCCGAAACGCCGGAAGGTTATGAGCTGCTCAAACAGACCCCGGTCCGTTTCCGTTTCGTGGACGCAGGCACTGAGCTGACGACACAGCGCACCATGATCCAGACCGATGACCACGGTAACCCAACCGGGGTGCATTACAGCCCACGCCTGGATGCGCTGCCGCTGCTTTCGGACGCTGACACGCGCATGTTCCATCGGGCCAGGCAACGCCTGGGCCAGCTGTTTTCCGACCCAACCTACGAGGCGCGCTTCATGCTCAACGCCGGCGAGCTGATGATGTTCGATAACAGCCGTGTTCTGCATGGACGCACCAGCTATGACCCCAACGAGGGGCACCGGCACCTTCAGGGATGCTATCTGGACGCGGACGGGCCCCGGGAACGCTATGCCAGCCTGCAGAAACTGCATGAAACCGTTGAGGAGGTCGCTTAAATGCAACAGGTTTCCTTCCGCCAGATGAAAGACGGAACCCGCGAGGACTACGTGCTCCTCGAGCAGCTGGAAGAGGCCTTCAACGAGGGCCTGGTGGAGCGCCTGATGCAGGCGCTCCGGAATCTTGAGAATACCCTGAGCGGTTACCAGGTCACGCGTCTTGAGCACTCACTGCAATCGGCCGCGCGTGCCGAGGCGGACGGCGCCGATGACGACATGATCGTCGGCGCACTGCTGCATGACCTGGGTGACGAACTGGCTCCATACAACCATTCGCAGCTGGCAGCCTCGATCATACGCCCCTATGTGCGCGCGGAAGTGACCTGGGTTGTGCGTCATCACGGCCTCTTCCAGAAGATCTACTATGCGCATCATTTCGGCGAGGATCCGAATGAACGTGACCGTTACAGGGACCACCCCTGGTACCAGAGTTGCGTCGATTTCTGTGAGCGCTACGATCAGGCGTCCTTTGACCCGGATTACCCGACGCCACCACTGGACCATTTCGAACCTCTGCTGCGCCGGGTTTTCTCGCGCACTCCGTTCGATCCAGAAGTCATCGGTGACGAACAGCCGCTTCAGGACTGAGTCCCCGATCAGCGGGAAACCGAATGACCAGGGGGCCGTCCGTAATGGCACCTCTGGTCAACTCAGGCCCTTTAATGGGCCGTCAACGGGATCGTCGGCCCGACGTCCGACTGGAAAGAGGAATCAGCCATCAATACCTCAAATACCTCAACCACAACCAACCTGCAGGAAGACAATCCGCACGCCGTCATAACCACGGACTACATGGTGACGGAGCTCGCTCAGGGCGGCCTGTTCCGCGGCATGCACAAGGGGATGACCATCGGGGCCACCCTGCTCATCCTGTTTTTCGTGCTTTTCACCGGCCTCACCGGCGTCGCCGATACTGTGTTCAGCTCGGCACGCACCTGGATCGAAACAACCTTCAGCGGCTACTACCTGGTGACCGTCATGGGGCTGCTGGTGATCTCCACGGTCCTGGTCTTCTCACCCTACGGCAGTATCCGCCTTGGCACGGATGACAGCCGCCCGGAGTTCAGCAATTTTTCCTGGTTCTCCATGCTCTTCTCGGCCGGCATCGGGATTGGAATCCTGTTCTTCGGTGTGGCGGAGCCGATCTTCTATCTGGACAACTCCGGAGCCTTTGATTACCCCAATAACCCCCATGCGGATATGGCCGGCGCCGAGACGCTGAGTCACGAGCGTGCGATCGATGCCCTCAGGGTCACGGTCTTTCACTGGGGCCTGCATGGCTGGGCGATCTACGTGATCGTGGGAATGTCGCTCGCGTACTTCTCGTACCGCAAGGGCCTACCGCTGGCGCTGCGCTCATCCCTCTATCCGTTCATCGGTGAACGGATCTTTGGCCCGCTGGGGCACATTGTCGATATTTTCGGCGTCCTTGGCTGTGTGTTCGGCGTTGCCACGTCCCTGGGCCTCGGCGTCAGCCAGATGAGCGTTGGGCTTGAGCGCCTGTTCGGGATCAGTGATGGTCTGACCACGCAGTTGATACTGATTGCCGTGATTTCGGCTCTCTCCATTCTCTCCGTGGTGCTCGGCGTCAAGAAGGGCATCAGGATCCTCTCCGAGATGAATATCTGGGTATCGGCTATTGTCGTCGGCGTGTTTCTGTTCGCCGGGCCAACACTGTGGTTGCTCTCCACCTTCTTTGAGACGCTTCTGGATTATGCTGTGAACGTGACCCACATGGGTCTGTGGAAAGCGGAAGGCGAAGGAACGGGTGAATGGCAGCGCGCCTGGACCATCTTCTATTGGGGCTGGTGGCTGGCCTGGGCACCTTTCGTGGGCCTCTTCATCGCCCGGATCTCCAAGGGCCGGACGCTGCGAGAGTTCGTTCTGGGCGTTCTCCTGGTCCCCACCCTGATCGCCTTTGCGTGGCTGGTCATATTCGGTGGCAACGCCATGCACCAGGAGCTGTTTGCGTCTGGAGGAGCCGGTTCAGCGGGCATCATCGAACTGGTCAACGACTGGAAGCTGCCTGCGGCACTGTTCGCAACGGCTGATGGCATCGCCGGTACAGGCTGGCTGGGCTGGCTGCTCTCGGCGATGATGGTGTTCCTGCTGATGAGCTGGTTCATTACCTCCTCGGATTCGGGGACGCTCGTGCTGACCACCATTCTCTCACTCGGGCAGGAAGAACCCCCCCACTTTTTCCGGGTTTACTGGGGCACGGTGATTGGTCTGGTGGCGGCTGTCCTGCTGGTCCTGGGTGGCCTTTCCGCCCTGCAGACTGCGTTGATCGCCGCTGCACTGCCCGTGAGCGTCGTCATCATCCTGATGACGATGGGGGTATTGCTGTCGCTGCTCCGGGAGCCACGCTAGTCCCGGCAGCACGTCCCCGCAAAGGCTTCGCCGCCCCCGTAACGGGGGCAGGCGTGGCCTACTGCCTGCCGTAAACCGCCTCATGCCGCTGCATGGCTGCCATCAGCCACTCGCAGATGGGCTGAACGACCGCGCTGCGATGGTGCTTCGCGCTCAGCCAGTAGCCATACTCTTCGCGCCTGACCCTTGGCCCCAGAGCGATCAGCTGGCCGCTTTTCAGATACTCCTCCACCAGAATCGACCACCCCAGAGCCACTCCCTGATGGGCAAGCGTCGCATGCAGCATCAGCGCATAATTATGGTATGCAAAGTAACCCTCACTTGGCGCCAGGGTCATCCCGGCCTGATCACACCACTGCGGCCAATCAAGCCAACGCGGGTCATCGATATCCTGGTGTAGAAGCGTCACGTGCGGAAGATCCGAGGCTCTCAGCTCATTGCCCAGGCCATGGCGGCGCGCGTAGTCGGGACTGCACACCGGGAAGATCTCCTCCGCCGCAAGAAGCTGACTCTCTTCCTGGGGCAGATGCGGGCCAAAGCGGATCGCGATGTCCGCCGCCTGCAGCTCCGGGTCATCCGCCCTGTCGGTGGGCCTCAGCGTGAATGTCACGTCGGGGAAAGCCTTCTTCATCGCAGCAAAGTAGGGAAGCAGCCAAAGGTGCAGAAAGCCGGACCCGGCCGCGATCAGTACCGAGGGGGCCGGTCGCTCCCCCTCACGCAACAGGCGGTCGCAGGCACCACGGATTTCACTGAGGCCGGGCGCCACATCGCGACGGAACCGCTCCCCCCTGGCGGTCAGCTGCAGCCGGCCACCCTTGCGGTCAAACAGCGGTATACCAATCCACTCTTCCAGAGCGCGGATCCGTTGCGAAATCGCTGGTTGGGTCGTGCGTTCCTCTTCCGCAGCGGCGGTCATCGAGCCCAGGCGCGCAGTTGCCTCGAAAGCCACCAGGGACTGCAGGGACGGCAGCGATTGGCTGTATTGAGAACGCTTCATAGCAGGTTCTGTTCTTCACTGGTTGCGAAATGGCGCCAGTTTACACCAGTTCTCCCGGGACCGTTCCAGTACCTCCTTAACCACGACAAT
>JBNJDI010000102.1:0-7265 GCA_051744725.1 Pseudomonadota bacterium | reverse complement strand
TCGGTGGCCAGGTTCACGCTGGCGTCCACCACGCCGGGGGCGGCCCGGGCGGCTTCCTCCACGCGGCTGACACAGGAACCGCAGTGCATGCCGGTGATCTGGAAGCGGAAGGTTTCGGTCGCTACATCAAAGCCGGCCTGCTGGACGGCCTTTTTCAGTGTCTCGAGGGAGACGGAGTCTCCGGCATGGACCCGGGCTCTGCCCGTGGCCAGATTCACGCTGGCTTCACTGACCCCATCGACGCCGTTGAGGGCCTTCTCTGTCTTGCTGACACAGCCGCCGCAGTTCAGGCCTTCAATGGTGAGGTCGTATTCGCGGTCTGTTGTGCTCATGGGCGCTCCTCCTGCCGCTCCGTACAGCGGTTGAGATCCTTGTTATAGACGTGTGAATTACCGTATACAATCAGAATAGGTGCCGTACCATGGTACGGAGTCAAGTCCAGGGTTGGGGAGAACAATGCTGACCATCGGAAAACTGGCCTCTGCCTGTGATGTGGGGGTGGAAACGGTGCGTTTCTACCAGCGCAAGGGGCTGCTCGATATCCCGCCCAGTGAAGGCGGCGCGCGGCACTACGGGAATGAGGACCTGCGCCGCCTCAGGTTCATCCGCAAGGCGCAGGCAGCGGGATTCTCACTGTCGGAGATCCGGGAGCTGATCAGTCTGGATGCCGGTCACGATCACGACCGGGCGCGTGAAATCGCGCGGAGCCGTATCGAGGCCCTCAATGTCAGGATAAAGGAGCTGCAGCAGGCCCGTGATTCCCTGAAGCAGCTTGCAGCGGAGTGCGAAGCGGAGCACTCCGGGCCCTGTCCGATCCTGGAATCATTCGGCGTATGACGCCAGCCAGGGACTTCCACCTTCACCCGAGCTTGAGATCCCCCAGCATGGGTTCGAAAACGAAGCCCAGCAGGAAGGCGAGAAGCGCGGCACCGCCGCCCATGGCCAGGGTTTCGATACCGGCCCGGAAGCGGTCCATACCCAGGATCTGCCCCTTGACCCAGCCGATTCCGAAAAGGGCAAGGATGGCGGCTGCGCCACTGACCAGGAACATTTCCAGACCGGCCAGAAAGGGAATGAGAAACGGCAGCAGTGGGATCAGCCCCACGCCGATGAATACCCAGAATGTGGACAGGGCTGCTTTCAGGGGGGCCGGACCGGACAGGGCGTAGCCGAATTCCTCCTGGATCATGGTGTTCACCCACAGGCGTTTGTCCGCGCTGATGGTCTCCACCACCTGCTCCAGTGTGTCGCCCTCAAACCCTTTCTGCCGGAAGATCTCACGGATTTCCTCACGCTCTCCATCAGGGTCATGACGGATGTGGCGGTTCTCCTGCTCGCGCAGCCGGTCCCGCGCATCATCCTGGCTTTTCACCGCCTGGTAATTGCTCACTCCCATGCTGAAGGCATCCGCGATCAGGCTGGCAATGCCCAGCACAAAGGCGATCATGCCGGGAAGCCCAGCGCCGGCCACACTGGCGATAACAGCCACGGTGGTGACGCAGCCGTCGATGCCCCCGAGTATCGCATCGCTGAGATAGCTCTGCTGCGGCTGCTGCGACAGGCGCTCCCGGATGGCATCCGGCTGGTGGCTGTGTTCCAGTGAGGTCTTGTCCATGTTGGCTTCCTGGTTCGCGTACAATCAACTCTCAATGTAACCCCTGTGGGCGCATATAGCATTGTTACCCGTCAAACCGCCAGCATAGACTGACACTATGGATACCCAGACCAGTGCCCTTCACGAAGTCCGCCTTGATCATGTCGTCTCGCTGCTGACCCAGAGTAAAGCGCGCAGTGTGCTTGACCTGGGCTGTGGTTCCGGCGCCCTGCTGCAACGGTGCCTGGAATCCGGGGCGTTTGACCGGTTGGTGGGGTTGGAGTCTTCCGGCGTCTCCCTGCGCAACGCGCGTGAACGCCTGGCTCACTGGCTGCAGCAGCCGGACTCCGGGCTCCAGTTGATCCGGGGCTCCTTCCAGGAGCCCAGTCCGGCCTGTGCAGGCTTTGATGCGGCAGCGATGGTGGAGGTCATTGAGCATGTGCCACCAAGGGATCTTTCCACCGTTGAGCGGGCCGTGTTTGAGCATTTCAGGCCGTCCCTTCTGGTCATGACCACCCCAAACAGTGACTACAATCCCCTGTTCGATCTTGCTCCCGGCGAGTTCCGCGATCCCGACCACCGGTTTGAATGGAGCCAGGCCCGCTTCCGCCAATGGGCCTCCGGTGTCGCCAGGCGCAACGGTTATCGGGTGCGCTTTGGCGGCATCGGCGAAGCGGATCCGGAGCTGGGATCTCCCTCGCAACTGGCCTGGTTTGAGCGTGTCAATTAGCCGAACCCGCTGATGGCGTTCCGTCTGATCCAGGGGATAGATTGTTTCAATGCGGCGTAGAAGCCTCATTCTGGCTACACTGAGGTGTCGGACAGCTGAATGTGATGGAAAACAATCGTGCCGCAGCAAAAAGGAATCGAACGTCGGCGTCATACGCGCCATGCACTTCGCCATGACGCCCTTCTGGTGGTTCAGGGCAGTGGCCCCACCGCGTGCCAGGTGGTAAACGTGTGTGAACAGGGGATGTGGCTTGAAGGCGTGGCGGCTGAATCGGTCATTGAACGCTTAAGCCGGGATCCCACCCTGCCTCTGGAAATCCACATTTTCCTGCAGGGGGAGGATGGGGAGCACCACGAGCGTCACATGGCGAGGGTTCGGCGTATCCGCAGCCCCGGTATCGGCGTCAAGCTGGAACAGTCCGCACCAGCGCTGGTGGAGGCGTTGCGCAGCCCCGGCGTGCGGCATCGCCGCCTGCTCATGGACCCGGGTGAAAATGCCCGACTCTGGCGTATTTTCCGGCAACAGATCCCATCGCTGCTGTACCCTCTCCTGGAACATTTCGTCGAAGCCTCGGTCCGGCTCATCAATCAGGCGCTGGAGAAGACCGCAGCGCTCAACGAACGCAACCAGCTGCGCGATGCCCGCCTCATGCTGATCGACGAGCGCGAAGCCCTGATGCGCCGCTTCCTGCGGGCGTGGCAGGAACAGAGCGGGCTCTTTGCGGATCAGTACGGTGAGGGCGAGGCCAGCCTCGCCCTGGTGGACAAGGCTCTGTTCGAAGACTGGCTTGAACTGCAGATGGTGGCGTCGTCCGTGGCTGCCCGCCATCCCGAAATTCTCTTCCGTCTCAATCAACTCGTCTCACAGCTGGCCCAGGCGGAATACCATGACCGTAACAATCCGCTTGCACCAATAGCCCTCTGTCAGGCCGTGCAGTACAGCATCGTGCGCGGCGGGTTCGAGGAAGGCGCAAAACCACTCCTCAATCAGGCGTTCGAGGAGGCGCTGGACACCTGCTGGGCCACGGCCATGCAACAGCTGGAAACCACCATGAAATCGGAAGGGCTGCGGGTGCTCGGGCTGGATGAAATGCCGGTACGCTGGCGCAATGAACCGGTCCGGCCACGGTCGATGACAGTCAGCGATGAAAGCCCGGGCGAGGGGAGCGGGGCTGCCGACACGGAGGGCAGCAAGGGAAGCGCACCCGCTCGCAAGGGCACCGTACTCAGACTGTTCGGGTTGCAGCGTGACCCGAACGCGCCGGATAACCAATCCAGCACGGAAACCGCCTCGCGCGCCATTGCAGAACTGCACGATGAGCTGCTGGCCGGCCTGGAACAGGGAGGGACCAGCCTCGAAGCTGTGCTCAGTGACGCGGCAGCGGCCAGGCCGGAGGCGGCTGCCGGTCTGGATAAGGGCCACTGGGATCAGGTCCGGCTTGTGGACCGGATCTTTGCCGCCATGGACCAGCTGGAGCGTCTCCCGGACAGCCTGCGCGCGCTTCTCGAAAGGCTTCGTCTCCCGGTACTCCAACTGACCCTGAGCGACCCGGACTTTCTGGACAATCCCGATCATACCGCCCGCGGCCTCCTGAATCAGCTGATGCAGCTGTGCGTGGCGGACCGGGGCTCGACCCGGCACCTTAACCAGACCGTGAGCAGCGTGGTTGAGCGCCTTACCGCCGAGCCGGTGCCGGATGCCGCCACGCTTCAGGACATCGAGCAGGAACTGGCGGAACTGGTGCAGCGCCAGAAACGGGCCTTCCTGCGCAATGCGGACCGTATCGCCCGCAACCATGAGGGACGACAGCGGCTGGAACAGGCCCGACGGGCGATCCAAAGGCGCATCAACGCCGCCCTTGCGGGTCGTGAGGTACCCATGATCCTTCTGGATCTGCTGTCCGCTGGATGGGAGCAGAGCATGGTCCTGGCGCTTCTGCGTGAAGGCGCCGAAAGCGAGGCGGTGGCTGAACGCTTTGAGGTGATCCTTCAGGTTCAGAAATGGCTGGGTCACGATGGTATCAACGGTGACCGTCTTGGGTTTGAGCGTGAACTGGAGACTCCGCCGCTGCTCGATTTTCTCGAACGTGAGCTTGCCAGCGCGGGCGAACCAGGCCGCTACCAGGGAGTTCTGCGGCGCCTGGGTGCCCAGCTGCGCGATCAGGAACGCCCGGATTTCGTCTGGTTGGCGTCCTACCCACTGGGTGAGGCGTCGGAGTCGGAACAGGCGGAAGAGGCTCAGGCGGCCGACGCCGGGCGGTGGCGGACCCGCGCACGGGAAATGACGGTTGGAGACTGGGTCGAGCTGACCGACGAGCAGGGTGAGAGCCGGCGCGTTCGACTGGTATGGGTGGGCGAGGATGCCTATCGGTTCGTATTCCTGACGCCGGAAGGACTGCATGAGCTGGAATACGGTTTCTCCGAGGTGATCGAGGGCTTTGCCACTGGCCGGATGCAGCCTGTCGATTCGGACGAGGTCCCATTCGTGGATCAGTCCCTGTACGAGATTGTTCAGGACCTGTACCGGGAAATGGCGTTTCGTGCCACTCACGATCCGCTGACCGGCTGCCTCACACGTCACGAATTCGAAAAGCACCTTGGGCGCATGGCCCATCAGGCGGGGGATGGGGAGGCGGCCGGCACGCTGATCATGGCGGACGTGGATCAGTTCAGCGTCATCAATGCCAGTTACGGCACGCGGGCGGGAGATGCGGTGCTGCGTGAGCTCGGCGCCCTGCTTGAGGAGGCCCGGGCCCAGGGATCGGACACCACTGTTGGTCGGCTGGGGAGTAACGAATTCGCCATTGCCGTGCGGCCACTGCCCATGGAGTCCGGTCTCGATCTTGCGGAGCGGCTGCGCCGGCGGGTGGCCGACCACGGATTCCGTAGCCAGGGGGTGGGTTTCGGTGCGAGCGTAAGCGTGGGCATGGCGCTGTTCGATGGCACCAGCCTGGAAGCGGATGCATTGCTCAACGCGGCGGGGCTGGCGGTGAAGTGCGCGGGCGAGGCCGGTGGTAACTGCGTCCGGTTTGCAGGTGAACATGAACAGGCGCGTCGCCGTGAGGTATTGGAGTGGATCCCCAGCATCGACCGGGCGCTCGAGGACGGGACCCTGAGCCTGCGGGGGCAGCGCATCGTGCCGCTGGCCGGGGAGGGCGCCGAGTCCCTGGAGGTACTGCTGGGGGTCACGGATGATGAGGGCAACCCGGTATCACCCCAGCCGTTCATGGAAGCCGCGGAGGAATCGCGCCGCGCAGCGCGTATTGACCGTTGGGTCATCGAGCAGGCCCTGGACTGGATGCAGGCCCAACCGGATCGGGTGGCGGCACTCGGTGCCGTGAACATCAACCTGTCCGGGGCATCGCTGAATGATGATGCCTTCCTGTCGCAACTGGAGTCCCGGCTCAGGGAGACCGACGTGCCGCTGGAACGGCTCTGCTTCGAGGTCACGGAGACCGCCGCCATCGCCAACCTCCACTATACCGCCGATTTTATGCGCGAGGTGCGGCGCCTGGGCTGTCGCTTTGCGTTGGATGATTTCGGCACCGGCCTGTCCTCTTACGCCTATCTGAAACAGCTGCCCGTGGACTCGCTCAAGATGGACGGCGTTTTCATCCGTGATCTAAACGAGGAACTGACCCACTACGCGATGGTCCGCTCCATCAACGAGCTCGCCCATTTCCTTGGGCTACGCACTATCGCGGAATTCGTGGAGGACGTGGAGACGCTGGATACCCTGCGTGAGATCGGTGTCGACTACGCCCAGGGCTACGGTATTGCCCGCCCCAGAGCGCTTGATTTGAGACACCCGTAACACTCCGGATCGCCAGTGGGTGACCTGTCCCACATCCCGCGCTGACCGCGATTGGTAAACTGGCCGCCGCCTGTCCCGGGAACCCGGAGTCTGGAGGTTATGGCGATCCGGTTGGTTACGGTCTTTTTCCTGTTCTGCGTCCTGTCCATCCCGTCCGCGCTGGCGTCCTCGCTGGAGCGCGCGCGGGATGCGCTCGAGCAGGATACCCCCGAGCGCGCCGAATCAATCCTGTCCACGGCGATCTCGCCCGACAGTGTGAGCGAGAAGAAACGGGATGAGTTGTTCTTCCTGCTCGCGGAGACCGCACGCCACTACGAGCACTTCAGCGAGGCGGGCAACCAGCTCAACCGGGTCAGGGACCCGTTCTGGGGCGGCATGGGGTATTACAACCTGGCCATGGCACACCTGGAGCAGGAATCGCTGAGTCGCACACGGGTCGCGCTGCGGGTGGTCCGTTCGCTGGCTGGTGGTGATGGCTCCCTGCGGGGAGCGGATCTGGTCAGCCGGGCGCATATCGTCGAGGGGCTGCTGGCACTGCGTGACGACGACCCCCGGCGGGCGGAGCAGGTGCTGAGCCGCGTACGCACGGACAGCACCCTGGTCAGCGAGGGCCTCTACCTGCTCGGCATTGCCCGCGCCCGTGACGGCCGCCTGCATCGTGCGCTCCAGACGTGGCAGCGGGTGGAGCGCTTTCCGGTGGCCTGGCCCGGGGTGATAGAGGCACGGCTGGCGCGCGTCTGGGGTTACAGCGAATCCGGGCATCACAGTGAGGCGCTGGCAACGGCGGAACGCAACCATGCCTACCTTGAGCGCAGCATCGAACAGCTTGACGAGCTGCGCGAACAGGTCAGGAAACACGGGGTGGCGCGGTTGGTCCACTCGGAGCTGGAGGGCGACAGGGATCTGGTTGAGTTCCTGCGGGGCAGCCGCAACCACACCCGTTCGCCACTGATCGCCTGGGTGCTGGAGTATGTGGCCGATGGGGGCGATCCCTCGGTGGAGCCGGCGCGGCTGGACTCCAGATTTGTTGGCTTCCTGGGCGATGAGCGTGAACAGCTTATTGGCTTCCGGGACCGCAACCTCAGGCAGCAGGCCCTGGTCTATGAGCAGGTGGCCCTGCGGCAGACC
>JBNJDI010000101.1:0-7274 GCA_051744725.1 Pseudomonadota bacterium | reverse complement strand
GCCCGTTTCGCTGACGCGGCCGATGTCGTTGCGCCCCAGGTCGATCAGCATCAGGTGCTCGGCCCGCTCCTTGGGGTCGGCCAGCAGTTCCTGCTCCAGCGCCTCGTCCTCCTCGCGATTGGCGCCGCGTTTGCGCGTTCCGGCAATGGGGCGCACCGTGACTTCCTCGTCCTCCACGCGCGCCAGGATCTCCGGCGAGGAACCCACGATGTGGAAGTCCTTCAGGTTGAGGAAGTACATGTAGGGCGAGGGGTTGAGGCAGCGCAGGGCGCGGTAGAGGTTGAGCGGCGGCGCCTCGAAGGCTACGGACATGCGCCGGGACAGCACGGTCTGCATGACGTCGCCGGCCAGCACGTACTCGCGGATCTGCTCCACGGCCGCCTCGAAGTCGTCCTGACTGAAGTCCGAGTGGAAGTCCCGCTCCTCGATGCGGTTGCCCGTGTCCTCGGACACGGGGCTGGTGACGCGGGTCTCGCGCAGCTGTTTTTCCAGTTCGTCCAGCCGCTGAACGGCCGCCTCATAGCTGCCGGAGCTCGCCGGGCTGGCCTGGACGATCAGGTGCAGCTTGCCGCGCAGGTTGTCGAAGACGACCACTTCATCCGAGACCATCAGCAGGATGTCCGGCGTGCCCAGCTCATCCGGCGGCACGCTGTCGTGCAGGCGGGGCTCGATGAAGCGCACGGTGTCGTAGCCGAAGTAACCCACCAGACCGCCGTTGAAGCGGGGCATGTCCGGCAGGTCCGGCGAGTGGTAGCGGGCCTGGAAGGCCTCGATGTAGGCCAGCGGATCCTCGGCGCTCAGTTCCTCGATCACGCCGTCATCGGACTCGTGCACCACCTGGTGGCCGGTCACCCGCAACCGCTCGCGGGCGGGCAGACCGATGATCGAGTAGCGGCCCCATTTCTCCCCGCCCTGGACGGATTCCAGCAGGTAGGAGTAGGGGCCGTCGGCGAGCTTGAGGTAGGTGCTCAGCGGGGTGTCGAGATCCGCATAGACTTCCCGGTGAACGGGAATGCGGTTATAGCCTTCACCGGCATAGGCGTCGAACTGTTCGGGCGTCATGGGTCTTTCCTGAAACAAGCATGGGCGTTGTGGAATCGTGGCGTCGGCCACGGGCGCTCAGTGGTGACGGTTCACCATCGCCAGCGCGGGTTCGCCCAGCGTGCGGGGTGCACGATCAGAGTTGCTTCTTTCAGTCCGGCGGTCACGGCCGCTCTCCCGATGGTTGGAATAACAGCAACAGGTTAGCGGAGAGCCCTGGCGGAAGCAACCACTGCCAGTATGCTCACAGAATGATACGGATTCGCATTTGCGATATTCTTTGCATCGCTGCACAATAAGCGGGTCGTCTTTCCTTCCGGATTACCGGACCCGCGAGCGCGTGTATGCAGGCATCGGATCATTGGGATACATCCGCCTTTCTGGCGCTGGCAGCCCGTGTCCACCCGGGGCTGAACGGCATGGCGACGCCCTCCCCCGAACCGGGCCTGTCCCATGAGGCTGACAATACGCCGGTGATCAGCACGGTTCACAGCATCTGGGCGCATGCCTATCCAGAGGCGGGGCAGCCGTACTCATCCGTGCGCACCTGGACGCTGCTGGTCTGGCAGCCGGTGTTTCTTTCCGTTCTGGGCGTGCACGGCGCCGGTGCCGTGGTGCCGGTGGATCGGCTGTGGCAGAGAGTGGAAGAGGGGGTGGTTGCGGGTTTCAGGCTGCAGGACCCGTGGCCTGCTGCCCCTGATACGGAGGATGAGCGCATTCAGCAAGCGGCCGTGCGGTTGCTCAGGGTCCGCGACGACCTTCTGGAGGACCTGAAACAGG
Organism: Pseudomonadota bacterium; assembly: GCA_051744725.1. Classification (GTDB taxonomy): domain Bacteria; phylum Pseudomonadota; class Gammaproteobacteria; order Pseudomonadales; family Oleiphilaceae; genus Halospina. Next base: position 5,453 of record JBNJDI010000101.1, on the reverse strand, counting down.
TCGCCCGGATCAAGCCACTGACCGCGAATCGCCTGCTGGCGGATACGCTTCTGGTCGCACTGCAGCGGCTGGCTCAGGTTCTGCCGGGGTTCAGCAACGAGCGCCTGCAGGCACTGGGCGAGGCGTGGCTGGCGGCCACCGGTCTGCGCGGTCAGAGCCGGTACCTGCCGCTGCAGCTCCGGAACGGACAGGAGGTACTGGGGCTGGAGCGCCGTGCCTGCTGCATGCATTACCGGCGGGATGATGGCTGCTACTGTTCATCCTGCCCGAAGCTGACCGATTCCGAACGCGAGCGGCGTCAACTGGAGGAGCTGAGTCATGAAGCTGTCGCTGTCTGACATCCGGGTTCACCGTGATGGGCGCACCATCCTGGGCCTGGACGAGCTGACCCTGCGGGACGGCGAGTTCACCGCCATTCTCGGCCATAACGGTTCCGGCAAGTCCACCCTGATGCAGCTCATGGCACGGCAGATGAAACCGGACGAAGGCGAAGTCCGGCTCGACGGGGAACCGCTGGCGCGCTATGGCCAGCGGGACCTGGCCCGGCGCATGGCCTTCCTGCCCCAGCAGCTTCCGGAAGTGGCGGGCCTGGACGTGCGCGAACTGGTGCGGCTGGGGCGTTTCCCCTGGCGCGGGCTGGTGCGGCGCTGGCACCGGGATGATGCGGTTGCCGTGGACTGGGCGCTGGAGCAGACCGGCATGACGGACTACGCCACCCACCTGGTCGATCAACTCTCCGGGGGTGAACGCCAGCGCGCCTGGATCGCCATGCTGCTGGCCCAGGAGGCGCCGCTGCTGTTGCTCGATGAGCCCACCTCGGCGCTGGATCTGTCCCACCAGTACGAGTCCATGACGTTACTTCGGGAGCTCAACCGCTCGGCGGGCCGGGGGGTTGCCGTGATCCTGCATGACGTGAACCTGGCCGCCCGCTACGCGGACCGGGTGATCGCGCTCAAGCAGGGCTGGCCGGTTTTCGATGGCCCTCCGGAGGACATGCTGTCCCGGGATCTGCTGACGACCCTCTATGGTATCGATATTGACCTCATCGCCCAGCCCGGAACCCAGCGCCCGGTCGCTGTGGTGGCCTGACAGGAGCCGCTCAATTCCCATGCATACGACAATCCGGACACTGACTCTGCTCATTCTTGGTCTGGCCGTGGCGCTGAAGGCCCCCGCCGAGGTCACAATCGAGGACAGCCACGGCTCCCAGACCTTTGACAGCGCACCCGAGCGGGTGGTCGCCCTGAACTGGTCCATGGCGGAAAACCTGATCGAGCTCGGTATCGAGCCGGTGGGTGTGGCGGATGTTGAGGGCTACCGCAAGTGGGTGGGTAAGCCTGAGTTACCGGAGGATGTGGTCAATGTTGGCAAGCGCTCCGAGCCCAACATGGAGCGCATCGATTCCCTGGATCCGGACCTGGTCCTGCTCTCCAACGGCCAGACGGGGCTTTCCGGGAAGATGACCGGCGTAGCCCCGGTGCTCTATTTCAAGGCGTTCAGCGAGGACCATGACAACCCTGAGGTGGCCCGGCAATTGTTCCGGAAGCTGGCGACGCTGTTCGACCGTGAGGCGCGGGCGGAGCGCAAGCTGGCGCAGCTGGAAGCGCGCTTCATCTGGCTGCGGGGGCGTCTCCGGGATCACTTCGGGGAGTCCATGCCGGATGTCAGCAGCATGGTGTTTACCAGCCCCTCGGTTGCCCGGGTCTTCGGGGACAACTCGATGCCGCAGCATGTCCTGAAACGGCTGGGCATGGAGCCGGCCCTGCCGCAGCCCAGGAGCCAGTGGGGACAGGTGCAGAAAGAGATTTCCGAGCTTGGCCGTGTGGAGGAAGGCATCCTGCTCTACTTCCGGCCGACAAGCCTGGCCGGTGACCTTCTGGAAACGCCTCTCTGGAAGGCGCTTCCGGCGGTCGAGAAAGACCGTGTGGCGCCGGTTGACCCGAGCTGGACCTATGGTGGCGCCATGTCCCTTCGGTACCTCGCCGAGCACATGACGGACGCACTCCTGACCATTGAACCCTGATGGCATTGGCCTCTCTGTTCCATGCCCCCGCGTCGCGCTTCGGCCTTGCCATGGCATTGCTGGCCGGTCTGGCCCTGGTGCATCTGCAGCTTGGAAGCGACCTGTCCACTGCTGCGCAGTGGCGCCTGATCACGGGGCATGATCCCGCCGGGTTTGACCAGGTGCGGTTTGTCTACACCGCGCTGCCGCGTGTTGTCCTGGCCATCCTTGTGGGTGCGGTCCTGGGAACCGTGGGGAGCCTGCTGCAGCAGGTGACCCGTAACCCGCTGATGTCGCCCCTGACAGTGGGCGCTTCCTCCGGGGCCTGGCTGGCGCTGGTGTGCGCGACGGTCTGGTTCCCGGCGCTGGCAATGGATCTACAGGCCCTGGTCGCCATGGCCGGGGCCATGGGGGCCGTTGCCCTGGTGTTGGTGATTGCGGGGCGCAGTGGCATCAGTGGCTTACCGATCGTGCTCGCGGGGATGGCGACGCACATCCTGATGGGAGCCGCCGCCGCGGCCGTCATCCTCCTCAACCAGGAAGCGGCCCGCGGCGTGTTCATCTGGGGGGCGGGCAACCTGACCCAGAACGACTGGAACTGGGTGGAATGGCTCTGGCCCCGTCTTCTGGTACTGCCACTGATCCTGCTGTTCGCACCCCGGCCGCTGGCCCTGATGAGGCTTGGGGAAGCGGGTGCCCGCAGTCGCGGGCTCAGTTATGGCCCTGTCCTGGTCGTGCTTCTGCTGGCGGGCCTCTGGGTGTTGGCCAGTGCCATTACGGCGGTCGGGGTGATCGGGTTCCTGGGCCTGATTGCGCCCAACATCGCGCGCTCCCTGGGTGCCCTCAGGGCCGGCGATGAGCTCTGGTGCAGCGCACTGCTTGGAGCGGTACTGCTGCTGGCGACCGACTCGCTGGCACTGCTGGCGGGCGACTGGCTGGGCGAGCTGGTGCCGAGCGGCACGGCAGCCGCCCTGGTGGGCGCACCGGCGCTGGTGATCTTCGCCCGTAAGCGACTCGCCCATGGGGACCAGACCTCACTGGCATTGCCCAGGGGGGCGCGTGAGGTGCGCCCCTGGGTCTGGCCGGCGGCTGCCCTGGGGCTGGCCGGTGTGGTTCTGCTGACGCTGACCCATGTGCCCACTGAATCCCTCTGGCACGAGGGACTGCGGTTCGCGTGGCCCGACGGGATGACCTGGTCCCTGCGCGGGCCACGCCTGTTGACGGCAGCCGCCGCTGGCGTGGGCATGGCGGTAGCGGGTCTTATCCTCCAGCGCCTCATCCGCAACCCCCTGGCCAGCCCGGACATACTGGGGATGTCCGCCGGTGCAACGCTGGCCCTGGTGGCCTATTCCATCGCCACCGGCGTCTCCATTTACGAGGCGGGGCCGGGGGTCGCCTTCCTGGGCAGTCTGGTAGTCCTGATTATGCTGTTGGTATTGGGGAGGCGCTCGCATTATTCACCCGGCATTGTGATCCTGATGGGGATTTCCCTGGCAGCCCTCATGGAGGCGCTGGTCTATTTTACCCTCGCTCAGGGCGGCGACAGATCCCATCTGATCCTCGGGTGGCTGTCGGGCTCGACCTACCGTGCTTCCCTGGATAAGGGGCTGTTGCTGGCAGGTGGCGTGGCGCTTCTGGTGGGGCTTACGATGCTGCTCTCTCGCTGGCTGACCCTGATCTCTATTGGTGATGCCATGGCGCGGGGTCGGGGTGTCAGTATCGGCCTAGCCCGGATGACCCTGTTGCTGCTGGTCTGTGCGTTGTGCGCGTTTGTGACCGCGCTCATGGGGCCGGTGGCTTTCGTGGGGCTGCTGGCACCGCATGTGGCAGCGCTGCTGGGCGCCCACAGGGTGCGTTCGCAAATCGCTTTGGCCTCCATGGTGGGCATGGGGCTGATGGTGCTCTCCGACTGGCTGGGCAGTGCCCTCCTGTATCCGGATCAGCTGCCGGCGGGCCTGGTAGCGGCACTGCTCGGCGGCAGCTACTTCATGTTCCTGCTGACGCGGCGCCGCCTGGGGTAGGAGTGCTACAGTGAGGCGCTATGAACCTCGATCTCACCACACTGACCCTGTTGTTCGCCATCGGCTTCGGCGCCTGGTACTGGTGGCGCGCCCTGGGGACCAAGGAGCTGGCCCTTCAGGCGGCGCGGCGTGCCTGTGAAAAAGCGGATGTGGATCTTCTGGATCAGAGCGTCTGCCTGAGCGGACTTGGCGTCCAGCGGGATTGGCAGGGGCGCCTGCGCCTGCGGCGGACCTTCAGTTTCGACTTCACGGCCACCGGTGACGGTCGCTATCGCGGGCGGATCGTACTGCTGGGGCAGCGGACTGAATCAGTGGCCTTTGAGCCGCACCGGTTCTGATCAGCTTTTACCGCGCGCCGGAAGATCGAGAAGGTAGCGCTCACCGTTCAAAGCTTCACCCAGCCTGTCCGCAAGGATATCCAGAACACCCTCATGTTCCCCCGCAAGCCGTGTGATGCAGGTGGTCAGTCCTGGATTCCGGGCCTCGGCATCGGCACAGATGGTCGCCACATCGCCGCCTTCACCGGCGTGTTTGCCAGGGGACAGGAACAGCATTGAGACGATGACCGGCCCCGCGTTGAATCCGGGCTCGTCCAGCAGGTTCTCAAGCAGTGGGTCATTGAACCGGTACTCGTCTCCCTCGCGGCGCTCCATGGAAGCAGGCGTCACACTGCGGACCCGGTTCTCCAACAGTGCTGAAAGCTGACCTGCCAGGACGTTACGCACAGCGGTCACCTCGGGGATGGGACTGCCATGGTCAGCGAGCACAACAGCCGGCTCTGAGCCTTCCGGCAGACGCTGCAGCTGCTCCTCGACGCCATCGCGCAGGATCCGGGCGAGCCTCAGGTCCGTGGGCGCCTGAAGATCGACCAGGGGCGAGGCGACCCTTACCTGTACCTCCGGATGAATCCCCTGCATCTCGCCCAGCCGCTCCGGCAGGTAACCGCTGAGCGCCCGGCTTGGCCCGAAGAAGAACGGCAGAATCACCATGTCTTTCACCCCCTCCTCAGCTCGCCATGTCGCGGCCGGACCAAGCGTTGAAGCGGGCATGCCATCCAGCTTTTCCGCCGGCACCTTGTTGGAGTGCAGCAGGGAGCGGGCCTCCACGGGCATGCCGGTGCGTTCGCCCAGCGCCGCTGCCACCCTTCGCAGGTTGAGGGTGGCGCCGGGGCGCAGGGAGCCGTTGTCGACAAGAAATACGTGTGTCATTGACTTCAGCCCTGGTTGTTTCCGGGGAATACGGAGGAAATCCGGACAACGTTCAATGGGCATGATGCATCAGAGGCGCCATCCCGTCATGGAATTGTTGAGAACTCTTTACATTTGCGTAATTAACGATAATAATTCGCATTACATTATTGAGAAAACTGAACACACTATTCCGGATGAGGAGACATCTGCAGTGACGTACCGGAGCATTACCAGCCGTAA
>JBNJDI010000100.1:0-7429 GCA_051744725.1 Pseudomonadota bacterium | reverse complement strand
AGTGCCATCAGGCCGGACCTCAGTGGAGCATATTCAGGCGTTCGTCCAGGAACATATCCATTTCCGGCGCCAGTATGTGGATATAGCGGTCGAAATACAGGAACTGCTTGATCAGAAGGGCGAATTCCCTGGGGAAATGCAGCCCATGATCCTCGCCCACACGCACCAGATCCATCAGCAGTTCATTCACATCGTCGTCCGTTTCCTCGGACAGCGTTTCGATATCAGGCATCTCATGCGGATCCGTCGGAACGACCGTCTCCATATGCTGCTGGAGCCCGGAAAGATCACGCGCCAGCGCCTTCACGTCGACACCCTCACGGGTTACACCGATCCGCGCCATGGCATCCGCCATGCTTTCGAAATCAGCGCTCATCAGCGCTCCCATGAAGTCGGAAACCGCGGTCCAGGTATCCGGATCAATACGCCCGACGATGCCGAAGTCGATGAACCCCACGCGCCCGTCCTCCAGAACCATCAGGTTGCCGGCATGCACGTCGGCGTGGAAGAACGCACACTGGGTGAGGCTGGCGAACCAGGTGTTCATGGCCGTGATCAGTGTCCGTTCCGGATCATCGCTGTAACGCCGGATGGTATCCAGGTCGGTCAGCGGCACACCCTGGAACCGCTCCATGGTCAGCACCCGCCCGGTACTCAGCCTGCGGTGAACCCGCGGAACAGTGGCATCGCTGTTACCGGTGCGATCAAGAAATTCCCGGAACGCCTCAAGGTTGTTGGCCTCCTGGAGGAAATCGCATTCCTCCATCATGGTCCGCTGGATCTCCTGGATGATGCCCGAAAGCGATGTCCATGCCAGCTTCGGCGCCAGGGTTTCCACCACACGGGCTGACACATAGAGGAAATTGAGATCGGTAAGCAGGATGTTGGATACACCCGGCTTCTGGATCTTGAGCACCACTTCCTCACCACTGGCCAATCGCGCCCCATGCACCTGCGCAATGGATGCCGAGGCCAGCGGCGTGCGGTCAATACGCGTGAATTCGGTATCCACCGCACTGCCCAGCTCCTCCCTCAGGATCCGCTCCATGATGGCGTAGGGCAGGGGGCGCGTCTGATCCAGACAGTTCTGGAATTCATCCACATACTCGCGGGGAAAGAAGGTGGGGGACGAGGCGATGAACTGACCCAGCTTGATATAGGTGGCACCGAGGCGCTCAAAGGTATCGCGCATCAGCCGGGGCAGGGGCTGGCGGTCGCCCCGCAGCCAGCGTACCCCCTGGCCGCTGACGACCATGGCGGTCTGGCCAATCCGGAACGCCCCCTTGATGCCATCACCGAGGATGCGAGCGGGATTGCCTCCCAGCGCCGTACCTTCCTTTTCCCTGCTACGGCCGCCTCTTTTGCCTCCCGTCACCGGGGTATTCTCAATCAGTACACTCATTCCCAAGCTTCCCTGTTAGTCCAATCCAGAAACCATTAAAGCCGCATCGGCATCACAACGTACAGATTGTCATCCGGCCCCGTGCTCTCAATCAACGCGCTGGCATTGGGGCCGGAGAGCACGATCCGTACCTGGTCCTCACGGATGACGTTCATGACGTCGATCAGATACCCCACATTGAACCCGATCTGCAGCGCCTCGCCCTGGTACTCCACCGCCATGGTGTCCTCGGCCTGCTCCTGATCCGGGTTGTTGGCATACACATGGAGCTCCCCAGGCTCCAGCTCCAGCCGTACCCCGCGGATGTTCTCATGGGAGAGGATGCCGGCCCGCTGCAGGATGCTGCGCAGCGTCTCGCGGTCCGCGATCACCGTCTTGTCACCCCCGCTGGGAATCACCCGGTTGTAGTCCGGGAAACGACCCTCGATGAGCTTGGAGGTGAAGGTGAACCCATCAATGGTTGCCCGTATATGGCTGCCGCCAATGGTGACCGCCACATTATCCTCCCCATCTCCCAGCAACCGGATCAGCTCCTGGACCCCCTTACGGGGCACGATGATCTGGCGGGTCTCATCCAGATAGGTGGGGGCGGACAGGTTCGACAGCGCCAGCCGATGTCCGTCAGTCGCCACCGCACGGATGGCGTCATCACCAATCTCGAGCAGCAGCCCGTTGAGATAATAACGCACGTCCTGCTGCGCCATGGCAAACGCGGTACTGCTGAGCAGGCTCTGGAAGCTGCCCTGCTCGAGGTTCAGCGTAAAGCTGTCCTCGTCATCCTCAACGTTCGGGAAATGATCCGCGGGCAGGGTGGCCAGGGTGAACTGACTGGCCCCGGCGCGGATCCGCATGCGATCCCCTTCCAGGGCCAGGGTCACATCCGCCGCTTCCGGCAGCGACCGGCAGATATCCACCAGCTTGCGGGCCGGCACCGTGATGCGCCCCTCCTGTTCCACTTCCAGGTCGGTGACGGTGGCCACAAGCTCCACCTCCATATTGGTCCCGGTCAGCATCAGGGCCTCGCCTTCGGCCACCAGCAGGACGTTGGAGAGAACGGGCATGGTCTGTTTCTTTTCCACCACACCGGCGATTGCCTGGAGTGGTTCAAGAAGGGATTCGCGACTGGTCCGGATTTTCATGATTGTCGGATTCCGCCTGGTTCGGATGTGGGTTTGTCAGTGGTTCAGGTGGTCAGCAGCCGGAGGAAGTTCTGGTAATCCTCGCGGATATTGGCGTCCGATTCCTGCAGTTCCTCGATTTTCTTGCAGGCGTGCAGAACCGTGGTGTGGTCCCGGCCGCCAAAGGCATCACCGATCTCGGGCAGGCTGTGGCTCGTCAGCTCCTTGGCCAGTGCCATCGCCATCTGGCGGGGCCGCGTGATCGAGCGCGTGCGGCGCTTTGAATGCAGATCCGCCACTTTCATCTTGTAGTACTCTGCCACGGTCCGCTGAATATTGTCGATGCTGACCTGCTTCTCATGCAGCGCCAGCAGATCCTTCAGGCTTTCCCGGATGAATGCCGGTGTGATCTGCTGGCCCGTGAAATGGGAATTGGCGATCACCAGCTTGAGGGCGCCTTCCAGCTCGCGCACGTTGGAACGGATCTTCTGGGCAATGAAAAAGGCCGCCTCGTTGCTGATGCTGACCTGGGCCTGCTCCGCTTTCTTCATGATGATCGCCACGCGGGTCTCAAGCTCAGGCGGTTCCACCATCACCGTCAGGCCCCAGCCGAACCGTGACTTGAGCCGCTCCTCCATGTTCACAATCTCCTTGGGGAACCGGTCACAGGTCAGGATCACCTGCTGACCGCCCTCAAGCAGCGCGTTGAAGGTGTGGAAGAACTCCTCCTGGGAGCGCTCCTTGCCCGCGAAAAACTGGATATCGTCGATCAGGAGGGCATCCAGGGACCGGTAGAAACGCTTGAAGTCATTGATGGCGTTGAGCTGCAGCGCCTTGACCATGTCCGCCACAAAGCGTTCCGAACGCAGGTAGGCAACACGCGCTCCGGGATTGCGGCGTACGATCTCGTTACCCACGGCATGCATCAGGTGGGTCTTGCCCAGGCCCACGCCGCCGTAGAGAAACAGCGGGTTGTAGGAGCCACCGGGGTTCTCCGCCACCTGACTCGAGGCGGCCCGCGCCAGCTGGTTGGATTTGCCCTCGACAAAGGTCCCGAATGTGAACTGCTGATTCAGGAAGGTCTCACTGTGCTGGACCCCGCCCTCGACATTGGCGCGACGGTCATCGCGGCCACCACTGGCGCGCCCGGCTATGCGCGCCGCCACCGGTGAATCCTCGACCGGACGCTCGTCGGCTGTGTTCAGTTCCGCATCGTTCACTGGCGGCGCCACTTCCGCACTGGCGGACTCGACCTCGGCGCCGGCACTGGCGGCGGTGTTCCGTTTGGGCGCGCTTGCGCCGCGGTTACCTGAGGACTGGGTCGTGCGGGGCCTGGCGTCCTCGGCGGACCCCACCTTCACCTCGACATGGAGGCCCTTGGCACCATTCAGGTCCCGGACGACCTCCTCAATGCGATCCAGATACTTCTGGCTCACCCAGTCGCGCACAAACCGGTTGGGGGCAAGCAGTACCAGGGCGCCTCCGTCATCGCGGGACTGCAACGGACGCAACCAGGTATTGAACTGCTGGGCGGGGAACTCATCCTGTAACAGCTCCAGACACTGCTGCCAGATTTCCTGTGGCACGACTGCTGACCTCGCATTGTTCTTCTTCGGACGGGTCTCTACCCCGGCAAGGGCGGTATTCTACGCTCCGCCCACCGCCTGTAAAAGCCCCTCGGTCAACGATATAAACACCCTGTGGATATTTTTTATCTTTTAAATCCGATAATTACCTACTTGCCAACAGAGTCGTGCACAAAATTACAGATCAATTCCCATCAAAACAGTTTTCCACAACAGCCTGTGCAAACACCGTGTGTTGAGGACCGTATAAACCCCGGACAGACCCGTTGATAACCCGGACCCGGGCACGGCACCCCCTCTTATGCCCATTCCATCCCTGCTGTTAGTACCAGCTTACCAAGCATCACTGAACAGAACCGTCCCCACGCTCCAACCGCGCCATCAGCGTCTGCAAGGTCGTTATCCACAGAAATCCGCCTCCCTAATAACAGTAACAACAGTCTTATTGATTCCTTAAAGATAAAAACTTTGTTTCTACTGTAACCGCCGGCCCTTTCCCGCCACGATGCCCATTGTCTGAACGCCATAAATTGACTAGAATCCCGCATCCCGGTGGCAGCTCCGTGCTCGGACCATCGGCAGAAACCATTGTTCCGACATTCGCAGCCCTGAACAGGACCATCACCATGAAACGCACCTTTCAGCCGAGTAACCTCAAGCGCAAGCGGACCCATGGTTTCCGTGCCCGCATGGCAACCCAGAATGGCCGCAAAGTGATTGCGCGCCGTCGTGCCAAGGGTCGCAAGCGCCTCAGCGCCTGAACCCATTCAGTTGCCGCCTGACTCCCGATTTCCCCGCCAGGCAAGACTGCTCAACAGTCGTGATTACACGCGGGTATTCGACAGCGTCGAGTTCAGGGCCGGCAGCCGGGGATTCCTGATGCTTGCCCGAAGCGCTGAGGAGCCCCGATCATTGCCCCGTCTGGGCATCATCGTGGCCCGCCGGCATCTGCCCAGGGCGACAGCACGCAACCGGTTCAAGCGTGCGGTACGGGAATCCTTCAGGCACAGACAGCATGATCTGCCTGCTCTGGACATCATTGTGCTGGCCCGGCCTGGCGGCAACACCATGGACAATGCCGAACTGTTCCAGGAACTGGACCGGGCGTGGCACAAACTGGGCAAACAGGCGACCGCCCGGTCTCCGGCAAAAACGGGATAACCCAATGCGCTGGCTGCTTCTTCTGCTGATTCGAGCCTACCAGTACGGGATCAGTCCACTGATGCCCCCTCACTGCCGGCATATGCCCAGCTGTTCCGAATACGCCGTAAGCGCCATCCAGCAGCACGGCATGATCCGCGGTGGTTACTACGCGCTGCACCGGCTTTTCCGATGCCATCCCTGGGGTACATCCGGGTATGATCCGGTTCCAGAGGCTTCCCCGACCCATCACTCCTGTTCACGCAAAGGATGAACCAATCCATGGATATCCCCCGCGTCGCCATATGGCTTGGTCTGGCCATAGTCAGCTACCTCCTCGTCATGGCCTGGAACGAGGATTATCACCAGCAGCCCGTTTCCGACGAACCCGTGGCAGCCGAAGAGGCCGCACCCGCTGATAGCGGCTCCCAGAGCCAGCAGCCCGCTGACAGTGGCGACAGCGGTGGCAGCGATGATGGCTTTGAACGTCCGGAATCGGATATGGCCACCACCGATGAGGAAACCAGCGGGGACGCCACCGGATCCGCAAGCGATGAAACCACTGATAACGGTGACACCATCCGCGTGAAAACGGATGTTCTGGATGCCCGCATCAGTCTCAATGGCGGCCATCTCGTGGAAGCCTGGCTGCCCGAGCACACCCGCACCCTGAAGTCGGATAAGCCGCTGCAGCTGCTCCAGAATGATGGCGAACTCACCTACATCCTGGAGAGCAGCCTTCTCGGTGACGGCGGCTCCGACCGGGGTCACGGCAATCTGACCTTCACCAGTGAATCCGACAGCTATCAACTGGATGAAGGTGAGGACGAGCTGACCGTGGACCTGACCCATGAAACCGATTCCGGGGTACAGATCATCAAGCGCTACACCTTCGAGCGCGATCATTACCGCCTGAAGGTCAGCTACCACATCCAGAACGAGTCCAGTGAGCCCTGGAACGGGTACTTCTCCGGCCGTATCGTCCGCGATGAGAGTGGTGATCCCACCGGCCAGCGGATTCTTGGCGTCCAGGCCTTCCTCGGCATGGTCCTGAGCACGCCTGAGGAACCCTATACCAAGTATGAGTTCTCGGATCTGAGCGAAAACCCCCTCAACCGTCAGGTGGAAGGCGGCTGGATTGCTTTCCTCCAGCACTATTTCATGAGTTCCTGGATTCCGGACCAGGATGAGACCCATCGCTATCAGACCCGCCAGCGTGGCGATAACCTGCACGTGATGGGCTTTGTCAGCCCGGGAACCGAAGTGGCGCCAGGTGAGGAAAAGGAAATCGGATCCAGGGTCTACGTGGGCCCCAAGATCATTGAGCGTCTCCAGGATATTGCACCCAACCTGGACCGTACCGTCGACTTTGGGTGGCTGTTCTTCATCTCCCAGCCCCTGTTCTATCTCCTGGACTGGTTCCATGACCTGGTTGGCAACTGGGGTGTGGCCATCATCCTGCTGACCGTCGTGGTGAAGCTGGCCTTCTACAAGCTCTCCGCCACCAGTTACCGCTCCATGGCCAACATGCGCCGTGTCCAGCCGGAGATGCAGCGTCTCAAGGAACAGTACGGCGACGACCGCCAGAAGCTGTCCCAGGAGATGATGAATCTCTACAAGAAGGAGAAGATCAACCCGCTGGGTGGCTGTCTGCCGATACTGGTCCAGATGCCGGTGTTCATCTCGCTCTACTGGGTCCTGTTCGAGAGCGTGCAGCTGCGCCATGCGCCCTTCATGCTGTGGATCCAGGATCTGTCGGTGATGGACCCCTACTTCATCCTGCCGATCCTGATGGGCGGCTCGATGTTCCTGCAGATGCAGCTGAACCCGACGCCGCCGGATCCGGTCCAGGCCAAGGTGATGAAGCTGCTGCCGATCATGTTCACCTTCTTCTTCCTGTGGTTCCCGGCAGGCCTGGTGCTGTACTGGCTGAGCAACAACGTGCTCTCCATGGCACAGCAGTTCTTCATCTATCGCCAGATTGAAAAGGAGCAGGGGCAGTCCCCGCGCAAGGGCTGATCCCCTGACCACGCCATGAGCGGTGCCGACCGGGATACCATTGCCGCTCTCGCCACGCCGCCCGGCCGCGGTGGCGTGGGCGTTATCCGGCTCTCGGGCCCACAGGCAAAGGCCCTCGCCCGGGCTTTCCTGGGCTTTGAACCCCGGGCCCGTTACGCCCATTA
>JBNJDI010000099.1:0-7434 GCA_051744725.1 Pseudomonadota bacterium | reverse complement strand
TCCAGCGCGGGCACATGCTCGTGGAGGAACCAGCGTTCGGTCACCACCCGGCGCGTGAACCAGTGGGTCTTCATCAGCGCCGGCGCAATGCGCTGCTTGGCCCAGTCGGGAATGTCCACACTGCTTTCGCGCTCCACCTCGCGGGTACCGAAGCGTTCGCGCAGACGATCGGCGTAGGGCTGGAGGCTGGCGGCGCTGTAATCCGGCGCCTCCTGAAGGACATCCGTGGCCAGGAAGGCGGATTCCACTGCCGGGCGGATGCCCTCACCGCTCTGGGTGTAGGCCAGCCCGGCGGAGTCACCGATCAGCAGGATACCGTCATCCACCAGCGGCCGTTCGGCGTGGTCGTAGAGCAGATAGGCATGGCCCTTGAACTTCCCGGGCAGGTCCTCGGGGATCCGCTCTTCGGCCTGCATTTTCGCGACAAAGTCATTGAGGTGGTGTTTGAGGTCGTTCGGGTCCTCACGGCCCAGGCCGATGTTGAGGAAGTTGTCCTTACGGAACACCCAGGCGTAGCCCATCAGGTCGCGGCAGAACCAGAGTTCCGGCGTGTCCTCCCGGATCCGGCACTGCCGGGCCTGCTCCGGAGTCATCTCGAATTCGATTTCCTTGGCGGTCACCGAGGTCTCGTGGCTGCCGGGGCCTTCCCCGATGGTCGCAGCCACCGGGCAGAAATGACCCCCGGCGCCTATGACCAGTGGTGCCTGGTATTCGCCGTTGAGGCACCATTCCCCGTCGCTGGTGCGTTCGAGGGACTGGAACTTCACGCCTTCGGCCCGCTCGCTGCCGCTGCGTTCGAGCAGGTAGTGGTCGAATTCACAGCGGCGGATGCCGTAGCTGACCGGCTCACTGCCGTGGTCGTTCTCCACCGCTTTCTGTCCCATCATGCCGATGCGGAAACGGTGGATCGGCTGCATGATGTTCTGGCGGCGGTAGTCGGCCGGGTCAATGTCCAGCAACGCCAGAACGGCCGGTGTCACCCAGCCCGCGCAGGTCTTGTCGCGCGGGAAGGTCTGTTTGTCCACCACCAGGGTGTGGTAGCCCTGGTTGGTCAGGCTCCGTGCCATGGTGGAGCCGGCCGGGCCGCCGCCGACGATCAGTGCATCATAGCGCTGTACCATCAGTAACTGCCCTCCGGCGGCACGTTCGAGCTGGCGTAGAGGTGTTTGCGGTTGCGCGGCACATTGTTGTTCTCCGGGTGCGCCAGCACCATCTGGAACAGCTGCAGCGAATTGGCGCGGAAGCCGGCTATAGAGCCGGCCAGGTAAAGACGCCAGGTGCGCACGAAGTGCTCGCCGTACATCTCGCGCACGGTATCAATGTTGGCCTCGTAGCGGGCCAGCCAGTCCTCCAGCGTCTCGGCGTAGTGCAGTCGCAGGTTCTCCACGTCCAGTACCGAGAAGGGGCCGGCCTCACCGATGCTGGTGAATTCGGTGATGCTGGGCGGGTAGGCCCCCGGGAAGATGCGCTTCTCGATCCAGGCGTTGGTGCGCATGGGGTAATTGCGGCCGATGGAGTGGACCAGTGCCAGACCCTCGGGCTTCATGTGGCGTCGGATCACTGCCGCGAGGTCCGCGTAGTAGTCCGTGCCCACGTGCTCGAGCATGCCCACGGACACGAAGCGGTCGTATTCGCCGGAGATGTTGCGGTAGTCGTCCAGCACGTATTCGACCTGGTTCTCGAGGCCTTCTTCCTTCGCCTTCTCGCGGGCGAAGCTGACCTGCTCCTCGGAGATGTTGAACGCCCGGACCTTCACGCCATAATGCTTCGCCATGTAGCGGGCGAGTCCGCCCCAGCCACAGCCGGCTTCCACCACGGTCTCGCCGGGCTGGAGCTGCAGCTTGCGGCAGACCAGCTCCAGCTTGGCGAGCTGGGCCTGTTCCAGGCTGATGCCCGGTTCCTCGTAGTAGGCGCAGGTGTACTGCATCTGGGCCTGGTCCAGCCAGAGCTGGTAGAAATCGTTGCCCATGTCGTAGTGGTGGTGGATGTTGTCCTTCGCGGCCTTGAGGCTGGTCGAGCGCGGCGCCTGGTCACGCCAGAGCATGCGCAGGAAAAGCGGCAGCTTTTCATGGGACTGGTCCAGGGCCCGGTACAGGTCGGTGAGCAGGTCCGGCATGTGGCCTTCCATTTCCAGGCGCCCTGCGCTGTAGAGGTCGCCGAAGGCCAGGTTGGGATTGGTCATCAGTTCGTAGAGAGCCGCCCGGTCCGCGACCCGCAGCCGGTAGCGCGGCGTGGCACCGGAAGGACTGACTTCCTGCGTGCCCCAGAGATCCAGGGTCAGTGGCGGATTGCCAGCCACCGAAAGGAACTTTTCCGCCATCCAGCGTTCGGGCCCGGTGGCTGAGCTTGTCGGTTCAATCAGCGACTGGGTGAAGCCCAGAGGTGAAAAGCGGTCATTACGATACGTTCGTGCTGTGTCCCTTTGTGGGGTCCTCTGTTCCATACGGTGCCCTCCAGCATCTGATTATTATTTCCCATATTGGTGAGTATAGGAAGTGATTCATTCAAACGGCAACTGTCCTCTGTGATGCGGGCGAGGTTTTCAGGTTGCAAGGGTGGGGTGGGCAATCCAGTGAGGAGCCGGTAGGCTGGCCGGGACACAGGGATTATCAGGGAGGCGCCGGAGCAGCGTGTTCAGCAGACTGGTGGCATGGCTGGAAGCACACGAAGTGGTCCTGTGGAGTCTCGGTGGTGCGTCGCTGTTCATGTTCGTGGCGACTCTGGTGGCCGTGCCCGTGATTGTGATCCGCATTCCGGCGGACTATTTTGCCCGCCCCGAACGTGGAAGCCGCCTGATCCTGCAGCGCCATCCGGTGCTGGGGCTGGTGGTGCTGGTCCTGAAGAATTTGCTGGGGCTGGTTCTGTTGATCGCGGGCATCGCCATGCTGGTGCTGCCGGGGCAGGGGCTTCTGACCATCGTGATTGCGCTGACCCTGCTCAATTTTCCCGGCAAGTACCGGCTGGAGCGCTGGGTGGTATCCCGCCCGCCCGTGTTCCGTTCCATCAACTGGATCCGGCGTCGCCGGGGCGTTCCCGAGCTGGCGCCGCTGTCATCATCGGACCACTGATCGCATAATCCCCCTTTTCACCACTTCATGGCCTCTGTATAGTTACGGGTATACATATATGGATATCGGAATATGATAACGCCAGAACAGTTCTTCCGCGCCCTCTCGGATACCACTCGCCTCAACAGCCTGCTGTTGCTCGAGCAGGAGGGGCGGCTCTGTGTCTGTGAGCTGGTGGCGGCGCTGGAGCTTTCCCAGCCGCGCATCTCGCGGCATCTGTCCCAGCTCCGGGATCAGGGTATCGTCCGGGATGAACGCCGGGGCCAGTGGGTGCACTATCGCCTGTCGCCGGAACTGCCGGACTGGGCGCGCCAGACCCTGCGCTCGGTGCTGGCTTTCCGGGATCTGGGTGAACACCGGGCGCGGCTGGCGGCCATGGGGCAGCGCCCTTCTCTCGACGCGGTTCAGTGAGGTTTCACGATGAATGTGCTTTTTGTGTGTAGGGGCAATTCCTGCCGGTCCCAGATGGCCGAGGGCTTTCTGCGGCACCTGGCAGGCGACCGGCTGAATGCGGATTCAGCCGGGCTGGAAGCCCACGGCCAGAACCCAAAGGCCATTCAGGTCATGGCCGAGGTCGGCGTGGGCATCGAAGCCCAGCATTCCACGGTCCTGACGGATGCCCATCTGGCATGGGCGGATCTGGTGGTCACCGTCTGCGGGGCCGCGGATGAGTCCTGCCCCATGCTCCCGCCGGGAACGCGTAAGCGTCACTGGGGGCTGCCTGATCCGACACGCGCTCAGGGAGATGAGGAAAGCATCATGAATGAGTTCCGAAGGGTGCGCGATGACATCGAACAGCGTGTCCGCGAACTGCTTCAGGCGATTGACGGAGGCCAGACGTGACGCAGAAGACCGGTGAGCCGAACATCAAAGAGGGCATGGGGCTTTTTGAACGCTACCTGTCGGTATGGGTGGCGCTGGCGATCGTGATTGGTGTTGCCATGGGGCAGTGGCTGCCCGTGGTGCCGGATGTGCTGTCGCGCTTTGAATACGCCCAGGTCTCGATCCCGGTGGCGGTGCTGATCTGGGCCATGATCTTTCCCATGATGGTGCAGATCGACTTCGCCTCCCTTGCCGGCGTACGGCGCCAGCCCCGGGGGCTGGTGATCACCACCACCATCAACTGGCTGGTCAAGCCATTCACCATGTTCGTGATCGCGTGGTTCTTCCTGCTGGTGGTCTTTGAGCCACTCATTGAAACCGGGTTGGCACGCGAATATCTGGCCGGCGCGATTCTTCTGGGGGCCGCCCCCTGTACGGCCATGGTTTTCGTCTGGAGTTACCTGACCCGGGGCGATGCCGCCTACACGCTGGTACAGGTCTCGCTCAACGACATCATCATGCTGTTCGCCTTCGCGCCCATTGTGATGTTCCTGCTGGGGCTGTCGGATATGATCGTGCCCTGGCAGACGATCGCGCTGTCGGTGATCCTCTACATCGTGATTCCGCTGGCGGCAGGTTACGCCACACGCCGCTGGGTGATCGCCAGGCGGGGCAATGCCTGGTTTGATGATGTCTTCATGAAACGCCTGGCGCCGGTCACGCCGGTTGGCCTGATCCTGACTCTGGTATTGCTGTTCGCCTTCCAGGGGGAGGTGATCCTGCAGAACCCGCTGCACATTGGGCTGATCGCGGTGCCGCTGGTCCTGCAGACCTTCCTGATCTTCGCCATTGCCTATGGCTGGGCCATGGCCTGGCGGGTGCCGCACAGCGTTGCAGCGCCGGGTGCCATGATCGGGGCGAGCAATTTCTTTGAGCTTGCCGTGGCAGCGGCTATTGCGCTTTTCGGGCTCCAGTCCGGTGCCGCTCTCGCAACGGTGGTTGGCGTTCTGGTGGAGGTGCCGCTGATGCTGGGACTGGTGAAGATCGCCAACGGCACCCGCCACTATTTCCCGGAAACCAGCCAGAGCTGAGGAGAGACGGATGGAAGACCTGCCGAATGTGGACCGGACCTTTCTGGACCACCCGGACCTGACCAAGCTGAACACCCCAGGCAGCAGCCATCCGCCGCGGGTGCTGCTGCTCTATGGCTCCCTCCGCGAGCGCTCCTACAGTCGGTTCCTGGCGGAGGAGGCCCAGCGCCTGCTGCATGAGTTCGGCGCCGAAACCCGTATGTTCAACCCCTCGGGTCTGCCACTGCCGGATGATGCGGACGCGGATCACCCCAGGGTGCAGGAGCTGCGCGAACTGTCCCAGTGGTCCGAGGCGCATGTCTGGGTGAGTCCGGAGCGCCACGGCAACATGACCGGGATCATGAAGACCCAGATCGACTGGCTGCCGCTGTCGGTGGGTGGTGTCCGGCCGACACAGGGGCGGACCCTGGCGGTGATGCAGGTCTCCGGCGGCTCGCAGTCGTTCAATGCCGTGAACAACCTGCGCATTCTCGGGCGCTGGATGCGCATGATCACGATCCCCAACCAGTCGTCCGTGCCCAAGGCCTATGAACAGTTTGACGAGGCGGGTCGGATGCTGCCGTCGCCACTGTATGACCGGGTGGTGGACGTGATGGAGGAGCTGGTGAAATTCACCCTGTTGCTGCGCGACCGTTCGGAGTACCTGGTGAGCCGCTACTCGGAACGTAAGGCGGAAGGCTGATCAGTTCAGGAAGAACAGCACCGTCATCACCGCGCCCGTGGCGATGACCACGAAGCGGATGGTGGATTCCGGCAGCTGGCGGGCCACCCGGGCCACCAGATAGCCACCGGCCACCGCCGAGATCATCATGACCAGGGCCTTGAGCCAGACAATGGCGCCGCCGATGGCATAGAGCGCCACGGCGATGGCGGTAAGCACGGCGGAGACCAGATTCTTGAGCCCCTGCATCCGGTTGAGCCCGGTGTGGCCGAGCAGCCCGAAGGCGGCCAGCAGTACGATGCCGAGGCCGCCGTTGAAATAGCCGCCGTAGACGCACACCGCCAGAAGCGCCATGACCTGGATGCCGGGGCCGGACTCACTTCCGCTGGCGTTGAGGTGGCGCAGCAGGCGCGGCCCCAGGGCGAACAGCAGGGTGGCGGCCAGCAGCAGCCAGGGGACGATGTCGCTGAAGAGCTCATCCGGTGTGAGCAGCAGAAGGCCGGCTCCGATGCTGCCACCGACCAGACTGGTAGCCAGGACGGCGGGCATGGAAAGCCGTTGCGGTGCCCTGAGATCCTCCCGGAATCCCCAGGTGCTGGCCATGTAGCCGGGCAGCAGCGCCAGGGTGCCGGAGGCGTTGGCGGCTACGGGCGGAATCCCGGCCCAGACCAGCGCCGGAAAGGTGAAGAAGCTGCCGCCACCCGCCACGGCATTGATGCCGCCGCCGAGAAAGGCGGCGGCAATCAGCAGGCTCCAGGTGAGGATCGGCTCAACCATGAGGGCGAGGGGGTTACCCCCGGTTCAGGGCGCGGAAGCCGATGTCCGTGCGGAAGTGGGCGTCCTCCCAGTGGATCCGGCTGATCCCCGCATAGGCGTTTTTCTGGGCCTCGGCCACGGTATCGCCCAGGGCGGTCACGCAGAGAACACGCCCTCCCGCGGTCACGATCCGGCCGCTATCGTCCTGCTGTGTCCCGGCGTGGAAGACCTTGCAGTTGTCGCTGTCCACACCGTCGAGGCCGGTGATGGCATCGCCCTTGCGGTATTTTGCGGGGTAGCCGCCGGCGGCCATGACCACGCCCAGGGCCGTGCGCTCATCCCAGTCGCAGCTGGCCTGGTCCAGGCCGCCATTGGCGCCCGCCAGGCAGAGCTGCACCAGGTCCGAGCGCAGGCGCATCAGCAGTGGCTGGGTTTCCGGGTCGCCCAGGCGGCAGTTGAACTCGATCACCTTGGGTGAGCCGTTGGGGGTGATCATGAGCCCGGCGTAGAGGAAGCCGGTGTAGGGGCGGCCCTCGTCCGCCATGCCGCTCACGGTGGGCTCGACGACTTCGCGCATGATGCGCTCGTGCACTTCGTCCGTGACCACCGGGGCCGGGGAGTAGGCGCCCATGCCGCCGGTATTGCTGCCGGTGTCGCCGTCACCCACGCGCTTGTGGTCCTGACTGCTGGCCAGCGGCACGATGTTGGTGCCGTCGACCATGGCAATGAAGCTGGCTTCCTCGCCCACCAGGCATTCCTCGATGACAACCCGGTGCCCGGCATCGCCGAAGGTGTTGCCGGCGAGCATGTCGCGCACGGCGTCTTCCCCCTCGGCCAGGGTCTCCGCCACGATCACGCCCTTGCCAGCGGCCAGGCCGTCCGCCTTGACCACAATGGGGGCGCCCTTCTCGCGCAGGTAGTCCAGCGCCGCCTCCACGTCCCCAAAGGTCCGATAGTCGGCAGTGGGGATGCTGTGGCGGGCAAGGAAGTCCTTGGCGAAGCTCTTGGAGCCTTCCAGCTGGGCGGCGGCTTCGCT
>JBNJDI010000098.1:0-7633 GCA_051744725.1 Pseudomonadota bacterium | reverse complement strand
AACTGAAAAACCTTGAAGATACCAGCATCCAGAAAGCCGGCGATGACCGCTACCTGCGGTACATGAAGGCGATCGGCGTCAAACCCCAGTGTATGGGCTGCCACGGGCCTGAAGAGAAACAGCCTGAAGCCATCCGGGCTGCTCTGGAAAAACAGTATCCCGCTGACCAGGCGACAGGTTACAACCCCGGTGATCTGAGAGGGGCGTTCTCCGTGATCCAGGATCTTTCCAGACCCTACAGGGAGCCCTGAGCCTACGGGAGGCAGCGGCGTTACAACTTGTTACACGCTCCCATGCTCTCCGCCCCATCGAGGTGCGTATACCCCAGTGCCTATTTCCATAAACCAAGGAGCACTCATGGAACGCGTTAACTTCGATTCGGACGATATCGGCAACAAGCTTGCTGAAATGAGCGACCGGGACATCGACAAGCTGGCCTTCGGCGCCATCAACCTTGATGCCAACGGTAAGATCCTCAGCTACAACAAGGCGGAAGGCGAAATCACCGGGCGTAAGCCGGAAGAGGTGATCGGCAAGAACTTCTTCACGGAAGTCGCTCCCTGCACCAAGACCGACGAATTCTTCGGCAAGTTCCAGGAAGGCGTGAAAAGCGGCAACCTGAGCACCATGTTTGAGTACACCTTTGACTATCAGATGAAGCCGACGAAAGTGAAGGTGCACATGAAAAAGTCCCTCGATGGGCAGAGCTACTGGGTTTTCGTCAAGCGCGTCTGATGCAGGCCGGAACCGAAACCACCCTGGCGGTGCTCAGCCACCTGATCGGCAACGAACTGGCGAATCAACGTAATGCCAGAACGTCCGACCTGGTAAGCAGAGTCACCGCCGGAGGTTCTCTAAGAGACGGGCCACTGGCGGTCGACTCCATTGAACAACTGGCGCTGGCCCGAGTGGTCAACGAGTTCTTTGATCTTGAAGCCAGCGGCCTTGATGAATGGCTGCTGCGGAGAGATGCGGTTGAGGACTGGGTGGCCCTGATCAGAGAGGGTCTCGCTGATGGAACCCGGCATATTGGATTCCGGTCCGGTGGTACGACAGGGGATCCCCGTCTTAACCGGCTCCCGCTGCCCCATCTCGAGAGCGAGGTCGCGCTGATAGCCGGCGCCTTCTCCAACCGGTCCCGCATAATCGGCGTCGCACCTCCGCATCATATCTATGGCTTCCTCTGGGGACCGCTTCTCGCTGATGCGCTGGGGGTTCCCTACTACCAAGGTGACATGGCCCACCGATACGCTCTGGAGCCGGAACCCGGCGACCTTATCGTGGCCTTTCCGGAGTGGTGGCGTTATCGCAGTGAGCGACATGCTGGTTTCAATTCGGACGTTGCGGGCGTGACCTCGACCGCGCCCTGCCCGCCGGATGTCATCCGCACGCTCGAAAGCAAGGGCCTTGGCTCGATGACCGAAGTCTATGGTTCCTCCGAGACAGGCGGCATTGGGTGGCGCTCCGACCCAAGTTCTCCCTTCACGCTCCTGGAGCACTGGCAACGCGCTGCTGACGGTGATTCCCGCAGCCTGTTTCTGCGACCCTTGGGAACCACTGTCACCGCTCCTGACGAACTCCACTGGTACGACCACCGAACGCTCGCACCTACGGGAAGACGGGACGGTGCGATCCAGATTGCCGGCACCAATGTTGACCCGGCTGCCATCCGGCGGGCGCTGGCGGACCACCCCGATGTGGCGGAGTGCGCCATCCGGCCCTTTGACACAGGCAGCGGGCCCCGGCTCAAGGCGTTCGTAGTTCCAGCAGGGAATACTGACAGAGAGGCACTTGAACAGGGCCTGCGGGAATGGGTGAATACCCACCTCACAACGCCGGAGCGCCCCGTGCGCTTTGATTTCGGCAAGGCGCTGCCACGCAATGAACTGGGGAAGCTGAGTGACTGGTGACGGGATCCGTTGGCACGGACAGGACACAACCACTGAGGACGTTGAGCGCATTGCGCTGGGCGCACGTCTGTCACTCGGTGAGACCGCGTGGCTCCGGATCGGTGAGAGCCATGAACGGCTCAGCCGCTACCAGCAGGAACAGCGCCTGATCTATGGCGTAACCACGGGATATGGCCCCCTGGCGGACACCCTTGTCGGCGCTGACCACAGCGCG
This sequence comes from Pseudomonadota bacterium, assembly GCA_051744725.1. GTDB lineage: Bacteria > Pseudomonadota > Gammaproteobacteria > Pseudomonadales > Oleiphilaceae > Halospina. The sequence goes on along the minus strand of JBNJDI010000098.1, from coordinate 5,509 downwards.
GCGCTTCAACGCAATCTGGTCGCCCACCTCAGCTCCGGGGTGGGAGACCCTCTCAGTCCGCAACAGACGCGTGCCACCATGGCGGCACGGATCAGCGCCCTCGGCCTGGGCGCCTCCGGTATTTCTCCCTCCACCCTCGACCAGCTTCTGGGCTGCCTTAACGCAAACGCCCTTCCGGTCGTTCCCGCCATGGGAACGGTTGGCGCCAGCGGCGACCTGACCCCACTGGCACACATCGCTGGCGCTCTTATGGGGGAAGGCTGGATCCGCCACGGTGACCGTGAAGCCGAACCGGCGGCGACAGTTCTGCAACGCCTGGAACTGGCACCGCTGGAGCCAGGCGGCAAGGATGCCCTGGCCCTGGTGAACGGTACCTCCGCCATGACGGGAATCGCAGCGCTCAATGACCGTCTGGCGGAGCGCGCGCTGCGCTGGAGCACCCTGACCACAGTGGCTCACGCCCAGGCCCTGCGGGGACGCCGCGAGGCCTGGCACAGCGCCTTTGGCGAACTGCGGCCACACCCGGGCCAACAGAAACTGCACCGGTGGCTGGGCATTCTCGATGATGCCCCACCCGATGCGATGACCGACGAGGGGCGGGTCGCAACAGATGCCCTGCAACAGCTCAGTGCGCCCATACAGGATCCCTACAGCCTGCGTTGCGCGCCCCAGCTGCTCGGCGCTGTCGCGGACCAGATCGACTGGCATACGCAGATCGTGACCACGGAACTCAACAGCGTGACCGATAACCCCATCCTCCCGGAAACGCTGGATCAGGCGCTTCATGGCGGCAACTTCTACGGCCAGCATGTGGCCCTGGCCTCGGATGCACTGGCCAACGCCGTCATCACACTGGCGGTTCATGCGGAACGGCGCATTGCCCGCCTGGCCAACCCACGCCTGAATCAGGAGCTGCCCGCCTTCCTGACGGGGTCGGAGACAGGGCTGCACAGCGGGTTCATGGGCGCGCAGGTTACGGCGAGCGCCCTGCTGGCGGAGATGCGCACCCAGGCGACACCCGCCTCGATCCAGTCCATCCCGACCAATGGCGATAATCAGGACGTCGTGACCATGGGGACCATCGGCGCACGCAGGACGCATCACCTTCTGGCGCTGCTCTACCGGATTCTGGCCATTGATGCCCTGATGGCGGTCCAGGCCCTGGAACTGCGTGCGGAGCCGCATCTGCGTTCCGAGGCGACAGCACAGATGATGGACTGGGTGCGTACCCGGTCACCGGCGCTCAGCAGCGACCGGGCACTTTCCCCGGATATCGAGAGAACCGCAGACGCGATGCGGTGCCCATCGACAACGCCCGCGCACCTCGGGTTAAGCCATCACGCCAACTGAAACTGCCGCTTCATGGGTCTGGCGTTCATACGGACGGCAGACCCGACAGGGCCATGGCCAGCTCCTCGTCGCTGTATTCATGGTCGCTGAGCTCACCCGCGAAGTAGGACGTATACGCCGCCATATCAAAGTGCCCGTGGCCGCACAGGTTGAACAGGATGGTCTCGGTGCTTCCCTCCTCACGGCAGCGAATGGCCTCGTCAATGGCACCACGCACCGCGTGGTTGGCTTCCGGGGCCGGCACAATCCCCTCGTTGCGCGCAAACAGGACGCCTGCCTCGAAACAGGCCTTCTGGGGGTAGGCGACCGCCTCGAACAGGCCCAACTGCCTGGCATGGGACACCAGGGCCGACATTCCATGGTAACGAAGGCCACCGGCGTGGAAACCGGGCGGTGTAAAGCCGGAACCGAGGGTGTGCATCCGCGTCAGCGGCGTCATCTTCGCCGTATCACCGTAATCATAGGCGTACTGGCCCCGCGTCAGTGTCGGGCATGAGGACGGTTCCACCGCGACAACCCGCGGGCTTTCGCCGCCACGCAGTGAGTGGCCGATGAACGGGAAGGCGAAACCGGCGAAATTGGAACCCCCGCCGGTGCAGCCCACAATCACATCCGGCCAGTCATCCGCCATCGTCATCTGTTCCATGGTCTCCTGCCCGATGACGGTCTGGTGCAGCAGCACATGGTTCAGCACCGAGCCCAGTGCATACTTGGTGTCCGGGTCCCTGGCCGCCAGTTCCACGGCTTCCGAGATCGCGATGCCAAGGCTGCCGGTGTGCTCCGGATTCTCCGCCAGCACGCTGCGGCCGAACTCGGTCTGGTTGGACGGTGAGGCAATGCAGCGTGCGCCGTAGGTTTCCATGACCGCGCGGCGATAGGGTTTCTGATCGTAGGAAACCCGCACCTGGAAAACCTGTACGTCCATATCCATGAGCGCACCCGCGTAGGACAGCGAGGTGCCCCACTGCCCCGCCCCGGTTTCGGTGGTCAGCCGGCGGATACCGGCCTCCCGGTTGAAGAATGCCTGGGGGATGGCGCTGTTGGGCTTGTGGCTGCCGGCAGGGCTCACGCCCTCGTACTTGTAGTAGATGCGTGCCGGGGTTCCCAGCGCTTTCTCCAGGGCGTGGGCACGGTACAGGGGCGCGGGCCGCCATTGGCGGTAAACGTCGCGTACCGGTTCCGGGATCGGCACCTCCCGTTCCGTGGTGACTTCCTGCTCGATCAGCGACGCCGGAAACAGCGGCTCCAGATCCGCTGGCGTCACCGGCTCGTGGGTCGCCGGATTGAGCACGGGCGGCAGCGGCTCCGGCAGATCCGCCTGGAGGTTGTACCAGTGGGTGGGAATACGGCTTTCGTCGAGCAGGAACTTGGTGGTCATCGCGGGTCCCGGATTCAGTGTTTCAGACACGCCACATGATACCCGGGCCGAGTGCCGGCGTCACCGGGCCCATGCGGGCGGAATTGATGATTGACCAGGAGACCCACAATGGGTATCCATAGAGGCTCAACCAAGCCAATCCTTTCCGGTGATCCCAAGCATGCACTTTCTGATTTTTCTCGGTTCCGTCCGTGACAGCACGCCCCCCAATCCCCCCAGGCTGGGGCTGCGCGTTGCCCGCGCCTGCGCGGACCACGTTGAGCATGACGGGGCGCATTCCGCTGAGATCATCGACCCCCTGGACTACGATCTGGGCGGTATCTTCAAGCCCCATTTCGCCTACCCGGCAAGCAGGGTGCCGGATGACCTGGACGCCCTGGCACAACGCATCCAGGCAGCGGATGGTTACGTCATGATCAGCCCGGAATACAACCATTCCATGAGCCCCGCCCTGGCGCATCTGCTCAATCACTTCGGCAGTTCCCTGTTCTCCTATAAACCAAGCGCCATCGTGAGCTACTCAGCCGGCCAGTGGGGAGGAACCCGCGCCGCCGTTGCCATGCGGACCTTTCTGTCCGAGCTCGGCTGCCTGCCGGTTTCCGCCATGATCCAGATTCCCAGAGCCCGGGATGTTCTGGATGAGGCGGGCAACGCATCGGGTGAGGCGGACGCGGGTGACTGGGCCGCCTACTTCGACCGCACCTTCCAGCAGCTCTTCTGGTGGGCGGACGCCACGCGCCAGCACCGGCAGAAGGTCGACCCCCATTCGCTGGCCCGACCCTTCCGGCGGGATCCATCCCAGCGCAATGCGCCCGGCTGATCAGGCCGGGCCCTGGGTGCCCCGATACGGGATTACTGACCCAGCAGACCCGTAATGGTTTCTCGTGTGGGCACTGAGCCGCTGTGTCTCAGCTGACCATCGACGGCCACAGCCGGGGTCGACATGACCTGGTACTGCATGATGACCTGCGGGTCAGTCACCTTCTCAACCTCGGCATCAACGCCAAGCTCCGAGGCGACCTCACGGATCGCATCCGCAGTGTTGTCGCATTTCTTACAGCCGGTGCCGAGCACTTCAATACGCATGGGTATGTACTCCTTCTCTGTCAGGTTCAGATGGCGGAGCCCTCAGGCTCCAGCGAACAGCCAGGGACTGACCGCATTCATGATCCAGCCGACAACCATGAAATTGAGCAGCAGGATCACAAAGATGAGCCCAAGCAGACGGTACTGCATTACCTGCTTGAGCATGATGAACTCGGGGAAGCTTGCCGCCACCGTGCTCATACAGAAGGCCAGCGTTGTGCCCACGGGCAGGCCCTTGACGATGAGACTTTCCATCACCGGGATGACCGCGGTCGCGTTGGAGTAAAGCGGCAGCCCTGCCAGAACGCCCGCGGGAACGCTCCACCACTGGCCGGATCCAAGGTTCTGCGCAAACCAACCCTCCGGTACAAAGCCATGCAGTGCCGACCCGAGTGCAACGCCGATAAGGACCCACTTCCAGATACGCCCCACGATGTCGCGCACTTCCGCACTGGCAAACCGGTGTCGGTCCTTCAGCGTCAGCTTCTCGGCGTTACCGCCCGGCTCGGGGCTGCTCTGGGCGCCGGATCCAGCCTGCTGGTAGGCCTTTGCCGCAAAGGACTGGAGCCAGCGCTCGCCGCGCAGCAGGTCCAGAATCATGCCACCGGTAACGCCCACCAGAACGCCGATCACCACATAAACAAGCGTGAACTGCCACCCCAGAAGGCCCCAGAGCATGATCACAGCCACCTCGTTGATGATGGGAGACGTGAACAGGAAGGCCATGGTCACCCCCAGCGGAATGCCGGCACTGGTAAACCCCAGGAACAGCGGGATGCTGGAGCATGAGCAGAAGGGCGTAATGGCGCCAAACCCGGAACCGAGAAAGTACCCCGTCAGGCGATGACGATGCTGGATGTAGTACCTTACGCGCTCCAGGTTCAGGGAAGCCCTGGCCAGGGCGATCACGTAGATCATCACAACCAGCAGCACGAGGATTTTACTGGTATCCTCCACGAAAAAGTGCATCGCATCGGCAAGCCGGGTTCCTTCCTCGAATCCCAGGCTTTTATAGACAATCCAGTCGGCAAGCCATGTAAAAATCGCCAGCATTGGTATCCTCGCTGAATGGAATAATGATCGGCTCTACACGGGGAGACGAACCAATACGCAAAAGGATGCAGCTTTTTTCAGTCAGACGGAGAAGCAGAAGTACGATGAGCTACGAATGCGTTCTGAGCGCCTGGCATGACCACAGCGATGAACTCGCGGGGTACCTCGCACAGCGTGCGGCATCCCGGGAAGAAGCCGAGGATCTGCTGCAGGAGCTGTTTGTGCGCGCCATGCGCGAAGGTAACGGTTTCTGTGGGCTGGACAACCCGAAAGCATGGCTTTTCCGGGTTGCCAGGAATCAACTCATCGACCGGCAGAGATTGCGGAAGCCCCACTCAGATCTCTCCGAGGTCACGCTCGAGGCTCCCAGCCATTCACGCTCTCCCGTTTCAGAGCTGCAACAGTGCATCGCCCGGAATCTTCCCGGCCTTGAGGCGGCGGATCGGCATATCCTGCAGGCCTGTGATCTTGAGGGCATGACCCACAACGATTACGCCAGCCATCATGGTCTGTCGCTGCCAGCCGCCAAGGCGCGGGTGCGCCGTGCCCGCCAGCGCCTGCGCGCGCTTCTGGTCAGCAACTGCAACATCATCCTTGATGAGCAGGGCAGGGTCTGCTGTCACCGCGCGCTCAGCGTCCTCG
>JBNJDI010000097.1:0-7668 GCA_051744725.1 Pseudomonadota bacterium | reverse complement strand
GGCTCCGGTTGTGGCTCAGGTTCCTGTTCCTGCTGCCGGGCCTCCACAACCCGGGCCTGAACGGCCTGGGGCTGCTGGAACTCCGGCTCCTGGGTGCGCGAGTCCCAGCCGGCCACCGCCAGGATCACGATCAGCAGATGCAGCCCCACGGACCCCATAAAGGGCCACTTCCACTCCCGGAGCTCGGCCTCGTCCATGCCAAGAATCCGGCTCCACAGCGGAATCGCCCTGTCCCCCAGGGCGCCCGCGGCCTGGATGATGCGCTGCCAGTCCCGTTTCATTGCGCTGACGCACCGCCCTGACCGAATCCGACCATCACTCGCCCTCCGGCGGCTCGGTAATCAGTCCCACCTGGGCTGCCCCGGCACTCTGGAGGGACGACATCAGGCGGATCACCGTCCCATAGCGCACATGCTGATCACCGCGCACATAGACATCCGCATCCGGACGTTCCGAGAGTATGGAGGCCACCTCGTCGACGATCCGGTCCAACGACTTGGGTTTCCCCCGATCATCGCCCACTTCCAGGAAGTAACCGCCATTGGAATCCACCGAAACGATCACCGGCTCTTTCTCGGTATCCACCGGCAGTGGTTCCGCCTCGGTGCTCGGCAGATCCACGTCCACCCCCTGGGTCAGCATGGGCGCGGTGATCATGAAGATCACCAGCAGCACCAGCATGACGTCAATGTAGGGCACCACGTTCATCTCGGACATCGGCGCCTGGCGCGAACGGCGTGGACTCATATCCATGGCATCACCTCCCGGCGGTCAACCGCTGGCTCCGTGGCTGTGCACTCTCCGATGGAGGATGCTCGCGAATTCTTCGGCAAAGGTCTCATAGTTCTTGATCAGCGAATCCGTCTGGGAGGTGAAGCGGTTGTAGGCCACCACCGCCGGAATGGCTGCGAACAGGCCCATGGCCGTGGCAATCAGCGCCTCAGCGATGCCAGGCGCCACCGTCTGAAGCGTGGGCTGCTGCACCTGCGCCAGCCCGATGAAGCTGTTCATGATACCCCAGACCGTGCCGAACAGGCCCACATAGGGACTGGTGGAGCCGACCGTGGCCAGGAATGGCAGGTTGGCTTCCAGGCGCTCCAGTTCCCGTGCCAGAGCCACCTTCATGGCCCTCTGGGTGCCATCCATCACCGCCTCGGCATCATGGCTCTGCTGGCGTAGCCGCGTGAACTCCTTGAAACCGGCCCGGAAGACGTTCTCCACGCCACCATGGGGCGCCGGGCTTCCGGTCACCTCCTTGTACAGCTGCCCCAGATCCATGCCGGACCAGAAGCGCTCCTCGAAAGCCGCCTGCTCCTGCCGGGACTGGCGATAGATCCGGATGCGCTGGAAGATCAGCCCCCAGGAACCGATGGACGCCAGCAGCAACAGCAGCATGACCAGCTGTACAATGATCCCGGCATTGGCGATCAGCGACCAGACCGAAAGATCTCCCTCCACGGAATGCTCCTATTCGTTGTTGGGTTGCAGTGTCCTGTTCACCAGGGCCTGGATGTCCTCGGGCATGCGCCGCGGCCGCCCGGATGGCAGCTGGACGCAGGCCACTTTCACTTCGCCGCCAACCAGCAGCTCGCCCTCCGGCTTTCGGCGGGCTTGCTGGCGGAACGTCATGGCGGTGCGGGTGCCGGCGATGAGATCCGCCGACACCAACAGCTCGTCATCCAGAAACGCGGGCTGGTGATACTGGACGTTGAGGCTGTGCACCACGAAGGCCACACCTTCGCTCTCCAGGCGCCCGCGCAGGGCCAGGCCCTCGGAGCGCACCCATTCGGTGCGCGCCCGCTCGAAATATTTCAGGTAATTGGCGTAGAAGACGATGCCCCCGGCATCCGTGTCTTCCACATAGATTCGCACCGGCCATTGGAAACCGCTCATCGGGCCGCCTCCCCTTCCGGTGCATCAAAACCGAAATGGAGATAGGCATGCTGGGTCGCCATCCGCCCCCGGGGCGTGCGCATCATGAAGCCCTGCTGGATCAGGAATGGTTCAAGCACGTCCTCAATGGTGCCCCGTTCCTCGCTGATGGCCGCCGAGAGGCTTTCCACCCCCACGGGCCCGCCGCCGAACTTCTCGATCAGCGCCAGCAGCAGGCGTCGGTCCATGTGGTCAAAGCCCTGATAGTCCACTTTGAGCATATTCAGCGCCTGATCCGCAATGGCTTCCGTCACCCGGCCGTCGGCGCGGACTTCCGCAAAGTCCCGCACACGGCGCAGGAGCCGGTTGGCGATGCGTGGCGTACCCCGCGAGCGGCGCGCGATCTCGCGCGCGCCACCGTTTTCGATATCGATGGACTGCAGCGCCGACGACCGTTCAATGATGTGCGTCAGGTCCTCGGTGCTGTAGAACTCCAGGCGCTGGACAATACCGAACCGGTCCCGCAGCGGTGAGGTCAGCAGCCCGGCCCGGGTGGTGGCCCCCACCAGTGTGAAGGGTGGCAGATCCAGCTTGATGGAACGCGCCGCCGGCCCCTCGCCGATGACGATGTCCAGCTGGTAGTCCTCCATCGCCGGGTACAGCACCTCCTCGACGGCGGCGCTCAGCCGGTGGATCTCATCGATGAACAGCACATCGCCTTCTTCCAGGTTGGTCAGCAGCGCGGCAAGGTCACCGGCTTTTTCGAGCACAGGGCCGGAGGACGCCTTGATGGTGCTGCCCATCTCATTGGCGATGATGTTGGCCAGTGTGGTCTTGCCCAGACCGGGCGGCCCGAAGATGAGCACATGATCCAGGGCCTCACTCCGACCGCGCGCGGCGCCCACAAAAATCTCCATCTGCTCGCTGACGGTGGGTTGCCCCACGTAGTCGCGCAGCGTGTTCGGGCGGATCGCCCGGTCCTGTCTGTCTTCGCCCGGCTCCGACTGGCCGGAAATCAATCGATCGGATTCAATCATGCCGCGTTTCCTGCCACCGGCTCTGTCACGCCTATCAGGCCTTGCGGACCGTCCTGTTCAGCGCCTGCATTTTACATTCTGTGATGCGTCAATCACGTTACGTGAATGTCAGCTGTGGGGCCAGAATTTAAAAAACTTCAACGGTTCATCATATTCTTCAGCGCCAACCGGATCAGCTCCTGGCTGGTCATGCCCTCCTCGGCCACCGCCTGCAGCGCCCTGCCCGCCTCCTGGGGGCGATAGCCCAGTGCGATCAGCGCGGCTTCCGCCTCTTCCCGGGGGCTCGCGGACACGGGTTCGATGCCGGGCAGCTCGCTGACCGCCTCCTCGCGCGTGGTCCCCGTCGGACTCTTTTCCAGCTGACGGATACGGTCACGCACCTCGATCAGAAGCCGTTCCGCGGTCTTCTTGCCCACACCGGGCACCTTGACCAGGGCGGCCACATCGTTGTCCTCGACCACGCGGATGAAGGCGTCCGCATCCAGCCCGGAAAGAATGGCCAGCGCCAGCTTGGGCCCCACGCCACTGGTGCGGATCAGCAGCCGGAACAGCTCGCGCTCGCCCTTGTTGGCGAAGCCATAGAGCTGCTGGGCGTCTTCCCGAACGGCCAGGTGGGTGTAGAGCACGGCCTCCTGGCCGGTATCCGGCAGGCGGAAGAAGGTGGTGTAGGGAATGTCCACTTCGTAGCCCACGCCCCCGGCTTCGATCAGGGCGTCACCGGGCTGTTTCTCAATCAGGATACCGCGGATGCGACCGATCATGACGAGTCTCCTTCAGCGTGCGCGCCCGTTGCGGCTGCTGGACGCGCCTGTCCGTGCCAGCCCCTGGCGCAGATGCGCGTGGCACAACGCGATGGCCAGCGCGTCGGCGGCATCCTCGCGGGGCTGACGAGTGAGTTTGAAGATGGCCTGGACCATGTGCTGGATCTGGTGCTTGTCCGCACTGCCCTTGCCCACCGCCGCCTGCTTGACCTGGCGGGCCGAGTATTCAGCGACCGGGAGCCCGGCATTGGCGCCGCAGACGATGGCCACGCCGCGTGCCTGTCCCAGTTTTAACGCGGAATCGACATTACGGGATAGAAAGACTTTCTCGATGGCCATTTCTTCCGGCCGGTAGGTCTGGATGATCTCGGCGAGCCCGGCGTGGATCGTCTGGAGGCGCTCCGGCATGGCTTTCTCGCCCATGGTGATGCAGCCGCAGTCCAGGTATTCCAGGTGGCGGCCGTCGCTGCGGATCACGCCGTAACCGGTGATCCGCGAGCCGGGATCCACGCCCAGTATGATGGTCATGCGTACCCGAAGCGCTCCAGCGCCGCGTCGGGGAAGTCGGCATTGGTGTAGACGTTCTGCACGTCGTCCAGGTCCTCAAGCCAGTCGATCAGCTTGAGATTGGTCTCCGCGCCTTCCTCGTCCAGCGCCACCGTGGTCATGGGCACCATGCTCACTTCGGCATGGTCCGCTTCCAGGCCAGCCTGCTTCAGGGCGTCCTTCACGTCCATGTACTGCTCAGGCGTGGTGATAACGTCCTTGGAGCCGTCGTCGTTGACCCGGACATCCTCGGCTCCGGCCTCCAGGGCCGCCTCCATGATGGTGTCCTCGTCGTAATCCGGGCTGAAGCTCAGCGTCCCCTGGCGGGTGAAGAGGAAGCCCACGGAGCCGTCCGTGCCCAGATTGCCACCATGCTTGCTGAAGGCATGGCGGACGTCGGAGACGGTACGGTTCTTATTGTCCGTCATGGCCTCCACGTAGATGGCCACACCACCGGGGCCATAGCCCTCGTAGGTCAGCTCCTCGTAGTTCTCGCCATCAGTATTGCCGGCCCCCCGCTCAATGGCCCGGTCAATGCTGTCCTTCTTGACGTTGTTGCTCAGTGCCTTGTCGACGGCACTGCGCAGGCGGGGATTGTCCTCAGGTACCGGCCCACCCTCCTTGGCGGCCACATACAGCTCCTTGATGAGCTTGGTGAAGATCTTACCCTTCTTCGCATCCTGCGCGGCTTTGCGGTGTCGGATGTTGTGCCATTTACTGTGTCCGGCCATGCCCTGCCTCGCTCAGTTGTTACCTTCCTGATCGCCCTTGGCGCTGCGGCGCAGGCGGATGTGCAGCTCACGCAGCTGCTTTTCGTCCACCTCGCCCGGCGCGTCCGTCATCAGGCAGGTCGCGTTCTGGGTTTTCGGGAACGGAATCACATCACGGATGGAGCCGGCACCGGTCATCAGCATCACCAGCCGGTCCAGGCCGAAGGCCAGGCCACCATGGGGCGGCGCACCGAAACGCAGCGCGTCCAGCAGGAAGCCGAACTTCTCGCGCGCTTCCTCTTCACCGATGCCCAGGCTGTTGAAGACCACGTTCTGGGTGGCTTCATCGTGGATACGGATGGAGCCCCCGCCCAGCTCGGTACCGTTGAGCACCATGTCGTAGGCCCGCGAGAGCGCACCCGCCGGGTTGTTCTGCAGCTCCTCGGCCGAGACCGGGGCTGTGAACGGATGGTGCAGTGCGTGCAGTTTGCCGTCGTCGTCCTCCTCGAACATGGGGAAGTCAACAACCCAGCAGGGCTCCCACTCTCCCTGCACCATGCCCAGGTCATGGCCCAGGCGGACACGCAGCGCGCCCAGGGCCTCATCCACCACACTGGCCTTGTCGGCGCCGAAGAAGACCAGGTCGCCGTCTGCCGCCTCGACCCGGTCCATGATGGCCAGGGTCGCCTCCTCGCCCAGGAACTTGACGATGGGCGACTGCAGGCCCTCGAGGCCGGCGGAGCGATCGTTGACCTTGATGTAGGCCAGCCCCTTGGCGCCGTAGATGCCGACGAACTCGGTGTAGTCGTCGATCTGCTTGCGGGTCAGCTCGCCGCCACCGGGCACGCGCAGGGCCGCGACCCGCCCTTTCGGGTCCTTCGCCGGGCCGGAGAAGACCTTGAAGTCCACGTCCTGGACCAGGTCTTCCACATCCACCAGCTCCAGCGGAATCCGCAGGTCCGGCTTGTCACTGCCGAAGCGGCGGATGGCCTCGGCGTACGGCAGGCGCGGGAACTCGGGCAGGTTGACGCCCAGCAGGTCGCTGAAGAGGTTGCGCACCATGCGCTCCATGGCGTTCATGATGTCCTCTTCCGTGACGAAGGAGGCCTCGACATCCACCTGGGTGAACTCGGGCTGGCGGTCCGCCCGCAGGTCCTCGTCACGGAAGCACTTGGCGATCTGGTAGTAGCGGTCGATGCCGGAGACCATCAGCAGCTGCTTGAACAGCTGCGGCGACTGCGGCAGCGCGAAGAAGCTGCCGGCATGGGTGCGGCTGGGCACCAGGTAGTCGCGGGCGCCTTCCGGCGTGGCGCGGGTCAGCACGGGCGTTTCCACGTCCATGAAGCCCTCGCTGTCCAGGAAGTTACGCAGGTAGCTGGTCACGCGCGAACGGAAGCGCAGGCGCTGGGTCATCTCCGGGCGGCGCAGGTCCACATAGCGGTGGCGCAGGCGTACGTCCTCGCCCACATCCGCGTACTCATCCAGCGGGAAGGGGGGCGTGGCCGCCTCGTTGAGGATCTCCAGTTCCTTGCCGAGCACTTCGACCTGGCCCGTCGCCATGTGATCGTTCTCAGTGCCCTCGGGGCGCCGGCGCACCCGCCCGGTAACCCGGATGACGTACTCACTGCGCACCCGGTCGGCCTGGGCGAAGCTGTCGGGGGTATCCGGGTCGAACACCACCTGGGCGATGCCGTCCCGGTCCCGGAGGTCAAGGAAGATCACGCCACCGTGGTCCCGGCGACGGTGGACCCAGCCGCAGAGGGTCACTGTCTCGTCAATGTGGGATTCGTTGATTCCGCCGCAATAGTGACTGCGCATACCCATTGGTTCCTGTTTGCCTGGGGCTTCCGCCGATGTGGTTAAAGGGCCAGTATTATAACGGCATCAGGCCGCGAAGTCAGACCATGACCGCGTGATCCGGTGCACGTGGACAGCCAGCGCCCCGGCATCCGTGACGCGGCCACCCGCAACGGCTACCATTGGCGGCGATCAGTCCCGTTTGAAGGAGAGCCTCAGGGGTGTCCGTCCGCGCCGAACAGAAACTCAAGACCCGCCGTGCCCTGATGGACGCGTCGCTGCGCCAGCTCAGTGCCGACCGGGGCTTCGGTAGCCTCAGCCTGCGCGAGATCGCCCGCGAGGCCGGTATTGCGCCCACCTCGTTCTACCGTCACTTCACGGACCTGGATGAGCTGGGGCTGGCCCTGGTGGACGAGGCCGGCGTGGCCCTGCGCCAGCTCATGCGCCAGGCCCGCAAGCGCATCGAGCGCGAGGGAGGCGCCATCAACACCTCCGTGGAAACCTTCATGGAGTACCTGACGGACAACGCCAACCTGTTCCGCCTGCTGCTGCGCGAGCGCACCGGTGTTTCCCGGGTCTTCCGCACGGCGGTCCAGGCCGAGATCGACCATTTCGTCACGGAGCTGGCGGAGGATCTGGAGAAGCTGGCCGTGCGCAAGCAGCGCCCGCTGTCCGACCCTCATCTGGTGGCCGAATCGATGGTGGTGCTGGTCTTCCATCTGGGTGCGGAGGCCCTCGACGCGCCGGCAAAGCAGCGCGCCAACCTCAAGGAGAAGCTCAAGATCCAGCTCAGGATGGTGCTGGTGGGCGCCCAGACCATGGCTGAAACCTGAACGTCACCGCACCCGACGTTTTTCAGCGTGTACCGAACTGGTTGAGCCCTCGCCCGATGGCGTAGTAGCTCAGCCCGTGACGCCCCAGCATCTTCTCGTCATACAGGTTACG
>JBNJDI010000096.1:0-7677 GCA_051744725.1 Pseudomonadota bacterium | reverse complement strand
TTGCTGCCCGCCATTGTGGGCTCCGGCATGCCACAGGAGACGGAGGCGAGGAGCAGCGCTGTATCGGACACCCTGGTCGCCATGGATGAGGCCTTCCTCGCCATGGGGCCACCCAACCAGCGCCAGTTCCGCCAGCTGTTCGACCTGCTGGAATCCTCGATCACCCGACTGACCCTGGCCCGGGTCTCCTCCTACTGGCCCAACGTCTCCGAGGATCAGGCTGAGGCCTTTCTCCAGCGCTGGCGCGGCAGCATGTTCAACGTCTTCAACCAGGCCTACCTGGGACTGGTGCAGGTGAGCAACGCAGCCTGGTACGGGCAACCGGCTCACTGGGAAAAGATGGGGTACCCGGGACCGCCCGCCTACACCTATGACGCGCTGCCCCAGATGGAACAGGCATCCGCCTGAACCACCCCGGCAATTCTCAGACGGAGTTCCCCATGGCCAACTTCAACCTGTACGGCAAAGGCATTGAGAACGGCTGGGATGTGGTCGACGCCGCCCAGCTGGAAGAAGACCGCACGCTCGAGGCGGATGTGGCCATTATCGGCACCGGGGCGGGTGGCGGCACCACCGCCGAAGTGCTCGCACGGGCCGGCCTGAAGGTGATCATGGTGGAAGAGGGCCGCCTGTATCACGACCCGGACTTCACCATGGACGAACACAAGGCCTACAGCCGGCTCTACCAGGAAGGCATGACCCGCGCCACCGCCGACGCCAGCATCGCCATTCTCCAGGGCCGGTGCGTGGGGGGCTCCACCACCGTCAACTGGACATCCAGCTTCCGGACACCGGAACAGACCCTCCACCACTGGCAGAGCGCCCATGGTGTGCAGGACTGTGACCCGGAAACACTGGCCCCCTGGTTCGCCAACCGTGAACAGGCCCTGAACATCCAGCCCTGGAACGTGGCCCCCAACCGCAACAACGACATCCTGCGCGACGGCTGTGAACGGATGGGCTGGGACTGGCAGACGATTCCCCGCAATGTGCGCAACTGCTGGAACCTGGGCTACTGCGGCATGGGCTGCCCCACCAACGCCAAGCAGGGCACGCTCGTGACCAGCGTGCCTGCGGCGCTGGGTGACGGCGCCACGCTCATCCACTCGCTGCGTGTGGGCCGGCTCGACCACCAGGGCGACCGGGTGCGCGAACTCCGGGGCACGGCCCTCGGCGCGGACGGGGTCACCGCCACCGGCCGCCGGATGCGCATCCGGGCCCGGCACTTCGTGGTGGCCGGCAGCGCCATCGGCTCCCCCGGCCTGCTGCTGCGCTCGGACGTGCCGGACCCTAATGGCCGCATCGGCCGCCGCACCTTCCTGCATCCGGTCAACGCCACCGTGGCCCGCATGCCGGAGACCGTGGACCCCTACTACGGCGCGCCCCAGTCCATCTACTCGGACGAATTCCTCTGGCGCGACGGCGTCACCGGCAGCCCCGGCTACAAGCTGGAGGTGCCGCCACTGCACCCGGTGATGGCCGCGGCCGTGCTGCCGGATCACGGCGAGGCCATGATCGAACAGGCGCGCCACTTCCCACAGACCCAATCCATCATTGGGCTGCTGCGTGACGGCTTCAACAGCGACAGCCAGGGCGGCACCGTCACCCTGCGCGACGACGGCAGCCCCCAGCTGCATTACCCCATCAGCGACCCGCTCTGGTCCGCCTTCCGCCATGCCTGGCTGCGCATGGCCGAGGTGCAGTTCGCCGCCGGCGCCGAAGCGGTGCGCGCTGTGCACATGGATGCGCCCTACTGGCGCAGCTGGAAGGAAGCCGAACAGGGTATCCGCGAGCTGCCCCTGGCGGAACTGCGGGCCCGGCTGTTCACGGCGCACCAGATGGGCGGCTGCGCCATGGGCGACGACCCGGCCCGCAGCGTGGTCAACAGCTGGGGCGAACACCACCACCTGAGCAACCTCTCCGTCCATGATGCGTCGATCTTCCCCACCAGTCTGGGTGCGAATCCGCAGCTGACCGTGTATGCTCTGGCGGCACGCAACAGCCACAGGCTGGCTGGGCGACTCCAGAGCAACGCATAAGGCATTGGAGAGACGCTGATGAACACTGCCATTTACCCGGGCACCTTTGACCCGGTCACCAACGGCCACACGGACCTGGTCCAGCGCGCATCCCGCATTTTCGACCAGGTTGTGGTGGCCGTTGCCTCCAGCACCAAGAAAGGCCCCCTGCTGCCACTGGAGGAGCGGGTCAGGCTCTGTGAACACGTCCTGGCGGACCTGCCCAACGTCCGCGTGATGGGGTTCAGCAAGCTGCTGGCGGACTTCGTGAAGGAACAGGAGGGCAACATCATCCTGCGCGGCCTGCGCGCGGCCTCGGACTTCGAATACGAATTCCAGCTCGCGGACATGAACCGGGAGCTTGCCCCTGGTGTCGAGAGCATTTTCCTGACACCGGCCAACCACCTCTCCTTCCTCTCCTCCAGCCTGATCCGGGAGATTGCCGGTCTTGGCGGGGATGTCAGCGGTTTTGTCGACCCTGAGGTATCGGAGAGCCTCCACCGCCATTTCGAGCAACACAACGGCTGAGGAGTCACGCCATGGGACGCATCGGCAGCCTGTTCACCGCAGCGCTGGCCGCGCTGCTCATTTCCGGTTGTGCCCTGACCGGCGGCGAGCCCGAGCCCAACGCCGGCGTTGCCTCGGCCCACCCAATGGCCACCAAAGCCGGGCTGAAGGTCCTCGGAAACGGGGGTAATGCGGTGGATGCAGCCGTCGCCACCGCCGCCGCCCTGGGCGTGGTGGAGCCCTACAGCTCCGGTATCGGCGGCGGCGGTTTCTGGGTCATCCAGCAGGCCAACGGCGACTCCGTGGTCATCGACGCCCGCGAAGAAGCCCCCGGCCAGGCCCACCCCGAGCTCTACCTCAACGACGACGGAGAAGTGAAGGACGGCAAACCCTCGCTGAACGGTGGTCTCGCCGCCGGCATTCCCGGCCAGCCCGCGGCCTTTGATCACATGGCCTCGGAATACGGGGAACTGCCCCTGACCCGCAGCCTCGCCCCGGCCATCCGTCTGGCGCGTGAAGGCTTCCCCGTGGATGAGCGCTATCGCAACCTGGCCGGATTCCGGCTTGAGGTCATGCGCGACGACTCCGGCACCCGTGATCTTTTCCTGCAGGACGGTGAGGTACCGGCCAAAGGCCATGAGATCCGGCAACCGGCCCTGGCCGAGACACTGGAAACCCTGGCCAACGAGGGACGCGCTGGGTTCTACCAGGGCCCGGTGGCGGAGCAGCTGGTCGAGGATGCCCGGCAGGCCGGCGGCATCTGGACCACGGAGGATATGGCCGGCTATGAGCTGATCGAGCGCGATCCGGTGCGTATTGATTATGGCAATGCCACCCTTCTGACCGCCCCGGCCCCGTCCTCGGGTGGCATGGCAATGGCGCAGCTTTTCGGCATGCTGGAAGAGCGCCCGGTGCCCGACGACGCGGACCGGGTGACCCGCGTGCACTGGCTGGCCGAGATGATGCGCCGGGCCTACCGGGACCGTGCCGTACACATGGGAGATCCGGCCTACACCGACATTCCCCGTGAGCGGCTGCGCGACCCCGTCTACCTGCGCACCCTGGCGAGCAGTATCAACCCGGAGCGGGCCACCCCGAGCGAGGCTCTTGGCGGACCCGGCACCGACGGTAACCACACCACCCACCTCTCGGTCATGGATGCGGAAGGCAACATCGTGTCCGCCACCCTGAGCATCAACTATCCGTTCGGCTCCGGCGTCACCTCCGAGGGCACCGGCGTTGTCCTGAACAACGAGATGGATGATTTCAGCATCCGCCCCGGCCACGCCAACGTCTGGGGCCTGGTCGGCGGCAGGGCGAACCAGGTGGAAGCCGGCAAGCGCCCGCTCTCCAGCATGAGCCCTCTGATCATCCGCAGCCCGGAACAGGTCACCGCCCTGGGCGCACCGGGCGGCAGCCGGATCATCACCATGAACTTCCTGGCCGCGCTGGATGTGCTCGATGGCAGGGCACCCGAAACAGTGGTCAGCCGCGCGCGGTTCCACCACCAGTATGAGCCGGACCGGATCGAGCACGAGCCGGAGACCTTCTCACAGGCCGAAAAACAGGCGCTGCGGGCCCTGGGTCATGAACTGCACGACGTGGACCGCACCTACGGCAACATGCAGTTGATCCAGCGGGACAGGAGCTCGGGACTCATCCGGGGCGCCGCCGACCCGCGCGGGATCGGCAGTGCCGGCCTCATCCACGGGGGCGTGGACTCAGAGTAGAGGCGGCACCTCGAAACGGTCGTCGTTCACCCGGAGCTGCATCGACTCCAGGCGCAGATCCAGGTGATAGCGGCCGTCACGGGGGGTCACCACATCCTCCCGCTCGAGCCGGCCAAGTATGCGCCGGGCAACCCGCGGCAGGGCCCACACCATGCCCTGGTCCACGTTGAGCACGCCCTCGGCCCTGGCATGCCGGAGCAGACTCACCGGCTGCTCCCACTCCGCCTCGGGCCGGCGCGGATACGCCAGGAACCCCTCACCTTCCACGGTGCCGTCCGGCAGGGTCAGCAGCAGCTCCTCCAGGCTCAGACGCCCGCCACGCGCGGACAATGCCTGCAGGTTCCGGGACAGGCGGGTGTAAAGGTCCATGAGCTCCTGGCCCTGATCCCCCGCGCCATCCCCGACATCCGACTCGGCCGAGCGCAGCTTCAGGAAACTGTCCACCGCGTTGTCGAGGCTGGTGGTATGCAGCTCTTCCGCCTTCAGCACCAGTGCCTGACGCCCAAAGGAGCGCCCGGCATTACGCAGCTCCCCGATCATGCCCTCAAGATCCGCATCCAGATAGCCCTCCTGGGTCCCGGCCTGGAACCGGAAACGGACCTCCTCGGCAACGATGGGATCGTCCAGCACCGGATCCACCGTCAGCGACGCCATATCAAGCCGGCTTTCCCCCTGCCAGAGACGCTCGCCCAGGGGGCCGAGACGGTGATCGAGTGTGATACTGCCCACCTCGATGCGGGCGTCGCCCAGATCCATGGACAGACCCGGCCACTGCATCCTGAGGCGATGGTCGTTCCCCCGGGACCATTCCCCGTGCAGATCCACCGGCGCAACCTCACCGCCCGATCCCGCCAGCGCCTCCACCGGGGTATCAGGCCCCCATTCAAGCCGGGGAATGCGCATGCGCAGATCCGCGCTACCACCCACGCCAACCTCGACCCGGAGCCTCGGCTCCTGCCCCTCGGGCATCAGGGGGGAGAGTGACTCAAGGGCCCCGTCCGCCAGACGTGTCACCGCCCGGACATCCGTCAGCCCGTGATTGAAGCGCGTCACCAGCGGAAGTACCCGCTCAGAGCCATCGCCCGCACGCCAACGCAGCTCGTACCGGGCTAGCGCATTGAGATAGCCGCGCTCGTAATCCAGGTTGGTCAGCCGCCAGTCACGGCCGTCCCGGTCGAAATCCCGCACGACCGAGCGGAACTCGGATTCCGTGAGCGCCCCCAGGCCATAGGGGGCACCCCCGGCAATACCGACCAGTAACGCAAGCGCGATCAGGGGCAGCCAGCGCATGGTTCAGCCGGACCCCGTGAGCCGCTGCATCAGCGCCTGCTGGGAGGCCACACGCTTCTCGCCGGGCGCCGGCTGGCGTTGAATGTAGTTGCCGTCGGGCTGGAGCTCCCAGCTCTGGGCGTTGTCCCTCAGGTAGACCTCCAGATCGCGGCGCAGCCGCCGCGCCAGCCGCCGGTCCTCAACAGGGAAACAGGTTTCCACCCGGTTGATGAGGTTACGCTCCATCCAGTCCGCACTGGAGCAGTAGACCTCCGGCTTGCCGGCATTGGCGAACCAGTAGACGCGGCTGTGCTCCAGGAAGCGCCCGATGATCGAGACCACACGGATGTTGTCGGAAAGCCCCTCGACCCCGGGGCGCAGGCAGCAGATGCCGCGCACGATCAGGTCCACCTGCACCCCGGCGCAGGAGGCCCGGTAGAGCGCGCGGATCACCTCCGCCTCGGTCAGGCCGTTGACCTTGACGATGATGCGCGCCCGCTTGCCGGCCAGCGCATTGGTGGTCTCACGCTCAATCATCTCCAGCACCCGCTTGTGCAGGGTAAAGGGCGCGTGCAGCAGCTTCTGGATACGCAGGGTCTTGCCCATGCCGGTCAGCTGCTGGAAGATCTTGTTGACGTCGTCACCCAGGGCGTCGTCGCAGCTCATGAAACTGTAGTCGGTGTAGAGCCGCGCATTGCCGGCGTGGTAGTTGCCGGTCCCCAGATGCACATAGCGTTTGAGGCGCCCGTTCTCCCGGCGCACGATCAGGATCATCTTGGCGTGGGTCTTGTAGCCCACCACGCCGTAGACCACGATCACGCCGGCCTCCTGGAGCCGGCTCGCCAGCTCCAGGTTCTCCGCCTCGTCGAAACGGGCCCGCAGCTCGATGACCGCCGTCACCTCCTTGCCCCGGCGTGCCGCCTCGGCCAACGCCTCCACCATCTCGGAGTCGGCACCGGTACGGTACAGGGTCTGGCGGATGGCCAGCACCTGCGGGTCGCGGGCGGCCTGGCGCAGGAAGTCCACCACCGGCGAGTAGCTTTCGTAGGGGTGCAGCAGCAGTATGTCCTGCTGACGGACCGCATCCAGCGTACTGTCACGGCCCTTGAGGGTTTTGGGCAGGCCCGGCGTCATGGCGGGGTGCTGCAGGTCGGGGCGGTTCACCAGGTCGCTGACGGCCGTCAGGCGTGCCAGGTTCACGGGGCCATTGGCCCAGTAGAGCTCGCGCTCCGTCAGACCGAACTGGCGCAGCAGGAAGTCAGCCAGGTGGCGCGGGCAGTTGTCCGCCACCTCCAGGCGCACCGCGTCCCCGAAGCGCCGGCTCAGGAGCTCGCCCCGCAGGGCGGAGGCCAGATCCTCCAGATCGTCCTCCAGCTCCAGGTCCGCGTTGCGCGTGAGGCGGAACTGGTAACAGCCCTTGATGCGCATGCCCGGAAACAGCAGGTTGGCGTGCGCGTGGATCATGGAGGACAGGAACACCAGGTTGTCGCCACTGGTGCACACCTCATCCGGCAGCCGTACCAGCCTCGGCAGGGAACGGGGCGCCGGCACAATCGCCATCCCGGTTTCCCGGCCGAAGGCGTCCTTGCCTTCCAGCTCCACAATGAAGTTGAGGCTCTTGTTCACCAGCCGCGGCAGCGGGTGGGATGGATCCAGACCGATGGGGTTGACCACCGGCATGATCTCGTCCCGGAAATAGCGCGCCACCCAGTCCGCCTGGGCCCGGGTCCACTCGCGGCGGCGAACGAAATGGATATTCTGCTCGCGCAGCTCCGGAATGATCCGTTCGTTCAGGATCCGATACTGTTCCGCGACATAACGGTGAGCAACCTCAGAGATCTCGTTCAGCGTCTGCTGCGGCGCCCGTCCATCCGAGCCGGGCACCTCCCGCCCGTACTTGAGCTGCTGGCGCAGACCGGCGGCCCGGATCTCGAAGAACTCGTCCATGTTGCTGCTGAAGATGCAGCAGAACATGAGCCGTTCCAGCAGCGGATGACTCTCATCGCAGGCCTGGCGCAGCACCCGGTAGTTGAACTGCAGGTGGCTGATCTCGCGATTGAAATAGTTCTCCGGCGCCTTGAGGTCCGGAAGCTGCAGGCCACTGGTGTCGGTTACCGCCTGGTTCATGATGCATCCTTATCCGTTGGTGCTGC
>JBNJDI010000095.1:0-7897 GCA_051744725.1 Pseudomonadota bacterium | reverse complement strand
CAGGCAATCATCAAAATCGGTCAAACAAGGGTGGTGTCCGCGTTCACTCCCTGCGCCTTCATCGACTGGCGTATTTCGTCACGGTACAGGGGATTCATGAGAAAGACTTCATCGGGTGCAAACTCGCTCAGTTCATCGAGCCCCACGACCCGGGTACCCGTGCCCGGCACAAACAGGCCCTGTTTGTGGGGGTTGATGTCCACGATTCCGACCAGCGCACTGGAGGTGCCCATGATATTCGCGAAGGTGACGCCCTTGGAGCCCGCGCCCCAGAGCATGCAGCGCTTCCCGGCGTGGCTGGCGGCTTCCAGTTGCTGCCGCCAGTAGGTGACACGGCTTTCGTAGCGGTGGGCGAAATCCGAGATCAGCTCCTCAAGCATGACGGTGGGCTGGCGCTCCCCGGCCTCCGGCCTAAGACTTGAGGGTCGTGCTTCCACGTACAGGTATTGCCCACCGAAGTCCTCGGCCAGATCCAGCACCTCGAATCCCGCGGTTCTAAAAAGCGCCCGGAGTGAGTCCGGAGTAAAGTAGGAGGTGTGCTCGTAGATCAGGTCCCAGATGCCCATGTCCCTGACCGTGAACAGGCCGTTGGGGACTTCGAAATACAGCACGGTATCGGATGTCACGCCGGGGTTGGCCCTTAGATCGGCCAGGAACCGCGCCGGGTCGGCGATGTGCTCAAGGACATGCCGGCAACAGATCAGGTCGGCTTCCAGGTGGGCGTACTGCGCCGAATAGTAATCCTGTACAAAGGTCACGTCGCTTGGTGTGCCTTCGTCCCGTTCAGGGTTGTAGCTGGGGTCAAAACCCACGCCGCGATTGCCGCCGCTGTCACAGAGTAGCCGGAGGAACTCGCCTTTACCGCACCCGACGTCGACCACCTGGCGACCACGGATGGCGTAGCGCTCAATGAGACGTTCGACGACGGAGGTGGCGTAGCGCCGGAACCGCGGCGAATAGTGAAGGGAGTTCTCGTAGGCGTGCATGTATTCCACGAGCGCCGGGTCGAACGCGGCGTTGAAGAGATGACCGCAGGCACGGCAGAAGCGCAGCTCCATATCCCCCTGTGGTGCGGCAAGGGCCTGTTCGCGGGTCTCCCACAGGATGTTGCAGTGAACGGGAATACGCTGCACGGAAACCATCGCCGAGGTGGCGCGGCTGCCGCAGGCGATACAGCGATCGCTCATGGATTCGGTCTCCAATCATAACGTGAGCAGGCGCGGGGCGAGTCCCCGGGCGGCCAGGTCTGACTGGATCTCGTTCAAGTAGATCGGGTTCATAATCACAACCACGTCAGGCTGGTACTCCGCCAGGAAATCCGGTCCGACGATCTCCTGGGCGGTGGAGGGCATGAAATGGCCCTGCCGGTACGGGTTGATGTCCACAACATACTCGACGAGACCGTCCCTGTCGGTCGTTGTCAGGAACGACACCGCCTTGGAACCCGAGCCCCACAGCACCACCCGCTCGCCCGCCGCCTGCATCGCCTCCAGCGTGGTCCGCCATTGTGCAATCCGGGCCTGGTACCGCGCCGGGAAGTCACCGACGTACTGGCTGACCGTCTCCAGGTCGTTCTCCAGGGCGAGCGTTTCGTGCTCGGATCCGGTCGCAGGCAAAGCGTCGATGGTGAGGTACTGGCCATCGTATTCAGTATCCAGGCCAACAACCTGGAACCCGGCCCGGCGGAACGTCCGTGCCAGCGAGCCGGGGGTAAAGTACGAGCAGTGCTCGTAATAGATATCCTCGAACGCGCAATCCCTCAGGATCCGGGTGGCCTCGGGTATCTGGAAGAATACCACGGTATCGACCGCGTCGCCGATGGCACGGCGCACCATGGTCATGAATTCGGCGGGTTCGTGAATGTGCTCCAGTGTCATCTTGCAGCACACCAGGTCGGCTTTCACATCACTGTATTGTTCGCTGTAGAAGTCCTTGATGAAGGTGAGCCGTTTGGCGGCTTCGGAGGTCATCCGTTGCTCGTCGTAACCGGGGTCGAAGCCGATTCCTTCATTGTCACCCAGCTCACTGAGCAGCAGGAGGAATTCACCCTTGCCGCAGCCGATCTCCAGCACGCGTTTGCCACGGAGGTCGTAGCGGTCAATAAGGTGTTGTGCAAGCTCCCGGTGAAAGCGGTTGAAAGTGCCGGAAAACCCCTGTGTTTCCTCGTAACGGGCGGAGTATTCGATCAGGCTCGGATCAAACGCGGTGTTGGAGATGAATCCACAGGTGCTGCAGAACCCCAGCGCGATCCTGCCCACCGGAAACTGCCGGGCCTCCTGCCGGGTGTCCAGAAGGATGCAGCTGTTCACGGGCACTCTGTCCTGCTCGTGAAACACGCTGACGGTGTCTGATTGGCACGCTTTACACAGGAATCTCCCTGTCATGGCTCTATGTCATCCTCTGGGATACAGGCAAAGGCCCGGGCTAGACAATACGCGGCCAGGGCACGGGAATGATGAACTTGCCGCCTTTTTCACGGTATTCGGCCTGCTGTTTCAGGATCTCGTCCGCGAAATTCCAGGTCAGCATCAGGACGTAATCGGGCTGGTCACTGACCAGCTCCTCCGGGGCACGTATCGGAATGTGCTGCCCGGGCATGTGACGGCCCTGTTTGTGCACGTTCCGGTCGACCACGTAATCAATCGTGTCCCGCCCGATGGCGGCGTAATTGATCATGGTGCTGCCCTTGGCGGCCGCGCCATAGGCGGCGATGCGGTACCCGTCACGCTTGAGCTCACCCAGCAGTCTGTTGAGCTCCCCGGTAAGCTCGGCCACGTTCTTCGAGAAGTTCCGGTAGTAGCTGATGTTGGTGACGCCGGCCTCGGCCTCATGCCGGAGCATTTCCCGGACCGACGGGCCGGGGCGCTCCGTCGGTTCCACGTAGAGGCGGAGCGACCCGCCATGGATGGGCAGCCACCGGACCTCATTGAGGAAGAGTTGATGGCGGCGGAAAAGCCGGTCCAGTGCCGTCACGGAGAAGTAGCACAGGTGTTCGTGGTAGATGGTGTCGAACTCGCGGTGGTCGACCAGGTCCCGAACATAGGGGGCTTCAATCACCGCAACGCCGGTGTCCTTGAGCAGCCGGCGTATGCCGGCGACAAAGCCGTTGGTGTCCGCCACATGGGCCAGGACGTTGTTGCCGTGGACCACGTCCGCGGCACCGTGTTGTTCCACGATCTCATCGGCCAGCGCTTCCGTGAAGAAGGTGTTGAGTGTCGGTACGCCAATCTTCTCGGCCTCGCGGGCCGGACCGTCGGCCGGGTCAATCCCAAGAACCCTCACCCGGTGCTCAAGGTAGTGGCGTAACAGGTAGCCGTCGTTGCTGGCCAGCTCCACCACGAAGCTGTCGCTGCTCAGCTCGCGCAGGCGCACCAGCTCCTGCACGTTCCTTTGGGAGTGCTCCTGCAGCAACGGTGACACCGATGAATAATAGGGGTAGTCCTCACAGAACAGTTCTTCCGGCGGGACCGTCTTCAGGATCTGGACCAGTGTGCACTCGGGGCAGAACGCGACTTCGAGTGGGTAACTCGGCTCGTTCTCATTCAGCTGATCCGCTGTGGGCAACCGGTCGGCGAGCGGTGTGCTGCCGAGGTCGAGAAATACTTCCAGTCCCTGAGAACCACAGGACCGGCACACCGGCTGCACGGCGTCACTGCCGTGCTTCTGGTTGATCGTCGTCATCAAGCTCTCCTTGCGGGCTGCCCGGCAGCGTCTGCTGGGCACGTCAAATCAGGGAGGAGGTCGCCTCTTCCTTGGGTGGTTGGGAATCGGAGGTGACACGCCATCGAAGGTCCTCGCCAATGCGGCCATCGCCTATAAGCTTCTGCACGTGGGCGATGCGCTTGAAGCGTTCCCCTTCAAAGTCCTCAAGGGTGACACCGACACGGCGGTAACTCTCATAGAGCTCCTCGATACCGCGCCGGGCGGTCCATTGCGGCTTGAAGGCGTGCAGCTCCCGCGCAATGCGGTTGCAGTCCACCCGGTAGCAGCGCTTGTCGGGGCCGGCGTCGGGCGCGAATTCCACCTGGCAGTTCGGGACCACCTCGGCAACAAGGTTGGCCAGGTCCCGGACCTGGTAGTTCTCGGTCGTGGAACCGACGTTGAACGCCCGGTTGTGGACCACGGCCCGGTCAGTGGCGAGCACCGCCTCATAGGCGCGCGCAATGTCCGAGACATGGACGATGGGGCGCCAGGGTGTGCCGTCGCTTTTGATGTACACCCGCCCGGTGGCGTAGGCCCAGGCGGTGAGGTTGTTCACCACGAGATCGAACCGCAGCCTGGGTGAGACGCCATAGGCCGTCGATGCCCGCAGGAAGGTTGGACTGAAGTCCTCATCCGCCAGTTTCGAGACAGCGTGCTCCACCTGCACCTTGGACTCGCCGTAGGGGGTGACCGGCTTGAACGGTGCGGTTTCGTCCAGGAAGTCCGCGCCGGCGGCGCCATAATTACTGCAGGAAGAGGCGAACAGGAAGCGCCGGACACCCGCTGCCTTTGCGAGCTCCGCGAGGCGGACCGAGGCCCGGTGGTTGATGTCGCCAGTCAGCTCCGGGCGGTAGTCACCGAGCGGGTCATTGGAGAGCCCGGCCAGGTGCACGATGGCGTCGAATCCCCGGAGGTCCTCCCGTTCCACATCCCGTACGTCCTTACCGATGTTCGGCACCGGCGCGAGTGTGCCGTCGAAGGTACACTCCCGGAACAGATCCGAATCCAGCCCGACAACGTCATAGCCCTGCGCCAGCAGCATGGGGGTTAACACCGTGCCGATATACCCGAGATGACCCGTTACCAATACACGCATGCCCATCACTCCCAGGTCTTCCATGGCGGTTTGCCGGTGTTCCAGAGCTCCTGCAGGTAGTGCTTCTCGCGCATCGTATCCATGCATTGCCAGAAGGATTCGTGACGATAGGCCATGAGCTCGCCAGCGGCCGCCAGTTGCTCCAGTGGGGCATGCTCCCACATGGTGTCGTCGCCCTCGATGAAATCGAAAATGCCCGGCTCCAGGACAAAGAACGCCCCGTTGATCCAGCCCGCGCTGGTCTGGGATTTCTCGGTGAAGCTCACCACCTGGTCGCCGTCCAGTTGCAGGTGCCCATAGCGTGCTGGCGGTCTTACCGTCGTCATGGTGGCAAGCTTGCCGTGCGATCGGTGGAAGTCCAGCAGACGGTGGAGGTCGACATCGGAGACACCGTCGCCCCAGGTGAGCATGAAGGTCTGCTCGCCCAACCAGGGGCGCAGGCGCTTGATGCGACCGCCGGTCAGGGTGCTCTGGCCGGTCTCCACCAGGTCCACGCGCCATTTGGGGGCCTGTCGGTCATGCAGCCGAACGTTGCCCGATGCCGTATCAACGGTGATGCTGCCCTGGAGCTCGTTGAACTCACGCATCCAGCGCTTGATGTAGTCCCCTTTGTACCCGAGGGCGACCACGAATTCGTTATAGCCGTAGGTGTGGTAGTGCATCATGATGTGCCAGAGAATCGGCCATCCGCCGATCTCGACCATGGGCTTGGGTCGGATCTCTGTCTCTTCGGCCAGGCGCGAGCCGAGCCCACCTGCGAGTATCGCTACTTTCATGTTCCCTCCGAAAGGCTGGTGTTGATGGAAGCCGTTACAAAAGCTGCCCGTTTATTGTTTGGATGAGGCCTTCTGCGCCGGTTTGCTCCCACCAAAACTCAAGAGAGACCGTGCTTCGTAAGTGAGTGCCTGGCCGAGTTCGCGGTAATAGCCCCGCTTCCATTTGAGTGTGCGCATGATCGACCGGTAGAGCTGCAGTTTCTGGGCTGTTGTCAGTGGCGCCCTGCGGATGGACTTGAAGTCCCGGATGGCGTTGCTCCAGCCCTTCATGGGCGGTTTCATCCGCATGGCTGGGTCAAAGAACGCAACACGTTCCTTCTCTTCCTTGAGGCTGCTGAAGGCATCCGGGTGCTCGCGCCGGTAAAACAGCGCTTCCGGGATTCTAAGGAAGGGCCCATACAGGGTGAGTTCCCGCAGGAATGCGGCATCCGAGGCCAGGAAGGGTTCCATCACGGCGGTCTTCTCTATCGCGTCCCGGCGCATGACGCCGAACACGGCGTTACATTCACCAAGAAGGCCACGCAGCGTGTGAAAGCGCGCGACCGGGGAGTCGACGTCCAGGTTGAAGGGTTCCTCGTAGGGGCGGAGCGCGTTCCCATCCGGTCCGATGATGGTCACCCCGCTGTAACAGAGAACCGCGTCGCTGCGGCTCTCCAGTTTTTCAATGCAGCGGGCTATCATGTCGTCCGAGAACAGGTCGTCCGCGGCCGCCCATTTGAAATAGCGGCCACTCGACAACTCGTACGCCCGGTTGTAATTGGTAGCAGCGCCCAGGTTGGTTTCGTTCCTGAAGTACTTGACCCGAGGGTCACGTTCGGCGGCTTCCTGCGCAATGGCAGCGGTACTGTCGGTGGATGCGTTGTCCGAAATAACCAGTTCCAGATCAACGCCTTTCTGCCCCAATATGCACTCGATCGCTTCACCGAGGTATCGTTCGCCGTTATAAACGGGCAGCCCAACGCTGACGGTGGGTGACGATCCATTCCCATCGCTCATGATTGCTTACTCCTTCCTTGCTGGACATCTACATCTACATCACGCACCGGCAGACCCTCGCACCGTCACGTACTTTTTTTGTAGGACTAGGCGTTTTGTATCAGTTACATTCAGGACATGTGATGACTGCGGTCAACGATCAGCGAAATTGCCAACTGCAAGTCGGCTGAACTGAGAGTTGGAAGCGTTAGCGTTGGTCCATGACCGCCCCGTAAATCCACTGACCCTTCGCCAAGCGAGGTTGCATGAACCCAGTTATCGAGCAGCTCAAATCCCACCGCTCCATCCGCAGGTTCACCCATGAAAAGATCCCCCATGAGCTGTTGCTGGAGCTGTTGCGCGCCGGCCAGAGCGCGGCGACCTCCAGCCACATCCAGGCCTACAGTGTTATCCACGTAACCAGGCCGGAGAATCGTGAGCAGATTGCAGAGCTGGCTGGTGGCCAGGGTTACATCGCAGGCTGCTCGGATTTTCTGGTGTTCTGCGCGGACATGAAGCGCCCCACGGAGGCCGCTGAGCGCACCGGCGCCAACGTGGTTCGCGGCATGACCGAGCAGCTGCTGGTGGCGAGCGTGGATACCGCGCTGATGGCCCAGAACGTGGCGGTGGCTGCGGAATCCGAGGGCCTGGGAATCTGCTACATCGGCGGGATCCGCAATAACCCCCAGGCCGTCAGCGAGCTGCTGCAGCTGCCGGACCATGTCTACCCGGTCTTCGGCATGTGCCTGGGCTACCCGGCCCAGGACCCGGAGGTGAAGCCGCGCCTGCCGGTGGAGACGATCCTCAAGGAGGATGTCTACAGCGAGGATCCGGATCAGGTTGAAGCCTTCGATGACACCATGCGGGATTACTACCAGGCGCGCACCGGTGGCAATAAGGAGAGCAACTGGTCTCAGAACCTCACGCCGCTGTTTGATACCAAGCTGCGCCCGCACATGCGGGACTTTCTGGTTAAGCGTGGGTTCGAGATGAAGTGACGGGGGCAGCGGGCCCTGGCGTTCCTTTCACCGGTCAGGCTGGCGCGGCTGTGGCCAGGCAGGAGGCACGGTTGCCGTGGGTTTCCAGAACGGTGAAGGTCTCGAGTTCCAGCCCTGCCGCCTCGATCTGTGCCCTGAAATCCGCCTCATAGGTGACCCGCCCGAAGTCGATGCTGGTGAGCCGCCGCAGCATCGGTTTGAACGCTTCCATTACCCGGGAGTGGCGGTACTGGATGGTCTGGGTGAAATAGATCCGTCCACTTGGGTTCAGGAGGGTGGTGCAGTGGCGCAGAGCCTGTTCGGGCTCGGGCAGGAGCATGAAGCTGGCGGAGAAGTAGATGGCGTCATAG
>JBNJDI010000094.1:0-7918 GCA_051744725.1 Pseudomonadota bacterium | reverse complement strand
TCCACGGCCAGTGCCCGTTCATCGCCGTTGCCCAGGGTCCCGCCGATCCAGTCCGAATCCAGACGCACCTGCCACTGGCCCCGGAGGTCAGCCTCGGCCAGGAGCCGAACCGGTGACAGGGTCCAGTCACGGAAACGCGGTTCCCCGATACCAAGCTCGACCCTGAGCGGGGGCAGAACAGGCTCCTGCGATGCCCCGTCCTCATCCGATGCGGCCACTGCCCCTGCCGGAATGTCCTCCATGGCCTGCCACCACTGCTGCAGGTCGGCGCCAGGCAGTTTACCGGTGAGGCTGAGCACCGGCTCATCCGGAAGCTCCGTGCGGCGCACGCCCAGGCCAATACGCCCGCGCTCCACGGCCCCGTCACGCATCACCAGCCGGAACGCACCCAGTGGCTGCCAGTCACCCTGGATGCGCACCGCCTCCGAATCCGCACCGCCGAAGTCCACCTGGGTTGTGAGACGGTGATCATCACCCGCCGCCTTGCTGAACGGGGCTGGCCAGTCGAGCACCAGATCCGCAAGGTCGGCATCCAGCCTCAATGTGGGTCCTTCCGTGGGCCGGAAGGCCGCGTTATAGCTGAGCTGGCCATTAACCCGGGGCAGTGGCCGCTCAAGCCACTGAGCCAGCCGGGCCACCGCCAGGCGCCCCTGCTGGCGGAAAACCGGCGCCTGCTCCGGGCCATCACGCAGCTGCAGCGTCACCGGCTCGCCCATGAAGCGCGCCTTCAGATCCGTGTTCGCGAATCCCTCATCCGTGGAGAAACGGACAGGCCCGTTCACCTCCCGCCACTCAAGCGCGGCAGGGGCGAAGTGCACATGACCATCGGCCAGGCCAAGCCGTACATCCATTGCCGGACTGCGCTCCTGGCCAGGCCATAGACTGAGGGCGAGGTCGACATGGCTGGATCCGCTCACGCGAAGGTCTCCCAGCCAGTCGCCCGTAATCCGCTCAAGGGGACTGCTGCGCCACTGCTCCGTGAGCAGCTCGCCCTCACGGCGGGCCCCGGTATCCACATCCACGCGCAGCCCTTCCTTCTCGTCGCCCGTTACCCGGATCTGACTGGGCTCAAGCTCAACACCGGCCACCGAACCTTCATCCAGCCGGACATGCCCCTCATCACCCTGAACCCGGACCTGCCCGGCAGCACCTTCCAGTGCTGGCCATTCCGGATCGTAGGTCAGTTCAGTGTCGCGGAAGCGGTACGCCATACTGGAGGTAAAGGCACGGTTAGCGGCCGTTTCATCCGCATCATCACCCCCGATATCCCCATGGCCGTAATACCACCCGCTGGTCACGGTGCCACTGCCTATGGCCTCGGTAAGGAAGGAATAGAGTTCCGGGGGTACCCGTTCCCGGGGTACAAAGCGGCTCAGCATGCCGGTTCTGCCGCCGGCGATGCCTACCCGAAGTGACAGCGTATCGGAACTGCCCTCGTGCAGTCGCAGCCGGAACCCGCCAGAGGCATCCATGCCCTCGTGACGCCCGACAAGACGTCTTGCCACCATTTCCCAGCCGTCACTGCGACGCGCCCAGCGGATACGACCAGCAAGCCGCTGGAAACGCCAGTCCGTATCGAAGAGTTCCGGGAATCCGATCCGGGCCGGCCCGGATTCAAGGGTCACATGCCCTTCCCGGGGACCGGTCTCAAGGTAACCATCCAGTCCGCTGCCAGAGGGCGCCCCGTCAACCGCCGCCACCGCCATGTCTCTGAAGGTACCCCGAAGCCGCCAGGGGCCATCGTCGGGGATGGTGACTGCGAGGCGCTCCATCAGACCCGAGGGGTCATGGGCGGCCAGGCGCTGCTGCTCTTCGGCGGGCAGCAGCGCGCTGCGGTGCGCCATGGAGCTGATCACGCCCAGATCCAGGCCCTGAGCGGACACCTTCAGGCCATCACTGTTGCGCTCCACCCGGCCCGAGAATCCACCGGCATCCTCTCCGCCCCAACGGAAGGGCGAGCCACGTGCCTGCAGCAACCAGCCCGCCTCCGTACGCTGCCACAGCAGATCAGCGCTCAGATCCCTGAGCCGGGGAACCGGCGCCACCGGAGACGTCAGACCCAGTTCAGGCAGCTGCAGCGTCATCCGTGCCCGCTGGGGCTGGGCCTGCCTGAACGTCAGCCAGGCCTCGGCCCGGGCATTGAAGGCATCAACAGAAAGGCCCCGCCATTCATAGGGCGTGAACAGGTCACTGAAGATGCCGGCGGAGTCCAGATCCAGGAACAGATCGCCGGTGAACCCGCTGCTCAGAAGGTGCCGTCCCTCCAGTGCAAAGGCGCCGATCCGCCGGCGGTTATCGTCGTCTTCGATCAGGTGCCCACTGGCGGAAAACAGGCCGTCCTCAAAGCGCACGTCCATTGCCGGGGCTCTGAGTGCCACAGGCTCACCCGAAGCCGGCTCCACACGGAGCCGGAGGTCCGTCAGCGTGACCACCGGATCGGACAGAAGCCGTCCCGCCTGGTCGATCCATTCGTCCAGATGTCCATCCAGGGTCCCGAGCGCGTCCGAGGCCGCATCGGCCGCCCCCCCGGGTTCCTCGCCACTTGCGGATGGCTGCCATATACCCGCAACAGCGAATCCGCCGTCAGGCTGCTGGGCCAGTGTCGCCTCGCCACCGCTGGCACGGAGCTCGCGGAACACCAGACGCAGACGCACCAGCGAGGCCCAGCTGTCGAGCCGAACCTTCAGATGGCCCAGGGAAGCGTCCGCCTGACCCTGCGCGCCAACGGTCATCTCCCCAACCCGGAGCACCGGGTCCAGTCCCTGCCAGTCACCGCTCAGGTCACTGAGGTGCACGGGCCTGCCAAGCGCCTGGGTCAGCGCGGTCTCAATCTCAGGTTCAAAATGATGGAGGTTGGCCATGACCTGACGACCCAGGCCCACGTAGAGGGCGGCGAGAATCAGCAGCGTCAGGGCGCCGATCCATACGACCGTGACCAGACGGTTGAGCAGTGCCCACAGCACCGGGCGGACACCCCCCGATGCGGCCCTGTTCATAAACCGCAACCCCGGGGCAGGCAGCCTGTGACGCTAGAGCAGGACCACATCGTACTGCTCCTGACTGTAGACCAGCTCAACCTGGAATTTGATGGTCTTGCCGATGAAGGTCTCGAGGTCGGCGACGTTATCCGAATCCTCGTCGAGCAGCCGGTCGATCACGCTCTGTGACGCCATCACCAGCAGCCCCTCTACGTCATAGGCACGGTTGACCCGCATGATCTCGCGGAAGATCTCGTAGCAGACCGTCTCCGGCGTCTTGAGAAAGCCACGCCCGTTGCACACCGGGCAGGGCTCGCACAGCAGCTGCCCCAGGCTCTCGGTGGTGCGCTTGCGGGTCATCTCCACCAGACCCAGTTCGGAAACCCCGGTGATCTTGGTCCGGGCATGGTCGCGCTCCAGCATCTTCTCAAGCATGCGCAGGACCTGGCGCTGGTGCTCGGGATCGGCCATGTCGATGAAATCGATGATGATGATCCCGCCGAGATTGCGCAGCCGCAGCTGGCGGCTGATGGCGCGGGCCGCCTCCAGGTTGGTCTTGAAGATGGTCTCCTCAAGGTTGCGGTGGCCGACAAAGGCGCCGGTATTCACATCGATGGTGGTCATGGCCTCGGTCTGGTCGATCAGGGCATGACCGCCGGATTTGAGCTGCACATGGCGGCTCAGCGCCTTCTGGATCTCATCCTCGACGCTGTAGAGGTCGAACAGAGGGCGCTCACCGGGATAGAACTCGATCATTCTGCGCAGCTGCTCGACAAACCGCTCCGCGAACGCGAACAGCTTCTCGTAGCTCTCCCGCGAGTCGATACGGATCTTTTCGGTCTGGGACCGCACCAGGTCCCGCACCGTGCGGATGAACAGCGGCAGATCCTCGTAGATCACCCCGGGTGCCTGAACATCCCGCGCGCCTTCCATGATGGAGGTGGACAGACGGTTGAGGTAGTCCATATCCTGCCGGATATCATCCTCACCCACGCTCTCGGCGGCCGTGCGGACAATGTAGCCTCCGGCGTCCAGCTCATAGTCCCGCGCCACCGACTGGATCAGGTCCCGCAGGCGCTTTCTCTCGGTTTCATCCTCGATGCGCTGCGAAATCCCGATATGGGACATGGCCGGCATGTAGACCAGATAGCGCGAGGGAATGGAAAGGTGGGTGGTCAGGCGCGCGCCCTTGGTGCCGATCGGGTCCTTGGTCACCTGCACGATGATCGACTGACCCTCGCGCAACAGCGAGCGGATATCCGGCACCGTGCGCGGCGTGCTGCTGTCGCTGTCACCACCGAACTCGGCCACATCCGAGGCATGGATGAAGGCGGCCCGCTCCAGGCCGATATCCACAAAGGCCGCCTCCATGCCCGGCAGTACCCGTACCACACGGCCTTTGTAGATGTTGCCCACAATGCCCTTGTTGCGGGTCCGCTCCACATAGGCTTCCTGGAGCATCCCGTTTTCCACCAGGGCCACCCGGGTCTCGACAGGGGTAACGTTGATCAGGATCTCTTCACTCATCAGACGTCATCCACCACTGATGCACGGGTTGATCCACCTGATGGAAGAGATCCGTGACCGCCTCCAGCGGCAGACCCACCACGGCGGTATAGCTCCCGGACAGTTCCGAGACCAGCGCCGCCCCACGCCCCTGGACCGCGAAGGCCCCGGCCTTGTCCAGCGGCTCGCCGGTGGCTACATAGTTGTCAATCTCGGCGCTGGACAGCGGGCGCAGTCGTACCCTGGAGGCAACCACGCGCTCGCGGACCGCATGGGGCCCGGTCAGAGCCACGCCGCTCATCACCTGGTGCTCACGCCCGGACAGTCGTGCCAGCATGCTCCGGGCTTCCTCCGCATCGGCGGGCTTGCCCATTATGGCGCCATCCACCACCACTGTCGTATCCGCGCCCAGGAACAGACGCCCGTCATCATGCCAGCCCGCCTGACAGGTCAGCGCTTTCTGTCTGGCCATCCGCAGCACGTACAGATCCGGTGCTTCGTGTTCACCAGGCGTTTCATCGATGTCGACAGGAGCGACTTCGTACCGGATCCCGATCTGATCCAGCAGCTCCCGCCGGCGCGGTGATGCGGACGCCAGTACCAGTGGCTGGAAGGCTGGGCTGTTCATTCCGATTACTCCAGCTTACGATTCACAAAATCCCAGAAGCCCCGGAAGACCGGCCATATGATGCCACTGGTGACCGCGGGAAGCAGGTAGTCAAATCCGCCACCCGCCTCTCCCAGCAACTGGTGAAGAAAGTGCACCACCATGTGCGCCAGCCCGATCATGAGAAAGACCACGAGCGACTGCTGCGCCAGGGCGAACAGCTGCAGGCGCTGATGGGCGGCCAGCACCATGAAGGCGATAAGCGCCATGGCCAGGGCGTTCATCCCCAGAATATCCGCCCGCAGCACATCCACCAGCAAGCCCAGGCACCATGCCAGCACAATGCCGAAGGTCTGGGGGGCGCGCAGCACCCAGTAGATTACAACCAGCCCGATCCATTCCGGGCGCCAGTGCCCGATCTCCTGCGGGAAAAATGAGAGGGTGCCGACCAGGGCAACAAAGGCACTCAGGATCGCAATCGGGTAACTGACCGAACGCAGCACCATGTCAGTCCTCCTCCTCCCCGGTGGCCGGCGATGGTGTATCCGCACCACTGATGGAGCCGCCACTGAACACCACCAGCACCTCGCTGCTGCTGTTGAGTTTGGCCATGGGGCGTGCCTCAACCCGGGCAAAGGGCTCGCCGGGGTCGTGTTTGATGCTGTTGATCCGCGCCACCGGATACCCCTGGGGGAAACGACCGCCCAGCCCGGAGCTGACCAGCAGATCCCCGACCTCGACATCGGCGGTATCCGGCACATGGGCGAGTTCCATGCGATCATGCTCGCCCGTGCCGAACATGATGGCACGCAGCCCATTGCGGTTGACCTCCACGGGAACCGCATGGCTGTTATCCGAGATCAGGATGGCGCGCGAGGCATGCGCACTGGTATGCACGATCTGCCCCATGAGCCCCCGGGCATCCAGCACCGCCTGGCCTTTGCTCAGACCATCGGATTCGCCCTTGTTCAGGATGATCTCATGGGTCAGGGGGTCCGGTGTCACACCGATCACGTCGGCCACGAGCACACGGTCATCAAGCTGCTCGGAGGCGTTCAGAAGTTCCCGCAGACGCGCATTCTCCGCGGCAAGAGCGGTATAGCGCTGGGCGCGGCGCTCCAGCACCAGCAGCTGGGACTCGAGGGCCTCGTTCTCCTGCCGCAGCTCGGAGCGGCTGGTGGTCAGCTCCCCCATCCACTCCACGAAACGGTCGGGCGCATGCCCCAGCCAGTAGACCGGCGTCAGGCCAGTCATGAGCCAGCTGCGTACACGATCGCCATAGGGCAGGTACAGGTCCGCGCCGACCAGGACTCCCGACAGGAGCACCACCAGCAGCAGCCTGGGA
Source organism: Pseudomonadota bacterium (assembly GCA_051744725.1). Taxonomy (GTDB): domain Bacteria; phylum Pseudomonadota; class Gammaproteobacteria; order Pseudomonadales; family Oleiphilaceae; genus Halospina. Next base: position 1,482 of record JBNJDI010000094.1, on the reverse strand, counting down.
CCAATGAGTGGGCCTTGCGTGAAAAGCGTGTTGATGGACCGTCCCCCGTTCAGAACGACAGCCGCCGCTGGCGCCGGGACGGCAGCGGCGGGTCTTCTTGCGATTCAACCGGAACCGGTGGCGACGCTGTCAGTCGTCCTGGGAAAACATGGTCACGCCGCTCTTGTCGATGCGCTCGAGCGCCTTGCCACCGCCACGCGCCACGCAGGTCAGCGGATCCTCCGCTACGACCACTGGCAGGCCGGTCTCCTCGCTCAGAAGGCTGTCGAGCCCACGCAGCAACGCACCGCCACCGGTCAGAACAATGCCCCGCTCCGCGATATCAGAGGCCAGCTCGGGGGGCGACTGCTCAAGCGCGCTCTTGACGGTCTGGACAATCTGCGACAGTGATTCCTGCAGTGCCTCCAGGATCTCATTACTGTTGAGCGTGAACTGGCGCGGCACGCCCTCGGCGAGGTTACGCCCGCGCACATCGATCTCGCGCACCTCCAGTCCCTCATAGGCGCAGCCGATCTCGTGCTTGATGCGCTCAGCCGTGGAATCCCCGATCAGGCTTCCATAATTGCGGCGCACATAGGTGACAATGGCTTCGTCGAACTTGTCACCGCCAACGCGCACTGATTCCGCATAGACAATGCCGTTGAGCGAGATGATCGCGATCTCGGTCGTACCGCCACCAATGTCCACAATCATGGAACCGCTGGCTTCCTCCACCGGGAGCCCCGCACCAATCGCGGCCGCCATGGGCTCCTCGATCAGGAACACCTCACGGGCACCGGCTCCGAGAGCGGATTCGCGGATCGCCTTGCGCTCCACCTGTGTGCTTTTGCTCGGCACACAGACCAGAACCCGCGGGCTCGGAGTAATGAAGCTGTTCTCGTGTACCTTGTGGATGAAGTGCTGGAGCATCTTCTCAGTGACCACGAAATCCGCGATCACCCCGTCCTTCATAGGGCGGATGGCCTTGATGTTGCCCGGGGTCCGGCCCAGCATGCGCTTGGCCTCACTGCCCACGGCGGCGACTTTCTTCTGGCCGTTGGACGTACTGACCGCAACAACGGAAGGCTCATCCAGGATGATCCCGCGACCACGGACAAAGATGAGCGTGTTGGCGGTCCCCAGATCAATGGACAGATCACTGGAGAACGCGCCTCTTAGTTTCTTGAGCATCGGTGCTGTTTCAACCTGGCTTTACGGATTCGATGGCCGGCCTCGCCCTCCCCGCTTCGTGGCGAAACCTCTTGGATGCCGGAACTTTAGCAGTGGCGGGGGGTTCAGGCAAGACAACCTGCATTGTGGTGGCCGGGACAGCAATGGAATAATGCGTGTTTTATGGAGATCAGCGGACGTCATGCCTTATCCTCTGCCAGCCCGCCGGACCCGGCCAGCCATCAACACCGCTGCCCTGCTGCTGATGGCAGTGCCGGGCTCAGCAACCGCATTCTGGGGCGACACCCTGGCCATGGAACCCCAGCCATTCCG
>JBNJDI010000093.1:0-8073 GCA_051744725.1 Pseudomonadota bacterium | reverse complement strand
CACCCCAAGGGCGACTTCCCGCTGCAGATCGAGGAAACCACCTTCGACCTGGACGAGTACCAGCAGTTCCTGGAGGCCAACGCCGAGAGCATCCGGACCTTCACCGAAGCCCGCAACCAGGCCTTCGAGGAGGAACTGGAACGCTGGGTCGCCAGCGGCGCCATCAACTACGAGTCCCAGCAGGACCTGGGCGAGCACGAGGCGGACGACCTGCCCGAGGGCACGCCGGTGGAGTCACCCACGGCGGGCAATATCTGGCAGCTTCTGGTCAGCGAGGGCGACACCGTGAAGGAAGGCCAGGTGGTGGCGATCCTCGAATCCATGAAGATGGAGATCGAGGTCACGGCGCCCGAAGCTGGCAAGGTGGTGCATATTGCCCGGGACGAAGGGCAGCAGATTGACGCCGGGCAGGCCGTGATGGTCATCGGGGAGTGACCGGGCTGGGAAACGGGGCTCAGCGCGAAGTGCCGGGGAGCTCTCCTCGGCGTCATTACCAATAGAATACCGCGAGCCAGAGCGTAACACGGTCGGGGTCTGTCCAACTGACCCGGTGCCTTGCATGGGCCGGGATCGTAAGATGGTCCCCCTTTTCAAGATGGACCGACCCGCCCTTCTCAAACAGGACCGTTCCCGCGCCCTCCAGGACCAGCACCCACTCATGCTCATCCTGGTCGTACCAGCCCTCGGCCGGCGAGGCATGGCCTTTTGAGACGATGCGCTCGACGCGCACATGGCTGGCCTCAAGGATGGATTCAAAAACCTCATCGTCGAGGCATTCCGGCACGCTGGACAACAGATTAGCCATCAGGCCTCCACGAGGTGCTCGGCCAGTTTTTCCCGAATGGCATCGGGAATGGGCAGGGCGGTCTCGGTCCCATAGTCAAAATGGATCAGCACTGCCACTCCCCGGGCCACTTCGGTGCCCCCCTGCCAGGCTTCCTGGATGACATGGAACGACGAGTTACCAATCTTCCCGATGTAGGTCCGGATAGTCACCGGCATCGCCCAGTAGCTCTGCGCCTTGAGATCGATCTCCAGCCGGGCAATGATCAGGGGCCAGTGCTTAACGTCCAGGGAGGGGTGGAAGATACGGAACACGGGCATCCGCGCCTGCTCAAACCATACCGGAAAGGCCGTATTGCTGATATGGCCCAGTGCATCCGTATCGTTGAAGCGCGGCTCGATCTCATGATGGAACATACATCAACTCCTCGTTGTATCAGCATCAGGATGCTGAGCAGCGTAAAGGATTCACAGCGGCAGTTCACTTTGCGTTTCCCCAGTTTCTTTTTCTTACTCGCCGCGTGGGAGTGAACCCAGAAGTTTGGAGCAGCAGATAGACGCCGGGCAAGCCGTGATAGTGCTCAAGGATTGAACACAACGGGACTCACAATTGGCGATACCGCCGAAGAACACTTCAAGTGGGTTGCGGAGGTGCCCTTAGAGCCTCGGGAGAACTTTCAATTGTTGACTGTCATGGAATTGAAATAAAGCGCGGCAGCTTCAACCCTATAATGAGCCCGAAATTCAGAACTGACGTATGAGCATGCATGCAGGTTATCGCCTTTCATAACGTTAAAGGCGGTGTCGGGAAGACATCGGCCGCCGTGAACATCGCCTATCTGGCAAGTCAGGAGGGCGTATCCACACTGCTCTGGGATCTTGACCCGCAGGGGGCGGCGAGCTGGTTTCTGTCTGAAGACCATTCCCCGAGGGCTAAAAAACTTGCGCCACTGATCAAAGGCAACGCTCCCATTGGCGACTACATCCGACCAACGCCCTACCCCAGGCTCGAGTTGATTCCAGCGCATCAGAGCGCACGCAGCTTCGATATCAGGCTCAACCAGACTGATTCGGATCGCAACAAGCTCAAACAGTGGCTCAAGCCGTTATCGGAGGAAACAGCTCTCGTTATCCTCGACTGCCCCCCGTCTCTCTCCGAACTGGCGGAGCAGGTGCTGACCACCGCAAATGCGATCTACGTGCCCGTCATCCCGACCTGGCTGTCCCTCAACAGCTGGGAACAGATAAGCCAGTTTGCGAAAGAGCGCAAGATGAAGGTCAAGCGCCTGCGTCCCTTCTTCTCAATGGTCGATCGCCGCAAAGCGATTCACCGGGAGCTTGCGGCCACCCCTGCCCAAACGCTGCCGCGAGCTCTGGAGACGGTGATTCCCAATGCCAGCGCGGTCGAGCGAATGGGCGAGACAAGACAGCCGCTGGAACTGGTGGATCGGCGGAGCGCGGCGGCGAAAGCCTACCGTGCCCTGTGGCATGAAATACGGGATGGATTGAAGCTTTGATCAACCCCGCTATGAGCCACACTGAAAACGTCCACGGGTCCATCAAGGCGCTCGCTGGCCCGGTACCGGATCGGCAGAACCCTGATCCCGAGTCTGTTCACATGATCAAAAAGCGCAGCCCGAATCCCGTGGATGAGCGTTGTTTCCTGATCGCCACAATCGGATGTCCTGACCCGTAAGAACACCTCCGTGGCGATGATTTCAAGCTCTTCCTGCGGAACGTAATCGGCGTTTTCCACCGTTTTGCACGCATGCGTGATTTCTTTTTGGATCTGAGAAACAGCCATACCCATGAAAACCTCCGTTGTGCCAGCTCCCTGTGTGGATGCGGGTTATCATAGCGGGCCTTTTTAACGATTTGATGACAGGCCCAATGCGAGAAGGCCTGTTCTGCGGCGATGGATCGTGATCGACGGATGCCAGCGGCATACGGGTGAACAGCTCCGGGCAATCTCTCAATGCCCGGCAAAACAGGTAACAAACAGAAACATTCCCCCGCCCTGGCTGGTACTTCTGTTGCTTCCTATTGCATCGTCGTTGAGTCGAGAATCCAAGGCAAAACCCGATGAATGACCTCACTGTTTGTACTCATGGACAGGACAGCTGCCTGCCCACGTGGTTTGGGGATTTCGAGCTTTCCTGTGAATTCCAGCCCATCGTCAGCCCAACACACCGCCGGACCGTCGGCTTCGAGGCACTGGCCAGGCCCCGCCGCGCAAACGGGCGCGTCTCGCCCGCCACCCTGTTCTCGGAAGCCGAGTCAGAGGGCCATGAGCCGTGTCTCGATATCACTCTCTGGCAACAGGCGCTCCACACCTATGCGGCAACCAGACCGAACGCATGGCTGTTCCTGAACCTGAGTGCGGCAAGCGTGGTGGATTCACGCACCACGCCGGACATTCTGGCGCACCTCGTGCACCAATCCGGCCTCGCCTGCGACCGGATTGTGCTCGAGATCGTGGAAGACGCTGTCAAAGACCAGGAAGCGCTGGCGGGATTCGTGGCTGGGTGCCGTAACCACGGGTTCCGGATCGCGATTGATGACTTCGGTGCCGGTGATGCGCACTTTGAACGGATCTGGCGCATCCGGCCCGACATCGTGAAGATGGACAGGACAATGGTGGTTCACGCCGCCGAGAACGCCCGCGCCTCAAGGCTTTTCATGAGCCTGATCCGGATGATCCGGGAAAACGGCAGCCTGGTCCTGGTGGAGGGACTGGAAACCCGTGAGCAGGCGGCCCTTGCCTGGGAGTCCGAGGCGGATTTCTACCAGGGATTCTGGTACAGCCATCCCCGTGCTGAACTGAGAACGGCCTCGGCGGAAGCGGAACCGCGGCTTTTCCAGGCCCAGCAACACTTTACGGCCCTGAATGAGCAGCAGGAATTGGAGCAGATCCAATGCCTGCGCAGCCTGCGTCACGAGGTGCTCGAGACCTGCCAGCAGATCGCCGGTGGCACTGCCCTCACCGATGCGGCAACGCATCTGCTCGAGTGCCCAGGCGCCAAACGGTGCTACCTGCTGGATACCCAGGGCGTGCAACAGGGCCAGACCGCCTTCGCCGCCGGCTATGCAAGCAGGGGCACGGCCTTCAATCCCCTCCTGAGCGCCGAGGGCGCCAGCTGGTCTCACCGGGAATACTTCCGCAGTGCGACGAACAGGCCCGGCGAGATCCATCTGTCACGCCCTTATGTGGCACTGCCGGATTCGGCGAGGACGGTCACCGTTTCACACATGACCTTCACGTATTACGGCTACCGGATCCTGTGCCTCGATATCCATCCGGAACAGGCGTTTCCGGGGTCTCACCACCACCTTCCGCACCATGTCTAGAGTTTCAGGAACGCCTTGGGAATGCGCTCATGATCGAGCGTCGAGCAGAAGCTCGATCATGGCGTCGTCATCGTTCATGATTGCCAGCTGTAACGCGGTTTTCCCGGTTTCTGTTTCCCGAAACGACAGATCGGCGCCATGGCTGATCAGCACTCTCGCCACATCATGGTGTCCATTCATGGCGGCAGCCATCAGGGCACTGAAGCCAATCTCGCCCTGATGGTTGACCGAGGCACCACGCTCCAGCAATGTCCTGACGATGGACATATGCCCATGGGAGGCGGCCCGCATAAGTGACGTCCACTGACAGCTGTCCTGCGCCTCAATCCTGGCGCCTCGCTCAAGCAGCTGCCGTACACGTGCGGCATCGCCTTCTTCTGCCGCCACAATCAGCGGCGTACGCCCCCGATTGTCACGACTTTCCAGATCCGTATCGGTGTAAAGCCAGAACGCAATGCCAGCGAAAACCGCCAGCATCAGAACAGCGCCCCAGAGCCCGGCCCAGCGCTCAAATACCGTCACAGCGGATCACCCGGTTATTGCGGGGTGCCCAAAGCTTCAATCCGCCAGGATCTCAGCTTTCTCGAGGAACTTCTCCCCATAGCGCCGCACGCGCTCCTCATCACCAGCTTCCGACCCAAGATGGGCTTCCTCCAGATCTTCGGTCATCAAACCGGTTTCCTCACGGATTTTTGCCATTGCTTTCTCAAGCGTATAGGTCAGCCTGTGAATCTCACCCATCGGCGAACCGCTCAGATCCTCCTCTTCCAGAAGCTCTTCCATCCGCTCACTTGAGGCCTCAAGATTCTCAATAGCCTCCTCGAGAGTTTCCGAATCCTTGCCTTCAAAGTGATCCGGCTGATCCTCCGCACTGACGCTCAGCACGCTCAATCCCAGTGAAAGAGCAACAGCGTACCTGGCCAATATCTTCATAGCGCCTCCCAGACGTGGTTTTAAGTTCAATAATAGCAGCCAATATATCAGATTATTCTAATGATAAAACCACTGAATCTTTGCGTCTGCCTAAGACCTCGATAGCGAAACATTAAGAAGCTCCAGAATCGGCAGGAGCGGAGGTCAGTCCCCACCCGTGCGCTGGCACGGGCAGGTGGCATCAAAGCGCCCTCGGAGGTTACATCCGAGCGTGATGGAACCGGAGGTGGTCCTCAATGAAGCTGGCAATAAAGAAGTAGGAGTGATCGTAGCCGGCCTGATACCGCAGTGTCAGGTCCACGCCGGATTCAGAGCAGGCAGTCTCAAGGGCCTCAGGCTGAAGCTGGCCGGCCTCGAGGAAGTTGTCCGCACCCCCCTGGTCGACCAGCACCGAGAGCGCTGTGCCATGGGAGCGGATCAGCTCACTGGCATCCCATGCCTTCCAGGCCTCGCGGTCATCGCCCAGGTAATTCCCAAAGGCCTTCTCCCCCCAGGGGCAGTTGACCGGGTGGCAGACTGGCGCAAAGGCGGACACTGACTGGTAGCGCTCCGGGTTGTGGAGTGCGCAGACCAGGGCGCCATGGCCGCCCATTGAATGCCCTGAAATGGCCTCCTGCCCGTTGAGCGGGAAGACGTTGTGCGCCAGGTCGGGCAGTTCCTCCACCACGTAGCTGTACATGCGGTAGTGCTGGCTCCAGGGAGACTCGGTGGCGTCCACATAGAAGCCGGCACCGGAGCCGAAATCGTAGCTGTCATGCTCGCCTGGAAGGTCCGTCCCGCGCGGGCTGGTGTCCGGGCAGATGATGGCCATGCCCAGTTCCGCCGCCACCCGGTGGGCACCGGCCTTCTGCATGAAATTCTCGTCCGTGCAGGTCAGGCCCGAGAGCCACCAGAGCAGCGGGACGGACTGGCTTTCCGCCTGCGGCGGCAGGTAGATCCCGAAGACCATATCGCAGTCCAGAACCTCCGAGCGGTGGCGGTAGCGCCGGAGCCAGCCGCCGAAGCTCTTGTTCTCTGAAACCAGTTCCAGTGTGTCGGTCATGGATGCTCCTCAGTAGTGCAGGACGGTACGGATGCTTTCGCCGCGGTGCAGCAGCTCGAACGCCTCATTGATCTGCTCGAAGGGCATGTTGTGGGTGATGAACTCGTCGATCTTCACCTTGCCCTTCATGTAGTCATCCACATAGGTGGGCAGCTCACTGCGCCCCTTCACACCACCGAAGGCGGAGCCCTTCCAGACGCGCCCGGTAACCAGCTGCACAGGCCGGGTGCTGATCTCCTCGCCGGCGCCGGCAACGCCGATGATGATGGACTCACCCCAGCCCTTGTGACAGCACTCCAGGGCGGAACGCATGACGTTCACATTGCCGATGCACTCGAAGGAGTAATCCACACCGCCGTCAGTCTGGTCGATGATCACCTGCTGGATGGGGTCGTTGTAGTCGTTGGGGTTCACGAAGTCGGTGGCGCCGAACTGGCGGGCCAGGTCGAACTTCTCCGGGTTCACATCAATGGCAATGATCCGCTCAGCGCCGATCATCTGCGCCCCCTGGATCACGGCCAGGCCGATGGCCCCGAGACCGAAAACGGCGATGGTCGAGCCCGGCTCCACCTTGGCGGTGTTGTGCACGGCACCGATGCCGGTTGTGACACCACAGCCAAGCAGGCAGATCTTATCCAGTGGCGCCTCCTTGGAGACCTTGGCCAGGGAGACTTCCGGCAGCACCGTGTACTCACTGAAGGTCGAGCAGCCCATGTAATGGTGCAGCGGCTTGCCATTAAGGGAGAAGCGCGAGGTGCCGTCGGGCATCACGCCCTGCCCCTGGGTCGCGCGCACGGCGCTGCAGAGGTTGGTCTTGCCGGAACGGCAGAACTTGCACTGCCCGCATTCCGCCGTATAGAGCGGAATAACGTGGTCACCGGGCTGCAGGCTGGTCACGCCCTGCCCGACTTCCTGCACCACGCCGGCCCCTTCGTGGCCGAGCACAGAGGGAAACAGTCCCTCCGGGTCCGCGCCGGAGAGGGTGTAGGCATCGGTGTGGCAGACACTGGTGGCGGCCATGCGGACCAGGACTTCGCCCTGCTTCGGGCCCTGCACATCGATTTCCTCGAGTACCAGGGGCTTGTTGGCCTCCATGGCGAGTGCGGCGCGTGATTTCATCGGAGTCCTCCGGAAACGGTATGCGGGTTTGTTGATTGGTATGGCGCAGTATAGGTATCTACGACCAGCGCTTTAATGCACCATACGACAAAGAATTATTGCTGGAGAGCAACAATGCAGCACTGGGACCGGATCGAGGCCTTTGTCCAGGTGGTGCGGCAGGGGTCATTCGCCAACGCCGCCCGTCACCTGGGGGTTTCAAGCTCCCATGTCAGCCGCCTGGTAACCCGGCTGGAAACCCAGCTCGATACCCAGCTTCTGTACCGTACCACGCGCCAGCTGGGGCTGACGGACGCGGGCGAAGTGTACTTCAACCACTGTGCGCACCTGTTCGATGGCTTCCAGGAGGCGCTCAACGCCATCGGTGATTACCAGCAACGGCCAAGCGGCGTACTGCGGCTCACCTGTGCCGCCACTTTCGGGGAGCGCTACATTGCGCCACTGGTTAACGATTTCCTGCTCCGTCATCCCCAGTTGACCGTCGACCAGGAATACACCAACCGGTGGGTGGACATCGTCAATGAGGGCTTCGATGTCGGGGTGCGGGCCGGCTCCATGCCCAGTTCGTCGCTGATCGGGCGCCGACTGTGTGACAGGCGTGAATACGTGGTCGGGTCCCCCGTCTACTTTGAGCAGAGGCCAGAACCCCAAACGCTGGATGAGCTTGGCCACCACAACTGCCTGGTGGGCTCCACCGACCACTGGAGCTTTGATGTGGAACAACAGCACCGCGCCCTTAAGGTTCATGGCAACTGGCGGGGCAATTCCGGGGAGGCGCTTCTGGATGCGGTTCTGAAGGGGATCGGACTGGCACAGCTGCCGGACTACTACGTGCGGCCCTACCTGGA
>JBNJDI010000092.1:0-8176 GCA_051744725.1 Pseudomonadota bacterium | reverse complement strand
CGAGCACTGGCCGGATATGCCCATCCACCTGTCCGTGCAGGCCAATGCGGTGAACTGGGCCACCCTGGAGTTCTGGCGCCGGCAGGGGCTGGAGCGGGTTATCCTCTCCCGGGAACTGTCACTGGATGAGATCGAGGCGATGCGCGAGCAGGTGCCTGGTATGGAACTGGAGGTGTTCGTGCACGGGGCGCTGTGCATGGCGTATTCCGGTCGCTGCCTGCTTTCCGGCTACATGAACCATCGTGATGCCAACCAGGGCGCCTGCACCAACGCCTGCCGCTGGTCCTATACCCCGAAGGCCTCCACTCATGACAGCAGCGGCGACCTGATTCCCGTGCACCAGGAGGACGGTGAGCACAGTATGCTGGTGGAGGAGGCGGGCCGCCCTGGCGAGAGCGTGCCCATGCACGAGGACGAGCACGGCACCTACATCATGAACTCGAAGGATCTGCGGGCGGTGCAGCACGTGGAGCGGCTGTGCCGGATGGGCGTGGATTCGCTCAAGATCGAGGGGCGTACCAAGAGCCCCTATTACGTGGCCCGCACAGTGCAGGTCTATCGCCGTGCCATTGATGACGCCATGGCGGGCAGGGCCTTTGACCGGACGCTGATGGACGAACTGGAAGCGCTCTCCAACCGGGGTTACACGGAGGGCTTCCTGCGTCGCCACCCGCCGGCTGAGTACCAGCGCTACGAGGACGGCACCTCGCTGCTGGGAACCCGCCAGTGGGTGGGCGAGGTGCTATCCGGGGAGCAGGGCTGGCTGTGCATTGAGGTCAAGAACCGGTTTGAGGCCGGGGACTGGCTGGAGCTGATGACGCCTTCCGGCAATCACTGGTTCCAGCCGGAGACACTGCTTTCGGCACGGGATCATCAACCTGTTGACGCGGCACCGGGCAGTGGCCATCGGGTGTGGCTCCGTTCCCCGATCACCGGCACAGTGCCGGTGACGGCCCTGCTCGTCCGCTCAGTGCTGTAGAGCGCTGTAGTGGTTCAGTATATCCACGACCAGCCCCTGCTCGCGCAGCTTTGCCATGCCCCGGCTCAGGGCATCGGCCAGTTCCCGGCCCTCCGGTTTCGCCGGTGAAAAGGCGATATAGAGCTCTTCCTGATAGGCCCGTCCGGCATTGCGCAGCGGGTTGATGCGGCCCTCCTGGCTGTAGTGGTGATCCAGAACCTTTTCCGCCGCGGCAAGGGCGTCAATGCGGCCCATTTCCAGAAGCTGGATCAGGCGGGGCAGCACCTGGTTGCCGCTTAGAACCATAAGGCGTTCGTTGTTGCTCTCGTTGCGCTGGATGTAGTCATCGTACAGACCGCCGTAGGAATATTCCTGGATTACGCCGAGGCGGATGGGGGCGAGTGAGTCCAGGCCCATGTAGGTCCAGTTGCTGCCCGGCAGGGTGAACAGGCTGTGGTGGGCCATGGCCAGCGGCTGATCCGGGAAGTGGAAATCCGGCGTTTCCGCGGGACCGGCCCCGATGATGCCGTGAAAGTTGCCATTGCGGACGCCGCGGATGGCACGGCGCCAGGGCATGCTCTGGTACTCCACGCGATAGCCTTCCAGAAGCAGGGCCTGGCGTGCGATTTCCACCAGAATACCGGGGGATTCAGCATCCGGGACACAGTTGAAGGGGCACCACTCGTCCGCCACCAGGGTGATGACGGGCAGATTCTCCCCGTCTGTTTCGCCCCGGGCCGGGGGTACCAGCAACAGAAGCACCACGGTGAGAAGGGCAATCGGGCGCATGGGGCTACCATCACCGCCCCGAGGGGGCTTTTGGAAGAATGTACTCCCGGTTTATTACGCGCGCAATGCGGAAAGGGATCTACCCGAAAGCAAGGGGCAGTGATGAGAATCCGCCTGCCGGGTAATGGGCCCGGCGGGGCTCACTGTTATCCGCTGGCCTGAAGTGGGGTCGCCAGTACAGAAGTTCCTCAAACAGTGTACCCAACTCAAGCTTTGCCAGCGGCGCCCCCGGGCAGACATGGATGCCGGCACCGTAGAGGAGGTTGCTTGTGGCATTGCTCCCGGGGTCGATCGCATCCGGCTCACCAAAGACAGCCTCATCCCGGTTGGCGGAGGCCCACAGGATCGTCAGGCGTTCGCCCGCCTCAATCCGGCGGCCTCCGAGCGTTACCGGGCAGGTGGTCACACGGCGGTTGGACATCAGCGGCGCATCGCGGCGAAGAAGCTCATCAATGGTGCCGTCCAGTTCCTCCGGGTGGTCCTGAAGGCGCATCGTCAGCTCCGGGTTCCGGGCCAGGGCGTGCATGATGATGCCGACGCTGGCGCTGATGGTACCCACCTCGCCGACGGTCCAGTTGCGCAGGATGCTGACCAGCTCCTCGTCGGTGAGGGGGCGGCCATTCACCGTCTCGTTCATCAGTGCGGTAGTGGTGTCCCCTGGCGCCTGATCGTCCGCTTCACGACGTTCGGCCAGCAGTGACCGGATCGTGCTGTCAAAGTCCACCGCGACCTGCGCCATGGCCTCCCGGTCCCCGGAGAGCGTGGCCTGCTGGTTGCGGTGCAGCCATTCCCTGAGTGATTCGTGAAGATCCTCCCGCCACCCCATGAACGCACACTGGATGCGCAGCGCGAAGTCCTCCGCGAATGCTGGTATGACATCGGTCGTCCCGTTTTCGGGCAATGCCTGCACGAGTTCCCGGGCGATCCCGCGGCACGTCGGCTCAAAGCGTGCCATGGCGTCAGGGCTGAAGTAGGGCTCGATGATGCGCCGGTAGTGCCCGTGTTCCGGTGGATCCATGCCGTTGGGCACTGACAGATGGTGGGAGACCGTATTGGAGAAGGTCTCAGGCTCGTGCAGCACCCGCATCACATCCTTGTGCCGGAACAGGGACCAGTGCTGGTACTCGCTCCAGGCCACCGGGCATTCGTGGCGCATCCGGTCAAAGGCGGCCAGCGGCTCGTCCAGGATGGCCGGATCCCGGGGATTCCAGTCGGGATTGCGGGTGTTACTCATTGGAGACATCCTCAAGTGTCAGGGGTAGGACGCTATCCCATTGTGCTGCATTTAACCGACAGCTATGGCTGAATCGGTCAAGTTCTGCCAACCTTAAAGATGTATAATTAATAATTGAATGTGCGCCTGAACTCAAAGCGGAGGGGTCATAAGGTGTATGCGATGAGCCACATCATCCACCTGCTGATGGCGGTGGCCTTCATTGGCACTGTCTTTTTCGAGGTGGTGATGCTGGAGGGCATCCGGGGGCGGGTTCAGGAACGGGCACTGGTGCCGGTTGAGGAGGCCCTGGGCGCCCGCCTGCGGCGGATCATGCCCTGAGTGATCCTGCTGCTGTTCGGTTCGGGGCTGGTCATGGCCCACCGGTACAGTGGCGCTCTGGCCGCGCCCCTTGAGTCCGCCTTCGCGCTGCAGTTCAGCGTCAAGATTCTGCTTGCGTTCAGCGTCCTGGGCCACTTCATCACCGCCATGACGCTGATCCGGCGTGCCATGCTGAACGCACGGCGTAACCGCATCATTCACTACAGCGTCTTCGGCCACGTAGTGGTTATAGCGGTGCTGGCCAAGACCATGTTCTACCTGGGATGAATCCTGGCCAGTCGCACGCTCAGATCAGTCCCTGTGCCTCCATGGCCCGCGCGACCCTGAGGAAGGCGGCAATGTTGGCGCCGACCACGTAGTTGCCCGGGGAGCCGAAGGCCTCGGCGGTTTCGAAGCAGTCACGGTGGATATTCGCCATAATCTGCTCCAGCCGGTTCTCGGTGTGCTCAAAGGACCAGGAGTCGCGGCTGGCGTTCTGCTGCATCTCCAGGGCGCTGGTGGCAACACCGCCGGCATTGGCGGCCTTTCCAGGGCCATAAGCGATGCCCGCTTCCCGGAAGACCTGGGCGCCTTCGGGCGTGGTGGGCATGTTCGCGCCCTCGGCAACGGCCCGGCAACCGTTTTCCACCAGGTACCTGGCATCCTTTCCGTTGAGCTCGTTCTGGGTGGCGCAGGGGAGTGCCACGTCACAGGGCACGCGCCAGACGTTGCCATCCTCCACATACCGGGCATTGGGTTTCTCATCGGCGTAGCCGCTGATCCGGCGGCGTTCCACTTCCTTGATGCGCCGGATCCGATCCAGGTCCAACCCCTCCTCATCCACGAGGATGCCGGCGGAATCCGAACAGGCGATCACATGGGCGCCCAGCTGCTGGGCCTTCTGGATGGCGTAGATGGCGACGTTGCCGGAGCCGGACACCACCATTTTCCGGCCATCCAGTGATTCGCCGCGGGCCTTGAGCATTTCCTGCACGAAGAAGACGGTGCCGTAGCCGGTGGCCTCGGTGCGGGCACAGCTGCCGCCCCAGCCCAGCCCCTTGCCGGTGAGCACGCCGGATTCGTAGCGGTTGGTGATGCGCTTGTACTGGCCGAACAGGTAGCCGATCTCGCGCTGGCTCACGCCGATGTCACCGGCGGGAACATCGGTGTATTCACCCAGGTGGCGGTAGAGCTCGGTCATCAGGCTCTGGCAGAAGCGCATGATCTCGGAGTCCGAGCGCCCCTTGGGGTCAAAATCACTGCCGCCCTTGCCGCCGCCAATGGGCAGCCCCGTCAGGGAATTCTTGAAGATCTGCTCGAAGCCCAGGAATTTGATGATGCCCAGGTACACCGAGGGGTGGAAACGCATGCCGCCCTTGTAGGGGCCGAGGGCACTGTTGAACTCCACCCGGAAGGCCCGGTTGATCTGGATCTCGCCCTTATCGTCCTGCCAGGGCACCCGGAAGATGATCTGGCGTTCGGGCTCACAGATGCGCTGGATGATGCGGGAGTCCACGAACTCCGGGTGCTTCACCAGGACGGGGCCGAGGGTTTCCAGGACCTCGTGCACCGCCTGGTGGAACTCTTTCTCACCGGGGTTGCGGTGGAGTACGTCCTGGAAGATGGGTTCCAGCTTCTCGTCAAGATACGCGCTCATGTGGGCTCCTGCTTAGTCGTGGCAATGCATGGATCAGCTTCAATGGAGGGGAAGCCTTCGAATTGACGCCTTCCCGCATCCTCAAGAAGATGTATAAAAAATGCATGAATAAATGATATCTGACCAGAAACTTTACACGAAACCGGCGGCCATAACGATGATCACCGCGGATCGCACGCCCGGAAGCAGCAGCCCGGCCGCCGGAGCTGGTCGTTCAGGGCGGTCTTGAGCGACGGGCAGTACGGCCCACGACTGCCACCTGATTGCGTTTGACCGGGATCAACCGCTATGGGGTGTAACCGGCGTACGCTGGCGTAGTGTTGCGTGGTAGCAATAGACAACAGAAGGAAGCAGTTTCATGAGTGATGCAGCGGTAATCCGTACTGAAAGGGCGGCGTTTGAACAGCAGACCGATGGTTGGAAGGTGGCGCTGGAAAGGGAGCTGGAAGCACTCCCGGCACAGGCCTGGGCGTGGCTGACGGATGCTGACCATCTCCGGCAGTGGCTGGCGCCTGGCGAACTGGATCTGAAGCCCGGTGGGCGGGTCCGTATCTAGTTTGAGATGAGTGGTGAGCCCATTGACTCGCACATCATCGAGCTCGAGCCGGAACGCCACTTAACCTATTCCTGGAGTAACGGCGATGCGCCACGCAGACCCCTGCGCTGGGATCTGGAGCCGAGCGACGGTGGCACACGGGTTACCCTCACCATCGGGCTTCTGCCCGAAGACCAGATCGCCATCAGCGCTGCCGGCTGGGATGCCCATCTCCAGATGCTGGAAGCGGCAGTGGCCGGTGTCCCCATCAGCTTCCCGGTAGCCCGTTTCAAGGAATCCCGGGGCCAGTTTGAAGAGGCGCTTGGCAATCCAAAAACGTGAGTAATATTCACCGATAAGATATAAAAGATCAATTTTATAGATGAATTGCGCCTGTCACCATAAGGCCAATATGCTGGAACACAGGAGAACAGGATCATGGTGACAACCCACAACCTCGGCTTTCCAAGGATTGGCACAAAGCGGGACCTCAAGGCAGCACTCGAAGGCTTCTGGGCCGGCGGGATCAGTGAATCCGAACTGACCCAGCGCAGTGCCGATCTGCGCCGCCGCCACTGGCAGTTCCAGGCCGGTCTGAACCAGGTGCCGGTGGGTGATTTCTCCTGGTACGACCATGTGCTGGACACCAGCGCCATGCTTGGCCACATTCCGCCCCGGGTCAGTGAGCTGGGCGGCAGTGTCACCGACCAGTATTTCCGCCTTGCCCGGGGCCGTTCCGCGGTGGACCAGGGCGAGAGCGTGGTGGATGCCGGCGAGATGACCAAGTGGTTCGATACCAACTACCACTACATCGTGCCCGAGTTCACCCGTGAGAGCCGCTTCAGCCCGGATGCCAGTGCCCTGGTCGCACAGCTGCACGAGGCCCGTGAACAGGGGCACAACCCCAAACCTGTGCTGGTGGGGCCGGTCACCTACCTGTGGCTGGGCAAGAGCAAGGACGGCAGCGAGCGGCTGGATCACCTGCCGGCGCTGGTCGAGGCCTACCAGGCCATCCTTTCAGAGCTGGCCGAGGCGGGCGCCGATTGGGTGCAGATCGACGAGCCCATCCTGGTCATGGACCTGCCCCCGGAATGGCGCCATGCCCTGGAAACCGCTTACCACGGGCTTGCCAGGGCCCCGGTGCGGCTGCTGCTGACCACCTATTTCGGGCACCTTGGTGATAACCGGGATCTGGCCTGCGCTCTGCCAGTGGCCGGGCTGCATCTGGATGCCGTGCGGGGTGCCGATGACGTGGCGCCCGTGATGGCCGCGTTGCCCGATGACCGGGTGCTGTCACTGGGCGTGGTGGATGGCCGCAACGTCTGGAAAGCGGATCTTCAGGCCCTGATGGACTGGCTGGAGCCGATACACGCCGCGCTCAACGACCGCCTCTGGGTCGCGCCCGCCTGCTCGCTGCTGCATGTGCCCATGGATCTGGACCTGGAGCCGGACCTGGATGACGAGCTGCGCAGCTGGCTCGCCTTCGCGGTGCAGAAGCTGGACGAACTCTGCATTCTGGAGAAGGGCCTCAACAAGGGCCGCAATGCCATTACGGCGGAGCTGGCCGCCAACCGTGAATGCCTGGAAAGCCGCCGGCGCTCCCAGCGGGTGCGCAACCCGGCGGTGCGCGAGGCGGTGGCTGGCATCGATACCCGTATGGGAGACCGCCAGTCGGCGTACGCGGAGCGGGCTGAAGCCCAGCAGCGCCATCTGCAGCTGCCATCCTTTCCGACCACCACCATCGGCTCCTTCCCCCAGACCCGGGCCATCCGTCGCGCGCGTCTGGACCACCGCCAGGGGCGACTTTCGCAACAGGCCTATCGGGCGGCCATGAAGGAAGCCATCGAGGACTGCCTCCGGGAACAGGAGAAGCTGGGTCTGGATGTGATGGTCCATGGCGAGTCCGAGCGCAACGACATGGTGGAGTATTTCGGCGAACTGATGGACGGCTTCGCCTTCACCCGCAACGGCTGGGTGCAGTCCTACGGTTCACGCTGCGTGAAGCCGCCCATCATCTATGGCGATGTGGCCAGGCCCTCGCCCATGACGGTGGACTGGATCCGCTACGCCCAGTCGCTCACCGACAAACCGGTGAAGGGCATGCTCACCGGGCCGGTGACACTGCTCAACTGGTCCTTCGTGCGCGATGACCAGTCCGGCGCGGACACCGCCAACCAGCTCGCGTTAGCTGTTCGGAAAGAGGTCCAGGACCTGGAGACGGCGGGCATCCGCATCATCCAGATCGATGAAGCAGCGCTGCGCGAGGGGCTGCCCCTGCGGCGCTCCGAGTGGGAGCAGTACCTGGACTGGGCGATCAGCGCCTTCCGGATCGCGGCCAACGGGGTGGCGGATGAGACCCAGATCCACACCCACATGTGCTACTCGGAGTTCAACGACATCATGCCGGCGATCGCCCGCATGGACGTGGACGTGATCACCATCGAGACCTCGCGCTCGGACATGGAACTGCTGGATGCCTTTGACGCCTTCGCGTACCCCAATGGGATCGGGCCGGGCATCTACGACATCCATTCGCCCAACATCCCGTCCGAGGACCGCATGGTGGACCTCCTGAAAGAGGCCGCGAAGCGCATTCCGCCGGAGCGGCTCTGGGTGAACCCGGACTGCGGCCTCAAGACCCGCAACTGGGAAGAGGTGACGCCGGCGCTGGAGGCGATGGTGAATGCCGCTCGGCGCCTGCGC
>JBNJDI010000091.1:0-8304 GCA_051744725.1 Pseudomonadota bacterium | reverse complement strand
GGCCCGCGCCTCCGCGCTGTCCGGGATGTTCTCCTGCGCCTCTATCCACTGCAGCCGTGGCAGAAGCCCCTTGCCGTTAGCGATCTGGATGGCCAGGCCGGGCCGTGCGTTGAGTTCCAGCATCAGCGGCCCCCGGTTGCGGTCAACCACGATGTCCGCGCCCAGATAGCCCAGCCCGGTCAGGTCATGGCACCGGGCTGCGAGGGTGAGGAGATTCTGCCAGTCCGGGATGGCGATGCGGTTGAGGTCAACACCGGTGTCGGGGTGGCTGTGCACGCGCCTGGAGTGCTGGACAGCGTGAATGCAGCAGCCACTGGCGAGGTCCAGCCCCACGCCGATGGCACCCTGGTGGAGGTTGGCCTTGCCGTCGCTGGCGTGGGTTGAGAGCCGCAGCATGGCCATTACGGGTATGCCGCGGAAAATGATGACCCGGATATCGGGAACGCCTTCGACGGACAGCGACTCGAAGTACGGGTCCGCCTCGATCAGGTCCTCGATGATCACAGAGTCAGGCGCACCGGCAAGGGAGTGCAGCCCGGCAAGAATGTTGGAGCAGTGACGCTGGAGGTTGTCCAGCGGCAAGGCCTGTCCGGATGCCTTCAGGAACTGCTCGCCGTCGCGTTCGTGGATGACCATGATGCCCTTGCCACCGGCCCCCCGCGAGGGCTTGATGGCGAACCGGCTGAGGTGCTTCAGGCGTTCGCCCAGATCGCGGACCCCGTGCTGGGTATCGATGACATCACGCAGGGTGGGCGTGGCCACACCATGCTGCATGGCCAGCTCCTTGGTGAGCTTCTTGTCGTCCACAAGCGGGTAGAGGCGGCGTTCGTTATACCGGGAAATATACGCCACATTCCGGCGATTCATTCCCAGCAGGCCATGGCGCCGGAGTGCCGCGGGCGAGGCCAGCATCAGCCCTGCTCCACCATTGAGCGGAACCGGTAAAGCTCGGAGAGCTTGTAGCCCGTGTACTGACCGACGAGCAGGATCAGCGCGAGAATGATCAGGTGGACCTCCGGGAAGTTGAAGGTGAGGTGCCGCACTGTGGCCAGCTGCATGAGCCCATAGGCGCCAATGGCCACCACCAGGCTGCCGCCACCCTGTATGGCGACTTCCCGGGCGCCCTGTTCCTCCCAGATCACCGACATCCGTTCGATGGTCCAGGCAATGATGATCATCGGGAAGAAGGTGATGGTCATTCCAAGGTTGAGCCCCATTTCATGGCCAAAGACACTCAACAGCCCTGTGAGCAGCACCACCAATACGATCATGGCGGCGATCCGGGCCACCAGAAGGAGATTCAGGCGTGACAGGTAGCCTCGCAGGAGCAGGCCCAGCCCGACAATGGTCAGGAAGGCGGTGAGCCCCGGCAGAAGCGTCGTCTGGATGAAGGCCAGTGCGATCAGCACCGGCATGAAAGTGCCCGAGGTTCGGATGCCGATGACGATCCGCATGAAGGCCACAACCAGGGCGCCCACCGGCAGGAGCAGCAGCAGCTTCAGCATGCCCTGCTCCTCGATGGGCAGCTGGTAGAGGCTGATGTAACCCAGGGGTTCGTCGGCCGAGGCCTGGCTCTGGGCAAGGTCGAGGGCCGGAATGCTCTGGCGCATCATCGAGAAACGCACCTGTGAATTCTGGCCGCCCATGACCTCAAGCACGGGCCCGCTGGCCCGGTGCCAGACCAGGGTGTTGGGCGTGATGCCCTCCTGGCCACCGCGTTCCAGGTCATACAGGTGCCAGGTATCCTCGATGTAGACGTCCACCAGCGGTTGCAGGCTCTGGTTGCGTCGGGCGTCCTCCAGTTTCAGGCCCATGGCGAGACGGGCCGGGACGCCGGACTGGTTCAGGAGGCGGACCACCAGCTGTTGCGGGGAATGCTGATCCAGCAGCAGTGCCGCGTTCTGGTCATTGGGGCTCTGGACCGCCTTGATCAGTTCGCGGGTCAGGCTCGCGGGAGTGCTGGAGCGCCGCATGGCCGTCTCGAGCAGGTCGGCGGCGGCCGTGGCCTGGGGTTCCTCCCAGAGGATTTGCCGGGGTTCAGAAGGGGGGTCGCCGTTGCCGCTGCGTCGGGCGGAGCCGTTTTCCCCCGGAGCGAACTGGACCTTGTAGTAGAGCGTCTGGCGGCCCGTTGCTTCCCGCTTGGACCATTCGCCACGACGCCCTGGGGATTCGGTGACCCGCGAGAACCCGTAACCCGGAGAGGCGGCCTGCTCGGAAATGATCCGGTAACCCGGCGGCTCATGCGGCAGGCTCAGGCTTGCCAGTGTCTCGTCTCCAAGGGCCACGAAGTCGATGCGTGCCTCCACCAGCCACACCGGTGTGTCGTTTTCCGGCAGCAGGGGAATACCCAGGCGGTCATGCCGCAGCCACATCATTGACACACCAATGATGATCAGCACCGATACAGCGAGGAAGAAAAGCGGATGGTGCCTCATTCCTCACCCTCGACGCTGCCGGCAGCCTTTTCCAGTTCATCCGGGTCACTGAGTATGAACTGTCGTGATACATCCACCGTGAACAGATCCCTGAGAATGTTGCGTCCGATCAGGGCGGGGTAGGTCAGGCGTTCGCGGTTGGTCAGGGTGAATTCCGCGACCCGCTCGATCGATCCGATACGGTACTGGAGTTCAATCACTGCTCGCCTTTCATTCTCATCCGTGGATGCCTGGACGATCTCCACAAACCGTGAGACCGGGCGCTCCATCTCCACGGAGTCACTGTCGGCGAAATGCTCCCCGGCCAGCGTGAAGCGGACATAGTCATCACCGTCGCTTTCGAAGAATTCGATATCCCGCGCATCCAGCGATGACGTGTTGGCGCCGGTGTCGATCCTGGCCTCAAAGAGATGGTCTGGGGGCAGCAGGCGGATGCCCTCAACGGATCCGATCGTCGTGAGTCCTGAGCACTGCTCGCTGCCGTTGGAGATGCTGGTGTTCAGTATCGGGCAGGTGCTGTCATCGGTGCCGCTGCTGCGGGATGCCAGATGGCGGTTGGTGGCGCTGCGCAGCCGCTCCATCTGATCCTGGAGGTTGGCGAAGCCCTGTTGCTGCTGTTCCGCCACACCTCTGTTCTCGCCCAGCAGGGCGTTGAGCAGCACCTGCTGGGAGGCCAGCTGATCCTGCTGCTGCGCCAGCTGCGTCTTGAGCACCCTGAGATCCTTTTCCGCCGTGGCCGGGGAGGTGAAGTGGGCACAGCCGGCGCTCATCAGCGCCGCCAGGATAATCAGGATGCGTGGCGCAGCTGGCATGGGGATCCTCTTTGCTGTGGTAGCGTCCGTCAGACATGGGGAGTATAGAGCCTGCGTCCTGGTTTGACGATGGGTTACGGCTTGAAGCACGGGTTAAGGCGGTGGTAGACTCCGCGATCTCAGCGAAGGCGGGATCAGCCGCCGGACTGAGCGCGATGGTGGTCCTGCTGGTGCCTTCGCAACGATAAACCGTGAACCCGGTCAGGCCCGGAAGGGAGCAGCCGTAGCGGTGGATTCGTGTGCCGGAGTGTCGCTGGCAGGCCACCCCCAGTTTTTCCTTTCCCGAGCTTTGCTTCCCGGCCAGACCCTCTGCTTGCCAGCCCAAGATAAGGCCGTGATAAGGTATCCCATCAGATAATGGATGGTCCGGCATGACGTATCAGGTACTTGCGCGCAAATGGCGCCCCTCCCGGTTTCAGGATCTTGTTGGTCAGGAGCACGTGCTCAGGGCGCTGGTGCATGGGCTGGATCAGGATCGGCTGCATCAGGCGTTTCTGTTCACCGGTACCCGGGGTGTGGGCAAGACCACGATCGGGCGGATCCTGGCGCGGTGCCTGAGCTGCGAGAAGGGGATCAGTTCCAGCCCCTGTGGCGAATGCGACAGCTGCCGTGAGATCCAGGATGGCCGGTTCGTGGATCTGATCGAGATCGACGCCGCCTCCCAGACCCGTGTGGAGGATATGCGGGAACTGCTGGACAACGTCCAGTACGCGCCGACCCGTGGCCGCTTCCGTATCTACCTCATTGACGAGGTTCACATGCTCTCCAGTCACAGCTTCAACGCGCTGTTGAAGACACTGGAGGAGCCGCCGGACCACGTGAAGTTCCTGCTGGCGACCACCGACCCCCAGAAGCTGCCGGTCACCATCCTGTCGCGCTGCCTGCAGTTCAATCTCAAACGGCTGGGGCCGGAGCTGATTGTCTCCCACCTGGAGCACATCCTGGCCCAGGAAGGCATTGAATACGAGAACAGTGCCCTCTGGCTGCTGGGGCGCGCCGCCGATGGCAGCATGCGCGATGCCCTGAGTCTGACCGACCAGGCGGTAGCGTTCAGTGGCGGGCGCCTGGAATCCGAGAGCGTCAGCCGGATGCTGGGCACCCTGGACCGGGCTGATATCTTCCGCATGCTGGATGCCCTGGTCCAGCGTGATGGTCGGACGCTGTTGCAGGAAGTGAACCGTATTGCCGAGTTCGCACCGGATTACAGTGCGGTACTCGCGGACATGCTGGATGTGTTCCATCGCATCTCATTGGAACAGGCCATCCCCGGGAGCAATGACAACAGCCAGGGGGACCGGGACCAGGTCCGGACCCTGGCGGGGCAGCTCAGTGCGGAGGATGCCCAGCTGTTCTACCAGACGGCGCTGACGGCCCGGCGGGACCTGGCGATCACCCCGGATGCACGCATGGGGTTTGAGATGGCCCTGCTGCGCATGCTGGCCTTCCGGCCTGAGCCGGTTACCACTCCGCCACAGGGTGGCCGCTCGGAGAGCGCGCCGGCGGCGGAGACGCCAGCTGCGGTCACTGAGGAACCCGCTCCCGCGCCGGACCCCCAACCGGAAACTGAACCTGAACCTGAACCGGAACCCGAGCCCGGCCCCGAACCCGAACCGGCGCCGGAACCAATCCCCGAGCCTGAACCGCCGGTTCCGGAGGACGAGGCGGATCGCAATGCCGGAGACGCATTGCCGGCGGCGGAAGAGGCTCCCGTGCCGGAGCCTCCGGAGGACCCCGTTGTCACTCCCGGTTTCGACTGGTGCCGTGACTTTGATCAGCTGCCCCTGCAGGGCATGCCGGCGACCCTGGCCGCCAGCGCGGCCTGCCATGAGGAGGAGGGCGCCTGGGTGCTGACACTGGCCTCCGGGCATTACCAGCTTCTGCATGAGCGTCACCAGCAGCGGATCCGCGAAGCTGTCGGGGCTGTGGTGGGCAGCAGCGTCACCCTGGTGTTCCGTGAGGGCGACCCGGGCAGGGCAACGCCCGAGGCTCACCGGCAGGCGCAAATGAAAGAAGCGCAGGCGAATGCCGTCAGCGCCATTCATGGGGATCCCGTAGTGCAGCAGATTGTCGAGCGTTTCGGTGGCCAGGTGATTGAGGACAGCATACAGCCGCCGCAGGCTTCATCAGCGGCGGCACCAGACAGCAGAGAGGTGGCACGATGAAAGGTGGTATGAACGACATCATGAAGCAGGCGCAGCAGATGCAGGAAGACCTGAAGAAGGCGCAGGAAGAGATTGCCAAGGCCGAGGTCACGGGCGAGTCCGGCGCCGGCATGGTCAAGGTGACCATGAATGGGCGCCATGACGTGCGTAACGTGGACATTGATCCATCCCTGATGGATGAGGACCGCGAGGTCCTGGAGGATCTGATGGCGGCGGCGGTGAACGACGCCGTGCGCCGCGTCGAGGAATACCAGAAGGAGAAGATGGGCAATATGACCCAGGGCATGGGCATGCCCCCCGGTTTCAACATGCCGTTCTGAGCCGGAGGGCCCATGAGTCTGAGTCCGCGTCTCGAGGCGCTGATTGATGCATTACAGTGCCTGCCCGGTGTCGGGCGCAAGTCCGCCCAGCGCATGGCATTCCAGCTGCTGGAGCGGGATCGTTCCGGGGCTGCCGCCCTGGCACGCCAGCTGGACGATGCCCTGGCCAACATTGGCCGCTGTGAACGCTGCCAGACCTTTGCCGAGGATGCCCTCTGCCCGGTCTGTGCCGATGAAAGGCGGGACCGTTCACTGATGTGCGTGGTGGAATCCCCCGCCGATCTCGCCGCCATCGAGCAGTCCGGTGATTACCGGGGCTATTACTTTGTGCTGCTGGGGCATCTGTCGCCCATTGATGGCATCGGCCCCGAGGATATCGGGGTGGATCAGCTGCTGGCGCAGATCCATGAACGGGGTGTGACCGAACTCATCATGGCCACCAATGCCACCGTTGAGGGTGACGCCACCGCTCATTACATCGCGGACCGCGTGGATCCGGAAACCGTCACCATCACCCGGCCCGCCCAGGGACTGCCCGTTGGCGGTGAGCTCGGCGGTGTCGATGGCGGCACGCTCAGCCACGCCCTGCGGGGCCGCCGGCCCTTTGCCGGCTAGTGGAGTCCCCCATGGATCAGCCCACCCCGGATCAGGCCGCCTGGCTGGATACCCCGCAACAGCTGGATGACTGGCTGGCCGCGTTGCCACTCGGGCATCCGGTTGGGATGGATTCTGAGTTCGAGCGTGTGACCACCTTCCATGCGATTCCCGGTCTGGTGCAGCTGGCCGCCGCGGGAGAGGTTGCCCTGGTGGAACCCGGGGCTGCGGAAGGCTCCGTCGCGCTGCGCGAGCTTCTGGAAGACCCTGACCGTCCCAAACACCTCTACGCCATGAGTGAGGACATCGAGCTGTTCCGCGACTGGCTCGGTGTCCGGGTGCGCGGTGCCCTGGACCTGCAGCTGGCGGCGGCATTTGCCGGACACGGCATGTCCGTGGGTTATGCCCGGCTTGTCGAAGCCTGCCTCGGGGTGGCCCTGGGCAAAGGCGAAACCCGCTCGGACTGGCTGGCACGCCCGCTCTCCGACGCTCAGCTCTACTACGCCGTGGCCGATGTACACTATCTGCGCCCGCTCCATGAGCAGCTCATGGAGCAGGTCGCCGCCAGGGGCTTCGAGGAGGCGCTGGCCGAGGAGAGCAGGGCCTGGTGCGAGCGCCAGAGCGTGGCTGACGACCCTGAATCCTACTATCTGCGGCTCACCGGGGCCTGGCGGCTGCGCCCGGGCAACCAGGCCGTGCTGCGGGCGCTGTGCGCCTGGCGCGAGCATCGGTGCCGGGAACTGGACCGCCCCCGTGGGCGGGTGGTTGAGGACCGGCTTCTGATCCGCCTGGCTGAATCGGTACCGCGCACCCGTAAGGCGCTCGCGGCCATAGAGGATATGCCCAACGGGGTTGTCCGCCGGGAAGCCGACGCGCTTCTGGCGGTGATCTCAGAGGTGGTTGAAGGCCCGGAACAGTCGCTTGAGCCCATACCGGCGCCGCTGACCCGGAGTGAGAAGAACCATTACCGAAGCGTAAAGCGGATTCTGGCCGAACAGGCGGAAATCCTGGATCTGCCGCTGGAACTCATCGCCTCGAGGCGTTATCTTGAGCCCGCCGTCCGTACCGGTCTTCGTGAGCGCCGCCTGCCCGGACTTCTGACGCAGGGCTGGCGCGGCTGGGCACTGGCACCCCGTAGAGAGGAACTGGAAGCCTGTTTCCATGAGTGACAAGCACCTGATCAGCATCTACCGCAGCAGCAAGCGTGAGGGCATGTATGTGTTCGTGCCCAGGGAGACGGATCCGGCCACGCTCCCGGGCTCCCTCCTGACCTATTTCGGACCTCCGGTCCATGCCATGGATCTGGTGCTGACTCCGGACCGGAAGCTGGCGCGTGCCAGTGCCAGTGATGTGCTCCAGGCGATCGGGGACCAGGGCTTCTATCTCCAGATGCCCCCCAGGGAGACGGAGGTCACGGAATAAACCCATGGATATGCTGCTGACTGAATACAATATTGCCTGGACGGTCTACCTGCTTGGATTCCTGATCGTCTACCGGTTCTGGGCTACCATCGTGTGGTGGCTGCCGCTGCGCATCCTGCGCCAGTTTCTCAAGGGGCTGTTCGCCGTTGTACTGCTGACGCCTGTGGCCTCGGAGCGGGCCGCGGAATGGCTGGTGCCCGCCTGGCTGAATTTCTTCTACGCGGTTTTGCTTGACCAGCCCGATGTCATGGGGCGGACCCTGTTCGTCTATACCCTTGCTGCGGCATTCATGCTGATTGTGCTGGCCCTGGATGCCGGCTGGGCACGGTACAGGCGCCGCAAAAGCTGATGCCCTGATGGACGACGCTTTCATTCTGCGGGATCCCTGCTATAGGTTGAGTGTAATCAACCGTTTTTTCGCTCCTCCCAGATACCACATGAATTAAGGCCGCCATGGGACAGTCAGTGCTCAGATCGTTTCACGCCCTCCTGACCATCCTGCTGTTTTCCCTCATTGCAGGGATGACTGTCCAGGCTCAGGAACAGGAACAGGAACAGG
>JBNJDI010000090.1:0-8432 GCA_051744725.1 Pseudomonadota bacterium | reverse complement strand
TCCCCGGAACAACTCATCTAACGCTCGAAAGCGCCGCCGCTGTGGGCCGTTGCCCCGAAAGAGATGCGTATTCTACACCCGCACAGAGTGGCGTCAACAGGAGATTTCAATCCGGTTTCAGTGCCCGGCCGGATTACTGGATATGCACCCTTGCGATCTTTTTCCTGCCCGCCTGGATGACGTACGACTGCCCCGCGGGCAGCGCCTGCCGATCGCCCAGTGGCTCGCCATCCACATAGACAGCGCCCTGTTTCACCACGTCCTTGGCCGCGCCTCCCTGGGCCAGTCCAGCCTGTTTGAGCAGAC
The DNA here is from genome assembly GCA_051744725.1 of Pseudomonadota bacterium. Taxonomy (GTDB): domain Bacteria; phylum Pseudomonadota; class Gammaproteobacteria; order Pseudomonadales; family Oleiphilaceae; genus Halospina. The sequence goes on along the minus strand of JBNJDI010000090.1, from coordinate 8,126 downwards.
TCACCACAAAGAGCTCCGCCTGCCCGCCTGCATCCACGGTCACCTCGGGCACATTCTCCGGAATCTCACCAAGCTCCACCCGGTTCCCGGCAGAGCGGTGCGCATTCTCCGCCGCCGCCTCGCCGTGATAGCGGCTGATCAGCCAGTGCGCCAGCGCCTTCTTCGCCTCCTGCGGATTGAGCCCTTCCACTTCCACCTGGCGGCGCAGGGCGGCGACTTCCTCCATGGGCTTGAGCGTCAACAGCTCGAAGTAGCGCCATACGAGTTCATCGGGAACGGAAAGCAGCCGACTGTACATCTGCCCGGGCGCATCCGTGATGCCCACGTAGTTCCCCAGGGACTTGGACATCTTCTGGACCCCATCCAGCCCCTCAAGGATCGGCATGGTAAGCACCACCTGCGGCTCCTGATCGTAATGGCGCTGCAGGTGCCGCCCCATGAGGAGATTGAACTTCTGGTCGGTGCCGCCAAGCTCCACGTCCGCCTCCAGCGCCACGGAGTCGTATCCCTGGACCAGCGGGTAAAGAAACTCATGGATGGCGATGGATTCATTGGCCTGGTAGCGCTTGTGGAAATCATCACGCTCCAGCATGCGGGCAACGGTGTACTGGCTTGCCAGCCGGATCATGTCCGCCGCGCCCATCTCATTCATCCAGGCCGAATTGAACACGACCCGTGTCTTTTCAGGGTCGAGCACCCGGAAGACCTGTTCCTTATAGGTCTCGGCGTTTGCCGCCACCTCCTCCTCGGACAGCGGTGGGCGCGTGGCGCTCTTACCGCTGGGGTCCCCGATCATGCCGGTGAAATCCCCGATCAGGAATATGACCTCATGGCCCAGCTCCTGGAACTGGCGCAGCTTATTAAGAAGCACGGTATGCCCCAGGTGCAGGTCGGGCGCCGTGGGGTCAAACCCCGCCTTGATCCGAAGCCTGCGACCACTGCGCAGCTTGTCGGCCAGCTCTTCCTCAGGGATCAGCTCATCCACTCCCCGGTGGATCTGGGCGATGGCGTCATTAATGTTCGTCATGGATCCTTATCTACTCCGATCTGTTCCGGCAGGGCTGCCCGCTACACACACTGACAATTTTCATGAACCCTTAACACAGCGGCAATGGCGGCGAATTCACTTTGTGTCGCAGGCACTTGCAAAAGATGTGATTGTAACAGGAAACCTGAGACCGCGTTGTACCGCGCCGTCCAGGCATTCGTTTTTTTGCGCCCGGCGCTGTTTTCATTATACTTCGAGTAATTCTGCGAACTTGCCCCATAAGTTTGCCCCAACACTGAAACAACAGGGTATAACCGTGCTCAGACAATTCCCGGGAACCCATATCGCCGCGCTTGCCGGCCTGACCGCACTGGTTGGTGTCACCCTGCTGGTCAGCCCGGGCAGCAACCAGAGCCAGACCTCAAAAACGTTTGATGTGGCGCCTGTCTCCCCCGCTGCCCAGAAAAACGAGACAGCAATACAGGCACAGCAGTATTCACACGCCGGCATGGGCTCGCCCGCACGGACACTGGCATACGCCACTGCTCCGGACCTCCAGAGCCTCCTTGGCGTCAATCTGGATGACATCCCCGAAGACCAGACCGTCACCGCCAAAAAGGAATCCGCAGACGACGGCATCGCCGAGGACGAGCTGGAATGGCGGCGCTTTACCATCGAGAACGGTGACTCCCTGTCGTCACTGTTTACCGATGCGGGCCTGAGTCATCAGGAGATGTACCGCGTCCTGAATGGCGAAGGCAAGCCGGACGAACTGTCGCGCCTGCGTGCCGGCCGGGAAATCGAATTCGGCTTTGATGACGACGGCAAGCTGTCGATGGTGGTCCTGCACAACAGCCGCACCACCAAACTCAAGGCGGTACGCCAGGAGGAAGGCTTCCACACCGAAGAGGAGATGCGTGACCCCAAAGTGGAGCTGGCCTATGCGACCGGCGATATCCAGACCTCCTATACCCTGGCGGCGAACCGCGCCGGGCTCGGCACCAAGGTCCGCAACCAGCTGTCGCGCATCTTCGGGTGGCGCGTTGATTTCTCCCGGGACCTGCGCAAGGGTGACCGTTTCGGGGTGCTGTATGAAAAGCAGTACCTTGATGGTGAGATGATCGGCCACGGACGCGTTCTGGCCGCCACCTTCACCAACAGGGGCAAGACCTATTCCGCCGCCCTGTACACGGATGCCGACGGCAACACTGACTATTACACCCCTGAGGGCGAAAGCCTGCGCAAGGCCTTCCTGCGTACTCCGCTGGAATACCAGCGTGTTTCATCCCACTTCGACATGAACCGACGCCATCCCATCCTCAATCGCAAGCGCCCTCATGAAGGCACGGATTTCGCGGCCTCACCAGGGACCCCGGTCAAGGCCTCCGGCGATGGCCGCGTTACCTATGTGGGACGTGACGGCGGCTACGGCAAAACCGTGCGCATTGACCATGGTAACGAAGTCTCCACTGTCTACAGCCACCTGCGCAGCTACAAGCGCGGGCTTCGCCGGGGCGAGACGGTCCAGCAGGGAGAGGTGATCGCCTACGTCGGCATGAGCGGACTGGCAACCGGGCCGCACCTGCATTATGAATACAGGGTCAGTGGTCAGCCCCGGGATCCGCTGCACGTCAGCCTGCCGGACGCGGACCCCATTCCGGAGGACAGGATGGCCGAGTTCCGGGCCCAGACCAACCCGCGCCTTGCCCGCCTCTCCGAAGAGGACAACTCCTTCCAGATCGCCCTGGCCGAGGAGTGAATGGAAGGCCAGCCTGACTGGTACATCGGTCTCATGTCCGGCACCAGCATGGACGGGATCGATGCGGTACTGGTCGGGTTTGGCCCCGAGGGCATTGAGGCCAGCTGGCAGACCAGCCACAGCTACCCGGATAACCTGCAATCACAGCTCGAACAGTTGGCGGCCAATCAGGGTACGCCGTCAGTTCTTGGCGAAGCCGATGCCCGACTGGGGGATGCCTTTGCTGACGCTGCCCTGGCCGTCACTCAGAAAGCCGGCCTGACGCCGGAAGCCGTCACGGCCATCGGCAGCCACGGTCAGACGGTCCAGCATCACACAGAATCACCATCCCCTTTCAGCCTCCAGATCGCAGACCCCAACCGCATTGCCGAAGTGACCGGCATCACTACCGTTGCCGACTTCCGCAGGCGCGACATTGCCGCCGGCGGCCAGGGGGCCCCACTCGCCCCCGCCTTCCACAGCTGGCTGTTCCGCCGTCCCGGTCGGATGCGCTGCCTGGTCAATCTGGGAGGGATCGCCAATATCACCCTGATCCCTGGCGACAACAGGCCACCCCTGGGCCACGACACCGGCCCGGCCAACCGCCTGATGGACCTGTGGTGCAGACGTCACCTGGGGCACTCTTTCGATCACCACGGTGAATGGGCGGCCTCCGGAGCGGTCTGCGCCCCGCTGCTGGCATCACTCCTGGGCGACACCTACTTTGCCAGGCAGCCGCCCAAGAGCACCGGCCGCGAACATTTCAATGAACACTGGCTGGAGAGGCACCTGAGCGCCCTGCCCGATACACCGAGGCCGGAGGATGTTCAGAGGACACTGCTGGAGCTGACCGCTGTAACGGTCACCCGGGACATCAGCGCCACGGTTGCGGAGGAGGTCTTCCTGGCAGGAGGCGGCGCCTTCAACCCGCTCCTCGCGGAGCGCATTGCCGCCCTGCTCCCGGAGGCGTCCGTGGATTCCACAGCCGCGCTGGGGCTGGACCCCCAGAGTGTGGAGGGAGCGGCTTTTGCATGGCTGGCCCGCCAGAGACTCAATAACGCCCCCGGCAACCTGCCTTCGGTTACCGGCGCGTCGGGGCCCAGGGTGCTTGGTGGGGTATGGCCCGGCAGGGCCGGGAACCTCAGATACTGAAGGAGGACCCGCAACCGCAGGTGCTGGTGGCATTCGGGTTCTGGACCCGGAACTGCGCGCCCATCAGATCCTCTTCATAGTCCACGGTGGCGCCCACCAGATACTGGTAGCTCAGCGGATCCACCAGCAGGGTCACCCCATCGCGCTCCACAGCGGCATCGTCATCCGCCTGGTTCTCATCGAAGGTGAAGCCATACTGGAACCCAGAGCAGCCACCGCCTGTAATGAACACGCGCAGCTTGAGGTCAGGATTACCTTCATCGGTAATCAGCTCACGCACACGTGCAACGGCTGATTCGGTGAAAAACACCGGTACTGCCGCCTGTTCCTGAACCACGCCCATGCGATCACTCCCAACTGCTGTTCCATTCAAGTCAGACCATTATGTAAAGCAGAACACCGACCTGACAAGCCTGATTGCACAGCCCCCGGGCTCAGACGCTCGACGCCCGATCCAGGGAGCTCCCTGAGCCGTCTTCCTGCGGCTCTTCCTTCTGGCCCTCGCCATCGGTCACAGCAGAAGCCGCCGCCGTGGCACCGCTGCCCTGCTGCTCCTGACGATGCCCCGAGGGCAGCGTCCTGGAGCCACCAGGCAGGCCACCCTCACGCTGATGCAGCAGGCTGCCGTTGACCGCCGCCCCCATGGCCATCTCGATCAGATGGTAATACACGTTGCCATGGATAGCGGCCTTGGAGGCCAGCTCGAGATCCTCCGAGGAATAGACATTGCCGTGTACCGTACCGTTGATGATGATGTGCGGTGCATAGACATCGCCAACCACCTCGCCAACGTCACTGATGCGCAGCACCGCGTCAGACCCTTCCTCGGCGTAGACCGTGCCCTCGACGCGCCCATCGATATGCAGGCCGCCGGAGAAGTGCACGTCCCCCGTGAGTGACATTTTGTTTGAGATCAGTGTGTCGTACTGACCCGTACCCTTATTGCTCGCTCTGGACTTGCGAAACATCCGCGTCGCCCCCTGTTTTGTCCTGCCAGAAAAATTCACGCTCCGACTCTTCCCCACCCTCATCCGTAACCGCTGTGACCTGGATGGAATGGGGCTCAAACCCATCGGGAATCGTCATATCCCCATCCACCGACTGAAAGTAGCGGAACCGGAAGTCGATTTCGTTGTCTTCACGTGAGTCCGAAATCCGGTGCAGCGGAAGCCGCTGCCGTTCCTCTCCAACATAGCCCACAAGGTGGACTTTTACATGACCGGAAACAAACCGATTGTTGTCGCCGATCTGGCTGAGCACAAGATTGTAGCGCCACCGATCGGGATTGCTGGTGGGATCCAGGTCCATGCGGAACACCTGGAGCCCGGTTTCAAGATCGTCAGGCGCCATGATGCTCTTGTAGAAACTGATCTCGGACTTGCGCTCCTGGAGTGCCTGTTCAAGCTCGCGGATCGTACTCTGGGCCTCGCGCAGGCTGTGGCGATCCACCTCCTGGTCCCGTTCCAGCTTCAGCAGCTCCCGCCGGTATTCCGTGACCTCTTCCTGAAGCCGGTCACGCTTCTCACGCACCGTTTCAAGGCCTTCATCCGCAGCCTGGTAGCGCGCCCTGTACTGCTCACTCCCAAGCAAAAAGCCCGCGATCCCGGAGGTGACTGAAAACACCAGCAGTATCATCAGCCGACGCAGGCGCTCACCGCGCCGCTGGCGAACCAGCACCAGTTCTTCCGAGGAATCGGAACGTACCATCGGCTTGGTCCTCAGGGCAGAAGCGCGGGCGCTTTCAGCCCTTCGCGCTCATCAAAACCACACATCAGATTCATATTCTGGATCGCCTGCCCGGCAGCCCCCTTGACCAGGTTATCCGTCACCGAGCTGACAATGATCCGGTTCTGGCCCGGCTGGCGGTGCAGTGCCATACGGCAGGTATTCTCTCCACGGACCGAACGGGTCTCGGGCAGCGAGCCCCAGGGCATCACGTCCACAAAGGGTTCATCTCGGAAGCGGTCCTCGTAGATGGCCTGGAAATCCGCCGTTTCATCCGTGATCTCCGCATAGAGCGTGGCCTCAATGCCACGGACCATGGGCACCAGATGGGGCACAAAGGTGACCTGGGGCGTGGAGCGTGCCTGCATCATCCGCAGCCCCTGCTCGATCTCCGGCCCGTGGCGGTGCCCGGAGGCCGCGTAAGCGCGGAAACTCTCCCCGGCCTCACCCAGCAGCATGCCCATGCGGGCCTGGCGGCCACCGCCACTGGCGCCGGATTTGCCATCCGCGATCAGGCGCGAGGGATCAACCACGCCGGCCTCGATCATCGGCAGGAAGCCCAGCTGGATGGTCGTGGCGTAACAGCCGGGGTTGGCAACCAGGCGCGAGCCCCGGATCTGCTCCCGGTTAATCTCCGGCAGCCCATACACCGCCTCGCGGATGAGATCCGGCGCGGCATGGGTGGTGCCGTACCAGTGCTCCCAGACCTCGCGGTCCTGCAGCCGGAAGTCCGCGGACAGATCCACCACCTTCACGCCCTGCTCCAGCAGGTGGCCCACGCTCTCCATCGCCACCGCATTGGGTGTGGCAAAGAACACCAGGTCGCACTCCGCCAGGCGCTTGTCATCCGGATCCTCAAAGGCCAGATCACAGTGGCCGCGCAGGCTCGGGAAGAGTTCCGCGACCGGGCGCCCGGCCTCCGAACGCGAGGTGATCAGCGCCACCTCCACACCCGGATGCAGCGCCAGCAGCCTCAGCAGCTCCACGCCCGTATAGCCGGTACCCCCGACGATGCCCACTGTGATCACGTTCTGCCTCCTCTAGTATTGGTCTGCTCGTTGGCGCCCGTAACAGAGCATTGTACCATGCCTGAGTCATTCAGTCGGTTAAGGAGTTCCTGTGCTCTGGATCAAGGCATTTCATCTCATGGCCATGGTCACGTGGTTCGCGGGCATCTTCTATCTGCCACGCCTCTTCGTGTACCACGCCATGACGGAGGACGAGCCCGGCCGGGAGCGTTTCCGGACCATGGAGCGCAAGCTCTACCGCGGCATCATGAACCCGTCCATGATCGCCACACTGGTTTTCGGCACCTGGCTCATTGCGCTCAATCCCGGTCACTACCTCCAGCAGGGCTGGCTGCACGTCAAACTGCTGCTGATCGCGGTGCTGGTGGCCTACCATCTGTGGTGCGGCCACTTCGTGCGCCTGTTCCGGGACGAGCGCAATACCAGGAACCATGTGTTCTTCCGTGTGATCAACGAGGCGCCGGTACTGCTGCTGGTCGCCATCATTCTGCTCGCCGTCCTGAGGCCCTTCTGATGCCCAATACACGCCCCCAGGTACTTGTTGTCTCGGGCCTGGACCCGTCCGGCGGCGCCGGTATCCAGGCGGATATCCAGGCCATCACCGCCATGGGCGCGCACCCGCTGCCGGTGCTGAGCTGCCTGACCGTGCAGGACACCTGTAATGTGCACGGTGCCGAGCCGGTGGACCCTGAACTGATTGCACGCCAGATCCGCTGTGTCGCCGCCGATGCCCCCATCCACGCCATCAAGACCGGCGCCATGGGGGATCACCGTATCGTCGCCATGCTGCGTACGGTGCTGGCGGAGCTCGGGCCATTACCGCTGGTGGTGGACCCGGTGATCAAGGCAGCCGGTGGCGGCGAGCTGGCGGATGAGAAGCTGGTGGCGGCCATGCGCTCGGAGCTCTTCCCCATGGCCTCCGTGCTCACCCCCAATGGCCCGGAGCTGGCAGAGCTGGGTGGAAGTGACGACGTTGCAACCAGCGCCCAGGCCCTGCTTGATGAGGGGGCTGGCGCCGTTCTCGCCACTGGCGGCCACGGTACCGGACCGACCATCGAGAACCGGCTTTTCCGGAAGGATCAGGCGGAAGCCGCATGGCAGCTGGAGCGGGTCGGCGGTGAATACCATGGCAGCGGCTGCACACTGGCCGCGGCCATCAGCGCGGGCCTCGCTCAGGGACTGACGTTACCTGAAGCCATTGAGCAGGCGCAGACTTTCACCGAGCGGGCCATCCAGAACGCGCTGCGTGTCGGGCAGGGCCAGCCGGTACCGGACAGGAGCCTTATCAATGACTGAGCGGATGCCTGCTCAGGGACTCTACGCCATCACCGACAGCCAGCTGCTGCCGGACGACCGCATCGTCGAGGCCGTGGAACAGGCCCTGGCCGGCGGCGCCGTGATGGTCCAGTACCGGGACAAACGCCCCGATGATGACCTGCGCCAACGCATCGCCGAACAGCTGCTGGCGGTCTGTCAGCGCTGGGAACGCCCACTG
>JBNJDI010000089.1:0-8696 GCA_051744725.1 Pseudomonadota bacterium | reverse complement strand
TTTGGCGTTGGTCTTAAGTCCCGCCACGTCCGAGCCGGCGCCGACTTCGCTGACGCCGATGCAGCCGACTTTCTCGCCGGTGATGGCAGGGCGCAGGAACTCCTCCTTGTGTTCGTTGGAGCCGAAGCGGGCGAGCGCCGGTGTGCACATGTCGGTCTGGACGCCGATGGACAGGGGCACGCCTCCGGCGGCTGCGGTGCCGAATTCTTCGGCGGCGACGAGGTTGTAGCTGTAGTCGAGGCCCATGCCGCCGTATTCCTCGGGTTTCTGGATGCCGAGGAGGCCGAGGTCGCCGAGTTTTTTGAAGACCTCGTGGATGGGGTAGCGGCCGTCGCGTTCCCATTCATCGCAATTGGGGTTGATTTCTTTTTCGACGAAATCGCGGACGGTTTTTCTCAGGGCCTGGTGTTCTTCGGTGAATTGCATTTGTTATTGGCCTCTATGTTGTCTCTGGACTGGGTGTTGGTTGCCGGGCGCCGAAGTGGGGCTGTTTTCAGGGACCGCTGTGAACCCATCCCTGGGCGCTGGCGCGATGGCATCCCTGCCATCGAGCCTCCCTGAAAACAGCCCCACTCCGTCGCCTTATAACCTTTCCGGTTACGCTGGTGATACTGCCCCATTCTTCATTCCTTTTTGATGCCCCCAAGCCAGATGCCCTGCTGAAAGCTCACAATCTAGCAACCCCAAAGCTGTTGGATTGCAAACGCCGAGCATTCCCTTCAGCACAGATCGCCAGCGCCTCTCCCACCACACGACGGGTATCACGCGGATCAATCAGTCCGTCATCCCAGAGTCGGGCGGTGCCGAAGAGCGAATGGGAGCCGTCGTTGAGTTTCTTGGCCGTGGACTGTTCGAGGACGTCGAGTTGTTGTGGGTCGGGTTCGACGCCGTTCTTGCGCTGTTTTTCCTCGGCCACGATGCGCATCACCTTCCCGGCCTGGGCGCCGCCCATGACGGCGGTACGGCTGTTGGGCCAGGCGAAGATGAAGCGCGGGTCCAGGCCTCGGCCGCACATGGCGTAGTTGCCGGCGCCGTAGGAGCCGCCGACGACGACGGCGATGCGCGGGACGCGGGTGTTGGTGACGGCCTGGATCATCTTGGAGCCGTGCTTGATGATGCCGTTCTGTTCGGAGTCGGTGCCGACCATGAAGCCGGTGGTGTTGTGCAGGAACAGAAGTGGTGTGCCGGACTGGTCGCAGAGCTGGATGAACTGGGCGGCCTTGGCGGCGCCGTTCGGTGTGATGGGGCCGTTGTTGCCAATGATGCCGACGGAGCGTCCGTAGAGTTCGATCCAGCCGCAGACGGTCTGGCTGTCGAAGTCGTTCTTGAAATCGAGGAAGCGCGAGCCGTCGGCGATGCGGGCGAGGATTTCGCGCACGTCATAGGGCTTGCGGCTGTCGGCGGGGATAACGCCCGGGAGTTCCTCCGGGCTGTAGATCGGGTCATCCCAGTCGCGGCTTTGTTTCGCCGGGGTGGACTTGTTCCAGTCCAAGGAGGTCATGATCTCGCGGGCCTGGCGCACGCCGTCGGCGTCGTTCTCGGCCAGGTATTCGGCGGTGCCGGCGACTTCGCTGTGCATGACGGCGCCGCCCAGGTCCTCGTCTGTGGCGATTTCGCCGGTGGCGGCCTTGAGCAGGGGCGGGCCCGCGAGGAACATCTTGGACTGGCCGCGCACCACGACCACGTAGTCGGACAGGCCGGGCTGATAGGCGCCGCCGGCGGTGGCGTTGCCGTGGACGACGGTGATCTGGGGAATGCCGGCTGCCGACATCCGGGCCTGGTTGGCGAAGCCCCGGGCGCCGGGGACGAAGATGTCCGTGGCGTAGTTCAGGTTGGCGCCGCCGCTTTCGGACAGCGAAATCACCGGCAGGTTGTTCTCCATGGCGATTTCCTGGGCCCGCAGTGTCTTGTCCAGGCCCGCCGGGGTGATGGTGCCGCCCTTGATGGCGCTGTTGCTGGCCGAGATCAGGCAGCGGGCGCCGCCGACGTAGCCAATCCCACAGATCATCCCGCCACCGGCCATGGAGCCGTCCTTGTCCTCGTGCATTTTATAGCCGGCCAGGGAACAGATCTCCAGGAAGGGGCTGCCTCGGTCCAGCAGAAGGTTGATGCGCTCCCGTGGCAGCAGCTTGTTCTTCTGGTTGAACTTCTCACGAGCCTCTTCCGCCTTGTCGCGCACCAGTTGCTCGACGCTCCGGAAGGTGTCGATCTCCGCCTGCATCGCCTCGGCGTTTTCGGCAAATTCCGGGCTGTTGGGATCGATGGTGGATTCAATCACCTGCATGGCGTTCAGTCCTCGTCGTCCTGGAGTACCCGGGGTGTGACCGCCCGGTGGAAGCCGTTGAAGGCCTCGTTGTTCTTCGCTTTCGGCAGCGGCCACACGCTCCCGCCCTGGGAGGCGCCACCGTCGATGCGCAGGGTGTCGCCGGAGATGAACCTTGAGCCGGGGGAGAGCAGGAAGCAGATCGCCGCACTCACCTCGGCTTCGGTTCCGATGCGCTTGCAGGGCACAGCCTCGCGAAGTCCCCTGATCCAGCTCTTCATGCTCTCCGGGTAGCTGTCCATGCCGCTGGAGGCGATCCAGCCCGGGGCCACGGCGTTCACCCGCACCCCGGAGGCGCCCCATTCCACGGCAGCCGTCTGGGTAAAATTCACCATCCCGGCCCGCGCGGCCCCGGAATGCCCCATGCCCGGCATGCCGCCCCACATGTCGGCGACGATGTTCACAATGGCGCCCCCGGTCTTCGTCATGCTCTGGTTGTAGACCTCGCGGGAGACGAGGAAGCCGCCGGTGAGGTTGGTGCGCACCACGGTTTCCCAGCCTTTCTGGTTGATCCCGGCCAGCGGCGAGGGAAACTGGCCGCCGGCGTTGTTGACCAGGCCGTGGATGGGGCTGTGGTCGCTGATGATGCTCTGGACGACGGGTTTGACGGCGTCTTCGTCGCGGATGTCGCAGCTGTATGGGTGGGCGGTGCCGCCGTCTTCCTTGATCTCATCGGCGACGGCCTGGACTTTCTCAAGCTTGCGGCCAATGAGGATGACGTTGGCGCCCAGTGAGGCGAGCTCATGGGCCGTGCAGCGGCCGATGCCGGAGCCGCCGCCGGTGACGATGATGGTCTGGTTTTCGAATAGGCCTTCTTTGAATACTGATTGGTAGCTCATGGGGTATCGGAGTCCTCGTCCCAAGCTTGGTTGTTGTTCGCAGGCCCCGCTGCGGGGGACCCCTTTTCAGGACCGCTGTGAACCCATCCCTGGGCGTTGGCGCGGCGGCGTCCTGCCGCCGAGCCTCCTGAAAAGGGGTCCCCCACATCGGGGCTTCGGAATGTTTGGGTAGCGCTACTCTGAAAAATAATCCTGTTTACCTCGGTTGCGTTACCGCTGGTCTCGCAGCGCCGCAGTGGGGAGTGCTTTCCGGGAGGCTCGATGGCAGGGATGCCATCGCGCCAGCGCCCATGGATGGGTTCACAGCGGTCCCGGAAAGCACTCCCCACTGTGGCGCCTACGCACAGCCAACATGCCTTAACAACCGATCAAGGCAGCAAACCCGAGGGCACTGCCACAGGAATCTCCAACAGCTGCTGGGCAAACGCCTTCCCCTGAGGATCAATCCGCAAGCTGGCAACGCCGCCACCACCGAGGCTGTGCTTCAGTAGAAAATTCAACCCATGGATCCCCGGCATATACCACCGCAGAACCTCGCCTTTATCCGGATCCAGCGTATGCCCCATCCACTCCGCAACGCGCTCCGGCGTCAGTGCAGCCGCAATCCAGGGCAGGTAGTCCTCGTGCCGGGCAACCACGCCAATGTTGCAGTGATCGCCCTTATCGCCACTGCGCCCCCAGGCCAGATCGACCAGGCGTACTTCAGTATCCGCCTTTCCGGAGGCTTCCGGAATGGGCGCTTCTGCTGGCTTATTTGCGCTGTCGTAGCCGCCTTCGCTAGGAACCATCACATCGGTTTTGTCGCCGCCCAGATCCACGGAAACGGAAACCATCTCCTTGGGCACCAGGCACGAATACAGCCGGATCTTGGGCCAGACCGTGGGGCGGCCGCCGACGATGCCGGTCAGGCCCGGGGCCATGCCGGTTCCGGCCTGGGCGATTTCGCGGGAGAAAATCACGAGCGCCTTCTTGTCCGGGTGGGTGGCGCTGATCTTGATGACCACTTCCCGGGTATCGGCGTGGCGGCCATGGGGGCCGTAGGTTGTCTCGGTGCCGAGGAGTTCCACGCTGGTATCGGAATAGGGGGCATGGCCGTATGCCTGGATGAGCCGTTCGGATTTGCGGAGTATGGCGTTGGCGACAGCGTCCGCCTTGCGGGCCGCCTCCATGCCGGCCAGCAGGAAAGTGACGGTGCACTTGTGGCCATCCGGGTAGGTGCCGGCGACCTTGTAGGTGTCGGTTGGCGGTAGGCCCCGAGCGCCGGTGACTCGGACCTGATTGGGACCGCTTTCTTCAAGTGTGACCCGGCTGAAGTCACAGGCCACGTCCGGCAGGTGATAGGCGTGCGGGTCGTCGATCTCGTAGACGAGTTGTTCCGCGACGGTGCCGAAGTTAACGGCGCCCCCGGTTTCTGGAGGCTTAGTGATGATGAAGTCGCCGTCCGGTTGAACTTCGACGATGGGAAAGCCCATGTTGTCGAAACCGTCCATGACGGTTTCCCAGTCGGTGAAGTTGCCGCCGGTGGCGTGGGCGCCGCATTCGATCAGGTGGCCGGCGAGGCTGCCCTGGGCAAGGCGGTCGTAATCGTCGGATGACCAGCCGAATTCGTGCATCAGCGGGGCCAGGACGACGGCGCTGTCCGCCACGCGCCCGGTGATGACAATGTCCGCGCCCTGTTCCAGTGCACTCACAATGCCCGGTGCGCCCAGGTAGGCATTGAGGCTGACCATCATGCCGGGCAGGGGGGCGTCGCTGTCGATTTCCGTGATCCCGGCTTTCGAGAGTTTGCTCTTCTGGGGCATCAGGTCATCGCCAAGGACCATGCCGATCTCCAGGTCCAGTCCCTGTTCATCCACCAGCGCCTGCAGGGCATTCCGGCAGGCGACGGGGTTCACGCCCCCGGCGTTGCTGATGACTGTCAGGCCCTGGTTGCTGATCTCACCCAGCAGCGGGGCCATGACCGTGTCCACAAAATCCCGGGCGTAACCCTGGCTGGGGTCCTTCATTTTCTGGCCGGCCATGATGGACATGGTGATTTCGGCCAGGTAGTCGAACACCAGGTAGTCCAGGTTGCCTTTTTCCACGAGCTGGCGCGCGGCGGTCTGGGTGTCGCCCCAGAAGGCGGCGGCGCAGCCGATGCGCAGGGACTGGGGGGCGCTCATGGTGGTGGTCCTTCTTTTATCGGTCATGGTTGAATTGAATATACCTAGCAAGCGCTTGGTTTGTAAACTGTGCTAGGCTGTTGACTCCTTACAGGAGGATCGGGAGAGGGAGGGCTTCACGGGAAACGCTGTAAATACTTTTCAGTTGCGCAGTTCTGCTCCACTGAAAAGTCCTGGGTTTACATCCGCGCAAACCCCTGTACGCTTGTCTTCCGCCATCCATGGCTCCAGACATTCCCCTGAAGCTTTCCCTCTCCCGATCCTTTCGGATTCCTAGCTGGCTGCAACTGCTAGAATTTCCTGGCCTGTCACTTATCAACTGATCTCCGGAGCCGGACTTTGCTGACTGAAGAACCCACCTCTCCTCCAAGCTTCACCGACCCGCAATCCCCCCGGGGCCGCCTCCTCCGCCAGGCCGCCCACCTTTTCCGGGACAAGGGCTATGAGCGCACCACGGTGCGGGATCTGGCCGCGGCGGTCGGGATCCAGTCGGGGAGCATCTTTCACCATTTCCGCACCAAGGAGGAGATCCTCAAGGCGGTGATGACAGAGGCGATCCTGGTGAATACGGGGCGCATGCGTTCACGCCTTGCCTCGGCGGGCAGTATCTGCGAGGCGGTGCGGGCGCTGGTTCAGTGCGAGCTGGAGTCGATCAATGGCGAGACCGGCGAGGCCATGGCGGTGCTAGTTTATGAATGGCGGAGCCTGTCCGAGGCCAGTCAGGCGGACATTCTTGAACTCCGGGAGGTCTACGAGGGAATCTGGCTGGATACGCTGACCCGTGCCCGCAGTGATGGGCTGATCGAGGCGGAACCGTTCATCCTGCGCCGGTTCCTGACTGGGGCGCTCAGCTGGACCATCACCTGGTACCGGCCCGATGGGGATATGAGCATTGAGGATCTGGCGGGTCACGTGATGACCATGCTGAAGATTCCCCCTTCCTGAAGCTGCATCTAGGAAAATTCTGTACGCCCCCGATCCTTGAGAGCTCTCGCGAGGCCGCGGTAACCCGTGGTTACTCGCTGTAACGACATCACAGGCCTGCCATTTCGGCCGTTGCATCCTCCCCGAGACTGCCGTTTCATGATGTCCTTGACCCTCATCAAGCTTTAAAGGGCCCATCGGCCGCGCTTGAGGGACTGTCCGAAAGAACCGGTGCACTGCGTCCGGTCCGCCGCAAAACAGATGGAGAGTGATCATGCCGAACAAAACCAATAACGGCATCTCTCTGGTCCGCATCACTGGTGTGCTTGCCGCCCTGATGATGCTGGCCGGGTGTTCCGTTAATCCCCTCCACAAGATAACCGGTGATGTGATGACCGGTTATGCCGAAGCCGAGAACACGCCTTACGTTCTGGCAATGACTGATGTCGGAAAAGCGTGTGCCCTCGGTGAGTCTGTGGATCCACTGCTGTATTCCTTTTCCCGCGTAACCATGGAGCCGGCCAAGACCGGGACTCTCCTGTCCGTTCTGGCAGGCATCTGCATGGAGCAGGAGGCTCAGGAAGAGGAGCTGCGTGCCCTGCGGGCGGATTATCAGGACAATACCACCGAGATGCGTGACGCCCGCGAAGCGATGCAGCGCAAGTACGGCATTACCGCGCAACGCCGTGAACGTGCCTTCAAGCGGATGGTCACGGGCTTCAGTTACGAGCCCAAGCCGGATGCGGAGTGCCCCAACCTCTACACCGATCAGGATGAAATCACTTTCCTGCTCGGGCTTGTGTCAGGGGCCCAGGCCGTGCTGAATGACGGCAAGTCCCGTGGGCGTGCGGACGTTTCCCGCCGGCTGGCTGCCCAGGTGGAGCGTTCCACCTATTGCGTTGACAACGAGAAATGGGCCGGGATCCCGGAGGGCCTGAGGGCAACCGTCTGGGTGCTCCTGCCGGACCTGAAACCCGGCGAAGTCGATGCTGGCACCTGGGAGGTTCTGGCCCGCAACCGCAAGCTCGGCGTCGAGAAAGGGCTCCGGATTCCCGCTGCATTTGAACTGCAGATTGCCGAAAACGTGGGTCGGGAAGAGACCATCGCCGAGGTTCTGGCCTACCTGGACAAGACCTCCGGCGACTTTGAGGTTTGGGAGCGGTATCAGCTGGCGGACCGTGTGGCCATGCAGATCGCGTGGGCTGTTTCCGACCGCTACTGGACCAATGAGCACGGCCACCGTACGCCCCAGAACCGCTTCGGTGAAACGGGCACCGAACTGGACGAGGGCGACAGCATCGATACCGAGGGCCTGCTCTGACAGGCTCCTTTACAGGATCAAACGACAACAACAGTCAACAGGAGAGATCCATGCGACTCCGCAGTCTGACAGCAGCTGTATGCCTTGGCTTGGCGCCTTTTGCCCAAGCCCAGGACAAGGAAATCGATATGTGTGTGTTCGACCTGATCGGATCCAGCGGGGACCAGTACGCGCTTATGGAAGATTATGCCGTCGACATGCGTGAGAAGGGGATTGAGGTCAACCTGGAGCCCTACACGGATGAGGGCGTTGCCATGTCCGCGTTCTCCGCGGGTGACTGCGACGCCCTGGCGGCGACCGATCTCCGAATCCGGCGCTACAACGAGTTCACAGGCACCCTCAGCGCCGTGGGCGCCATGCCTTCCTATGAACACCTGGAGACGGTGCTGACCGCGATCAATAAACCCTCGGCTAGTAAGTACATGAAAGAGGGCAACTACGAGATCGCCGGGATCTTCCCGCTGGGAGCGGCATACCTCTTCGTTGTGGACCGCAGTATGAACACGGTTGAGGACCTGGCCGGCGAGCGCATTGCAACGCTCGACCATCACCCGGACGCCGAACACATGGTCAATTACGTGAACGCCAGTGTTGAACCCTCAGGCATCACGGACTTTGGCGGCAAATTCAACAACCGCTCCGTGGATGCCGCCTATGCACCCGGTTGGGCTTACGAGGCGCTGGAGCTTTACCGTGGCGTTGGTGATGAAGGCGGCGTGGTTGACTACCCGCTGGGTCAGTTGACCATGCAGATCGTCATGCGTGACGACGTGCTGAGTGATGAGGAGGCCCAGACCTCGCGCGAAGTGGCGTTTGACCAGTTTGATAATGCACTGGAAAAGGTCAAGGAATACGAAAAGGACATCCCGGACGAAACCTGGATCGAGATTCCGGACGACGACATTGCGGACTACCAGGAAATGTTCCGTCAGAACCGCATCGAGCTGCGTGACGGTGAGGATGAGGATGGGAACGAGGTACCAGAGGTGTATCACGGTGAGATGCTGACACTGCTGCGCAAGGTGCGCTGCCGGATCAATTCGGACGCGTCCGAGTGCACTGCATCAGACCGAGAATAGAACCCATCATCTCTGACGCATTGAGGTAGTCATGTCGGACTCGTCTTC
>JBNJDI010000088.1:0-8826 GCA_051744725.1 Pseudomonadota bacterium | reverse complement strand
GCGCTACCAGGAGATGTCCACCCATCATTTCTTCGAGCAGATGCGCTACTCGGAAGACTTTGATGAGATCAAGAGCTGGATTCCCTACACCATGGAAGGCAGACCCCGTCATGAAAAGATGGCGGCCACCGTGGTTGAAACCGGGACCGACATCAATTTCGGGGCGCTGACCGGCCATATTGCCGCGCATCTGGTGCGGAACCGGGGCGTGACCATTGAGCATGGCGTTCATGTCAAAAGGGCCCACCGCAGCCCCTCCGGCAGCTGGCTGCTGGAAGCCTATCAGCACGGGCAACCGGTTCAGTACAAGGCCGATGTGCTCTTTGTGGGGGCCGGTGGCGGTGCCTTCCCCCTGTTGAAGAAAAGCCATCTGCCGTTCCGCCACCGCTTTGCGGGATTCCCGGTTGGCGGGCGCTTCCTGCGGGCCCCGATCAGCGAGGAAGAGGCGAAGCACTACACCGCCAAGACCTATGGCAAGGCGAAGGTCGGCGCGCCGCCGATGTCCGTGCCCCATCTGGATCTGCGTGTGGTGGATGGCCAGTATTACCTGCTGTTCGGCCCCTTCGCTTCGTTCAAGCCCATTCTTGAAAAAGGCCGAAGCCTGATGGATTACCTGCGCGGCCTGCGCCCGCACGACCTTCCCAGCATGCTGAACGTCGCCATGGAGCACTTCTCGCTGGTTAGGTATCTCGTGTCCGAATCGTTCAAGGGCACGAAAAGCATGTACGAGGAGCTGGAGCAGTTTGCCCCCGGCATGAGTGAGAAGTTCGACTGGGAACCCATCCAGGCCGGCCAGCGGGTGCAGATCATCAAGGATGGGGACCTTCAGATGGGAACTGAGATTGTGGTTTCCGAGGACAGGACCTATGGCACCCTGCTGGGCGCCTCGCCGGGTGCCTCTGTCTCACCCGAGGCGATGCTGCGCTGCCTTGAGCAGCTGCTGCCCGCAAGCATCGCCACGGAAGCGGCCCGGGAAAGGCGCAGGGAGATCTTTCCCGAGGATGATCTGAGCACCCTGATCAACGATCCCGAGCGCTATCGAGCGATCCGGGATGAGGTGAACAGGCAGCTGGGGATTGTGGCAGGGGACTCGCCGGAAGCCTGACGCACCTGGCATCCAGGGCCACACCGTTGCACCGTCCCGCGGGATCAGGCAATCGGCAGTGGGCCATGCCTTTCAGGCCGAGGGAAAAGCCGATCCAGCTCGGCAAGCTGTTCCCGGTCGAGCGTGATCTCGGCTGAGGCGCGGTTCTCGGCCTGGCGCTCCGGGTTGCTGGTTTTTGGGATGGCGATGACGTCGTCATGTGATTGCAGCCAGGCGAGTGCGGCCTGCGCCGGGGTGATGCCGTTGCGTTCGGCGAAGGCCCGCAGCGCCGGCTGTTCCAGGAGCTGGCGCTGGCCGAGGGGGCAGTAGGCCATGACCGGAATGCCGTGCTTGCGCATCCAGGGCAGAGGGTCGTTCTCGATGGTGCGCTCGCCCAGGTGGTAGAGAAGTTGGTTGGTGCGGCAGGCGTCACCGCCGGGCACCTCCCAGAGATCCGACAGGTCGGCGGCATCAAAGTTACTCACGCCCCAGTGGCGGATCAGCCCTTCCCTTTGCAGATCCTCAAAACCGGCGACCGCCTCGGCCAGGTCGGCCCCGCCGCGCCAGTGCAGGAGGTAGAGGTCGAGCCGGTCGGTGCCCAGGCGTTCCAGGCTTGCTTCGCAGGCAGCGCGGACGCCGGCGCGTGAGGCGTTGTGCGGGAAGACCTTGCTGACCAGGAAGAGTTCCTCGCGCCGGTTCCCCATGGCCTCGCCGACAATACGCTCGGCGCCGCCGTTGCCGTACATCTCCGCCGTGTCGATCAGTGTCAGCCCGGCGTCGATGCCGGCGCGCACGGCTTCCACCTCACGCGCGCGGTCCTGCGGGCGCTCGCCCATCCGCCATGTGCCCTGGCCAAGCGCCGGGACGCGTTCCCCGCCTGGGAGTTCAACGTATTTCATGGCTCCACCTTCCCTCTCAGTGCCTTGGTCTTGCCTCTCCGTGTCTTGCTCTCAACGCGGCGCCGCTTGGCGGATCGGGTCGGCCTTGTGGGGCGGCGGGCCTTCTGCTGTTTCACCGCCCCCTGGATCAGCGTTTTCAGCCGTTGCAGCGCGTCTTCCTTGTTCTGCTCCAGGGTACGGTAGGACTGCGCCTTGATGATCACCACCCCCTCCTTGCTGATGCGCTGATCGGAGAGCGCCATCAGCCGTTCCTTGTAGAAGGGCGGCAGGCTGGAACCGGGGATATCAAAGCGCAGGTGCACGGCCGAGGCGACCTTGTTGACGTTCTGGCCGCCGGCGCCCTGGGCGCGGATCTGGGTGATCTCGATCTCCCAGTCAGCAAGTTCAACGGTGTTGGATAGGGTCAGCATGACCGTACAATACAATTCATACGGAACACGCTCCAGATGCCCGGCGTACCGGCCAGACTTCCAGAACGCCCGCGCTCAGAACCAGCAGGCCGCCGGCAATCTCGATCAGTGACAGGTGTTCTCCGCCAATGACAGCGGCTGACACCACGCCCACCAGCACCTCGGCCATCAGCAGGATACCCACGCGAGCCGGCTCGAGCCGCGCCGTTGCCCACATCAGACAGACCATCGACAGCCCCCACCAGAGGCCACCAGTGGCAAGAGCCCAGCCAAACGCGGGAATCACCGCCCCGATTGCGAGATTCGGCAGGGGCTCAAACACGGGCGCCAGAACGGCGGCCCCCAAACAGGCGCCCAGTGCGAAGACAAAGGCTGCCTCGATTGGCCCGGTTTCGGGCTGCGAGCGGATGCCGGTCGTGGCGACTGCCCAGAGCAGCCCAGAGCTCAGTCCCAGCCAGTCTCCCAGGCCCTGAGGCAGTGGTAACCCGCCATCCGCACCCAGCACAACGCCAAGACCGATGACGCCCACCACGATCGCGAGCATTCGCAGCCAGGGGGTTGGCCAGCCCATCCCGTAGCGGGCGATCAGGGTGCTCCACACCGGTGTGAGAAAGAACAGCAGCACGACGACCGCGACGCGCCCGTAGACCAGGCCTATCGAGTAGAGAACAAACGCGACGCCGCCCAGTGCAATGGAGGCCAGCGCGACCGGGCTGGAGCGCAGGAGCCGGTGCCTTGCCCGAAAGGCGGCTGGGGCGAGCACAAGAGCGGCCATCGCGACGATGGCCAGCGTGCCCCAGGCACCGGAAAGCCCGCTGGCCGCAAGATGGCGGACCGGCAGCCAGTAGAAGCCCCAGAGGCTCCCGGTCCCAATGACCAGCAACGTGGCGATGAGAGTGATGCGGTGGTGATGCATTGGGAATCGGTTTGATGAGTGAGTCCTGACCTGGATCATTTTCTGATGGTTCTGTCCGTGTATTCTTGAAGGAACTGGCTTGGTCTATTCGGGGCCACGTGGCTTATGTCGCAAAAACAGGGAGCAGGACAATGAAAAGAACCCTCTTGATCGGCGCTGTTTCGGTCTGTCTGTCGCTGCCCGCTGTGGCCATGGCGCAGGACCAGGGCTCCGATCAGCGGAATCGCGGTATGCAGATGGAGAACATGCAGGAGCGGATGCTCCGGATGCATGAACAGATGCACAGGATTCTCGAGACCGAAGACCCCTCCCAGCGCGAACGGCTTCGGGAGGAACACCGTCAGATGATGCAGGAGAACCGCGCCATGATGCAGGATGGCATGCAGCGCGGCCAGGGTATGATGGGGGGTCAGGGAAGAAAGAGCAAGGTGGGCAGTGAGGACCAGTAAACCATCCTTCGTGACTGCCGCTACGGATTGGCGGCGCATACAGCGCATTGCGGGGTCATCTTGGGCAATGACGGCAGGTTCCCCCTGAGCGGCGCGTTGAAATGGTGTGCCTTCGTGAGCGCGTGCGGCAGCTGCTGAATGGGGACTCTGAATGGCCGAACATGACGACGCAAGAGTAACACCTGCCCAGCCAGCCCAGGATGAGCGGAGCGGGCTTCATCAGGAACTTCCAATCGACTTCCCTGACCCTTTCTTCCGCGGGCTGCACCGGGTCATCCGGCTTGCGATTCGGGTGCTGGCCGTACTGATGGTTGCGGTCATTCTCTGGGGTGTGGGGGATGTCGTCTACATCATCTACGACAGGTTGATCACGCCACCGTTTCTGCTTCTGAATATCAACGATATTTTCTACACGTTCGGGGCCTTCATGGCGGTGCTGATCGCGGTGGAAATCTTCATCAACATACGCCTTTACCTGGGAACCAATGTGTTTCCAGTCCAGCTGGTGGTCGCCACCGCGCTCATGGCCATCGCCCGGAAAGTCATCGTTCTGGATTTCGACACACTGACGCCGATGTACCTGATGGGTATTGCGGCAACGACGCTGGCGCTTGGCATTACCTATTGGCTGCTGAGGCAGGGCAATCAGTACCATGAATGGGATGACTGATTGCGAGCTGCCCAGAACATGCCTGGTTGATCAGTCCGCCGAGACCGTCATTTCCATTGCAATGCGCTCGTCGCTTTCGGGGTCGATCCCGTTGGGATCCAGTACGCGCACCCGGTCGGCGTCGATTGGATCCTCCGCGCTGGCGTCGACCAGAGCGTCCCGCACCGCCGTGGCGCGGGCGTTGGCGATGGTTCTGAGGTCAGCGTCCGTGACGGATTGGGCGGCGATCACCTTTTCGGCCAGGTGATTGCGATAAGCCAGGGCGTCAAAGCGGGTCTCGTCGGAGGACTCATTCTGTTGTTCGGTGAAGCGCGCCTGTAGGGCCTCCAGATCCGCGTCCGGGTAGGACTCGGTGAACATCGTCTCCACAATTTCCCGGTTGGCCTCGGCCGTCAGACTGGGCTCTTCGCCTTCACGATCTGCCTCGGCCAGGCGTTGCCGCAGGGCCTCGATGGCTTTGCCGCGCTGCAGTGCCGGGCCGTCGAACGTCCGGCTGAAGGGGCCGGGAAGCTCCAGAATCAGTTCCGGGCGCTGGATGAGCGCCTTGCGCAGCTTCGCGACGCGCTCACGCTGGGGCGGCAGGAGGTCGGAGCGGCCTGCCGGGAACTCAACCTGGCCAAGGTCCTCCGATTCAGCGCCAACGAGGCTGGCGAGGAAGCGGAACGGTGACTGGACGACGGACGTGATGGCGTTGCCCAGTGCCTGGCGGATCACCTGGTTGATGTCGAATTCCGGGCTGCCAACATCCCCGGTCACCGGCAGGTCCAGGTCGATGACGCCGTCGCTGTCCTTGAGCAGGCCAATGGCCAGGTCCAGCGGCAGGTCCATGGCATTGCTGGCCTCCATCTTTTCGCCGAGTTTCAGATCGCGAAGCACCAGGTTGTTCTGCCCGTCGAGCTGGTTGTCCGTGACGGTGTAATCGAGATCCAGATCCATGGTGCCCCCCGCGATCTTGCGGCCGGCAAAGCGTACGGTGTAGGGGGAGTATTCCGGGATCTGAAGGTTGCGGAACATCAGCTTCAGGCTGGTTTCGCGCATGGGGTGCCAGGCGTGGAGGGTGCCGTCCACACGCGCCAGACCGTATTCCGCGACCTCGCCTTCCAGCGCCACCTGGGCCGGCTGGGCCGAGGTGGCGCTCAGGGTCGATATCTCGCCACCCAGTGTGTGGATGCTTGTTGAGAAGGGCAGCGGCAGGGAGTTATCCGCAAACCGGAGGGCGCCGTTGGTCAGTTCAATGCCCTGGATGGTGATTCCGAATGGGTCCGTCTCGCTGTCTGTGGGGGCTTCGTCACCCGTCTTCCCTTCGCCCTCCTCCTGGGGCTCTGCCATAAGCTGCCCGAAATTGGTGCTCCGGTCCTCGTTGATAATCACCCGCCCGAACAGGCCATCGACGGAGATGGGGCCTGTCTCCAGCTGCCGTTCCGCGAGGCGCAGATTGAGTTCGTCCGTCTCAAGGCTCTGCCAACCGATGAGGGGGTCGTCGTTGGCGGGGGCCTTGATGCTGAGTGCCTTGATGCCGCCGGAGCCCTTGAAGGAAAAGGGTTGCTGCGCATCGGTGTGCATCTGGCCATTGAGGTCGAGCGTCCCGCCCCCGAGCTGCACATCCGCCCGTTGCTGCAGGTAGGGTTCGGCCTGCGCCAGTGCCAGTTCATCGATGCGGGCGTCGCCTTCCAGGGCGAACGCCGGGCTGAGCTGAAGCGACCCGTCAAAGCCGAGCATGCCGCCTCCCGCAAGCTGCCCGTCCATGCGCACCGGGAAGGGGGCGTCTTTCTGCAGCGAGAGGTCACTGGCGGACAGCCTGAGATCTTCCAGCGCCAGCGACACCCGGTTCGACGGTTCAGAGGGGGTTGCGGTGTCCTGCAGGTTATCGGTGAAGCGCAGAACCCCGCCCTCGACGCGCAGATCGTTGACCCGTAATGCGAGGGGTGACGAGGCATCGTCTTCGGCTGGGGTGGCGTCTTCCTCGGCCGCCTCCTCCGGGGGAGTGGTGGCCAGGCGGGAGAAGCGTGTCCCGCCCTCGGCGAAGCGTTCTTCCTGGACCAGCGGCTGATCAACTTGGAGTGTCTCCAGGGTCAGGACGCCATCGGTCACGCTGGACCAGGCGACATCGATGAACAGCCGCTGCCAGCCGAGCAGCTGCTGGTTGTCGGTGTCGTCGAGGGCGAGCCCGTCGATCTGGAGAGTGAGCGTGTACGGGTTGGTGTGAACCGCGTCGATGCGGAGTTCACGGTTGTAGTCCTCCTTAACGGTGCTGACCGCCAGGTACTGGATGATCCAGGGCAGGGCCAG
The DNA here is from genome assembly GCA_051744725.1 of Pseudomonadota bacterium. GTDB lineage: Bacteria > Pseudomonadota > Gammaproteobacteria > Pseudomonadales > Oleiphilaceae > Halospina. The sequence goes on along the minus strand of JBNJDI010000088.1, from coordinate 2,109 downwards.
GAAACCCAGCAGTGTGTACGCAATGACCAGGGCGAGGAGCCAGAAGCGGATCCGCCGTGGCGAGACCCATCGTGTTCGCAGGTAGCCGCCAAAACGGCGGAGGGAGTCACTTGGCATTGGACCACATCCCTGGCCATTGGATTGAATTGTACCGCCCAGACTAAACCGGCCTGCGCCTGTCGTCACGTCTGAGTGCACCGCACGGAATCTTCCTGCTCATCCCGGGTGCTGGTAAGCTGGCGTCAATATCCCTTCCGTTGGACACAGACCATTGCTGACCGCGGCGCGCAACCTCTGGCGGAAACACCGTTTCCTCGTTATTGCATTCATGACGGCACTGGTGGTGACGGCATTCTTTGCCGCACGCCTTGTGTTCTTCAGCCTCTACTGGGCCGAGCCCGCCCACCAGGATCAACCGGTGGAAGGCTGGATGACCCCCCGCTATGTTGCGCTTTCCTATGACCTGCCGCCCGGGGTGGTCCGTGAGGTGCTCGACCTGGAGGCCGTCGATGGTGAGCGTCGCACGCTCGAGGAGATCGCCGAGGACTCCAGCCTGACCCTTGAGGAGATACAGCGGCGCGTTGATGAGGCGGTGCGTTCCCATGAGGGTAGCCGGGAATGACGGATACGGTCTTTCTCCTCGTTGCCACCTACGGCAGTGCGGCGCTGTTTGTGGTGACCTTCCTGAGCTGCCTGGCTATGCCCGTGCCGGCATCGCTGATGATGCTTACCGGTGGCGCATTCGCGGCCTCGGGCGACCTGCCCCTGGTGTCCGTGAGCCTGGCGGCCTATGCGGGCGCCCTGAGTGGCGACCAGGCGGGGTTCCTGGTCGGGCGCTCGTGCTCGGGATGGCTGGAACAATGGGCGGAGGCCCGTCAGGGCCGGGCCGCTCTGCTGGCCCGGGCACGGGCCTCCGTCGACCGGTGGGGCGGTATGGGCGTGTTTCTCAGCCGGTGGTTTGTCAGCCCGCTCGGGCCCTACGTCAACTTCGCCGCGGGCGCGGGGCGCATGCGCTGGGCACGTTTCAGTGTATGGAGTGCGGCCGGGGAGACGGTGTGGGTGGCGCTGTACGTGGGGCTTGGCTATCTGTTCGCGAGCAGCCTGACCGCCGTTGCCGAGTTTGCAGCCGACGTGAGCGGGCTGATCGCCGGTGCTGTGGTCGCCGTGGGCCTCGGGGTCTGGCTGAGGATGATGCAGAAACGCCATCAGGGCCGTGTGAAGGGGTGACTCCTTCAGTCTGTTATCCGGTTGCCCTTGTGCCGGTACATATCCGCGTCCGCCAGCGAGAAGAGGTCGCCGAGTCCCTCGGTATCATCCGGATAGATGGCGACGCCGATGCTCAGGCCCACAAGAACCTCCGTGCCGGATTTGAGCGGGATCGGAGCGTCCCCGATCCGGGCGAGGTCTGCTCTCAGGCGATCCAGGTCCTTGTCTTTCTGGATTCCCTCAAGCAGCAGAACGAATTCGTCGCCTCCGATCCGCGCGACGGTATCCGCGGCCCTTGTCAGTGCCTGAAGACTGCTGCCTATTGTCAGCAGCACGTCATCGCCGGCGGTGTGGCCGTAGGTGTCATTGATCTGCTTGAACCGGTCCAGATCAATCACGACCAGTGCAAAGCTTTCTCCCGAGCGCCCGGCCCGTGCGCTCGCTTCCACCAGACGTTCCTGAAGGTGTTTCCGGTTTGCAAGCCCGGTCAGTGGGTCATGATTGGCCTGCTTCTGCAGGAGCTGCTGTTTTTCCCTCAGTCTGCGGTTGGTCATTTCGAGCTCGCTTGTCCGGTCCGCCAGGGCCAGTGACAGCAGCAGCATTTCCGTGGCGGATCCGATCAGCAGGGCGTTGGTGGTGAAGCTGTTGGAGGGAAGAACACCCACGTTGTGCAGGGCGATGACAAGAACACCCAGCAGGAAAGCCACCCAGGCGAGCACGAAGAAACGCGCCCCCGGTTCTTTGAGATAAAGGCTGACTGCGCCCATCAGCAGTGCGATGACCGCGAAGACCATGGAGAGCAGGTTGACTGCGAGCGCCGCTGCGTAATAGGAGACGAACACCGCGGTTAGAAAGGTGAGTCCGTACGCGACGCTGAGTGAAGGCATCAGCCAGCGCAGTTTC
>JBNJDI010000087.1:0-8974 GCA_051744725.1 Pseudomonadota bacterium | reverse complement strand
CACTGGCGGCACAGGTTTGCCCCGCGCTCGCCAATGGACAGCGGCAGGGCGCAGCGCCGGCAGCAGGGAGCCGTGTGCGGCAGGTCGAGCAGGCATGCGCGGCAGAGTCCGCCGCCCTGGTCCGGGCCCAGGCAGATGACACACCGGCTCAGCCGGGGACGGGCAGTGTTTACCCTGTTAACCAGGCGGGTTGTTCCGGTTGACAGGCGTCCGGCCATCCTTATCATGGTTTGCATTCCGTCTGGGCACCTCCGTGTGGCAGACCATTGATCAGCAGGATAAGGACACCAGTATGACCGCTTCCGATGCCATCCGTCACGACTGGACCCTGAAGGAGGTCCGCGAACTTCTGGATATGCCGTTCAACGACCTGGTCTTCCGGGCCCAGCAGGCGCACCGCCAGTGGTTTGATCCCAATGAGGTGCAGGTTTCAACACTGCTCTCCATCAAGACCGGGGCCTGCCCCGAGGACTGCATGTACTGCCCGCAGAGCGGCCACTACAACACCGGCCTCGAGAAAGAGAAGCTGATGCAGGTCGAGAAGGTGCTGGAGCAGGCGAAGGCGGCCAAGGAAAGCGGTGCCACCCGCTTCTGCATGGGCGCGGCCTGGCGCAGCCCCACGAAGAAGGATCTGCCGCACGTGCTGGACATGATCCGTGGCGTGAAGGACATGGGGCTCGAGACCTGCATGACCCTGGGCATGCTCACCGAGGATCAGGCCGGGGAGCTCGCGGAAGCGGGGCTGGACTACTACAACCACAACCTCGATACCTCCGAGCGCTATTACAACCAGATCATCACCACCCGGACCTACCAGGAGCGCCTGGATACCCTGGAGAACGTGCGCAACGCCGGCATGAAGGTCTGCTGCGGCGGCATCATGGGTATGGGCGAGGACGAGGACGACCGGGCGGGCCTGCTGCTGCAGCTGGCCAACCTGCCGGATCACCCGGAAAGCGTGCCGATCAACATGCTGATCAAGATTCCGGGCACGCCGCTGGAGGATGTCGAGGATCTGGATCCGTTCGAGTTCGTGCGCACCATTGCGGTGGCGCGCATCCTGATGCCGAAGAGCCATGTCCGCCTGTCCGCCGGCCGTGAGGACATGAACGACCAGATGCAGGCCCTGTGCTTCATGGCCGGTGCCAATTCCATTTTCTACGGCGATCAGCTCCTGACCACGGAAAACCCGCAGGCCGAGCAGGACCGGGCGCTGTTCCGGCGTCTGGGCATTGTGCCGGAACCGCTGGCAACCAACCGTTCGGACGAGGATGAGGCCGAGGAGCTGAGCCGTCGCATGGAGCAGGAACGCCAGAGCGCCCTGTTCTACGACGCGGCCAATGCCTGATTACGAAGCGGCGCTTGAAACACTGCGGCAGCAGGGGCTGCTGCGGGAACGCCGGGTTCTGGACTCCGCCCAGGGCCCGGAGATTGTTGTGGACAGCCGCAGCATGCTGGCCTTCTGCAGCAACGACTACCTCGGGCTTGCCAGCCATCCCGGTGTGATCGAGGCGCTTACAGATGCGGCCCGTGAACACGGGGTGGGCAGCGGTTCATCGCATATGGTGAACGGTCACCACCGGCTCCACCAGGAGCTCGAGGAAGCGCTTGCGGAACACACCGGTCGCGAAGCGGCGGCGCTCTTTTCCACGGGCTATATGGCCAACCTCGGTGTCACCGCCGCCATGGCCGGCCGCCATGACGTGATCCTTCAGGACCGCCTCAACCACGCCTCACTGCTGGACGGGGCCCGTCTCGCGGGTGCCCGCCTGAAACGCTATACCCATGCGGACACCCAGGCCGCCGCGCGGCTGCTGGAGTCGGAGTCCCGGTGTGCGCTGGTGGCGACCGACGGGGTCTTCAGCATGGACGGCGACCTGGCACCGCTGGACGGTCTGTCCGCGCTCTGCCGGGAGCGGGATGTGCCGCTGATGGTCGATGACGCACACGGTCTGGGGGTGCTGGGCAGCAAGGGTGGCGGTATCGCCGAGGTCCGCGGTCTTGACCAGTCCGCCGTGCCCATACTGGTGGGCACACTGGGCAAGGCACTGGGCGTCGGTGGCGCCTTTGTTGCCGGCTCGCAGGCATTTGTGGACTACCTGGTGCAGAAGGCCCGCACCTACATCTACACCACGGCCATGCCGCCGGCGATGGCGGCCGCGACCCGGCGCAGCCTGGCACTCTGCCGGGAAGAGGGTTGGCGGCGTGAACGCCTGGCGAAGCTGGTGGCGTGGTTCCGGGATGAGGCCATGGCACTGGGTTACCGGCTGATGGAATCCTGGACGCCGATACAGCCACTGATCGTGGGGCCTTCGGACCGGGCCATGGCGTTGAGCGAGGCGCTGGCGCGGCGCGATATCCTGGTGCCGGCGATCCGTCCGCCGACGGTTCCCCAGGGTGAGGCACGGCTGCGCCTCACCTTCAGTGCCAGTCACACGGATGAGCACATGGAGCGGCTTCTGGAGGCGCTCAGGGCCGCGCGCAGCGAAACGGGGGCGGCATGACCCCGGTGGTGGTTGTCGGCGGCTGGGGTATCCCGGCGGCGACGCTGCGGCCCCTGCTGCCCGCTGGCGTGGAGCCCGTGATGCTGGAGCCGGCCCGGATGGCGGTCGGGCATCAGGACCTGGCGTCCGCCTTGGCGTCCGTGATGGCCTGTGTCCCGGCGGGGGTGCCCTGGCTGGGCTGGTCCCTGGGCGGTCAGGTGGCCATGGCGGCCCGAGAGTGGTTCCCGGAGCAGGTGGGCGGCGTGGTCACCCTGTGCTCGACCCCGCGCTTTCTGGCGGCGCCGGACTGGCCCGTGGGCATGGCGGATGCCGACTTCCGTGGTTTCCGCGAGGGCATGCTGGCGGATGTGGCGCAGACGCTCGGGCGCTTCTGCGCCCTGGTCGGCCAGGGCAGTGCTTCCCCCAGGCAGGTGCGCCGTGAGCTGCAGGCGCTGGAATGGCCGGATCCGACCGCGGAGTACCAGCAGGGGCTGGCGAACAGCCTGGAGTGGCTTGCCCAACTCGATCAGCGGGATGCCTGGCGGAAGGCGGGGCCTGGGGCGCGGCATCTGTTCTGCGGGCGTGATGCACTGGTCAGCGGGGCGGTACCGGAGGCGCTCGGTCTGGCCGGGGAGCGCTGTCATCTGGCGCCGGATGCCTGCCACTGGCCGGCTTCCGCCGCTGGGGTGACGGACTGGATCAGTGGGGCTCTGGAGCAGGTGACATCATGAATGCGCGGCAGTTCAACCAGGTCAGTCGTCAGCGCGTATCCGATGATTTCGGGGCGGCCGCCGGGAACTATGACGCGGCGGCGCGCCTTCAGCAGCGCGTGGCGCTGGATCTTCTGGACCGTATGGATGTCCCCCGGGGCGGCGTGGGGCTTGATCTTGGCTGTGGCACCGGTTTCAGCCTGCCGGAGCTGGAGCGCAGGCTGGCGCCGGAGCAACTGATTGCTGCCGACCTGTCCCCTGGAATGATCGATCATGCCCGGGCATGCCGGGGCGTGGACGCCCGCTGGCTGGTGGCTGATGCGGCCAATGTGCCGCTGGCTTCGGGCAGCCTGGACTGGATCCAGTCCAGCCTGATGATCCAGTGGTGCGAGGACACCAGCGCCGTGGCCCGGGAGATGGCAAGGCTGCTGGGGTCCGATGGCGAGGCCCATCTGGCGACCCTGGTGGACGGTACCCTGACCGAACTGGAATCCGCGTGGGCCGAGGCCGATCCCGGCCGTCGACACGTCAACCGCTTCCTCACCCGGGCGGAACTGGAGGCGCGGCTGGCCGAGGGCTTTGAGGGCGTGACCGTTGATGTCGAGCCGCTGGTGCTGTGGTACCCGGATGTCATGGCACTGCTGGGTGAGCTCAAGACCCTCGGGGCCCGCTACAAGGATGAGCAGCGCCATCGGGGCGCACTCGGCCCGGGGCGCCTGAAAGCCATGCGCCGCGCCTATGATCGCCACCGGGATCCCCAGTATGGTGTGCCCGCAACCTGGCAGGTGGCCTTTGTGCGCCTGACCGGACCCAGGCAATAACCCGGAACCTTCCATAACGCCCATGCCAAGACAATCCTACTTCATCACAGGTACTGACACGGACTCCGGCAAGACGGTGGTCACTGCCGGTCTTCTGCGCCTGGCCGCCCGCAATGGCCTGAGTACCCGGGCCATGAAACCACTGGCGTCCGGCTGCGAGCAGACCAGCGAAGGCCTGCGTAATGCCGACGCGCTGGCGCTGTCACAGGCGATGACCGAGGCCATGCCCTATGAGTCGGTGAATCCGGTTGCGCTGGAGCCGGCAATTGCGCCCCATGTGGCCGCCCGGGAAGCCGGGCGGCGGATCAGCGCCGAGCGCCTGGCGGGGTTCTGTCGCGGTGCCATGATGCGCCCGGCGGACCTGTTCCTGGTTGAGGGCGCCGGTGGCTGGCGTGTGCCACTCAATGACCATGAAACCTGGAGGGATCTGGTGAGCGATCTCCAGCTGCCCGTCATCCTGGTCGTGGGGCTGCGCCTCGGCGCCATCAATCACGCCCTGCTCAGTGCCGAGCTGATCCAGCATGACGGCTGCCGCCTGGCGGGCTGGGTGGCCAACCGCTGCACCCCGGAGCCCATGGCCCGGGAAGAGGCAACCTTCGAAACCCTCTGCGAGCGCATGCCGGCGCCCTGCATGGGGCGCGTGCCCTGGCTGGCGTCGCGGGATCCGGCCGCCATGGCGGAAGAGGCCTCCCGCTACCTGTCACTGCCCCTGCCCGAGGGGTGAACAGCTCTGGCAGGGCTGTTTGAATTTTAAACACTACTGTGATGTAATGTTCATGAACGCTCCGGGCGAGAGGTGTGCCCATGATCAGTAATTCCCTGTCCATTGGTGTGAATGGCGTCCAGGATGCCCAGCGCGGCATGCAGGATGCAGCCAGTCGTATTGCCCGTTCGGGGACCACGGACGCACCTCCGCAGGAGGCCGTTGCCCCGGATCGGGCCGGCGCTGGCGAGGACAGCCTGGCGGGTTCCGTCGTGGATCTGAAGGTCAACCAGCGGAACGCCGAAGCCTCCGTGGAAGTGGTTCGGACAGCGGACGAGATGGTGGGGACGCTGCTCGATGAACGTGCCTGAACCCGCAATGGAATCGCCGTGCAGCTTACATCCATCCAGCCCGCGATCAGCAACGGCGGCGGCGCTGTAACCCGAAGCGCCACCCCTCCCGGCACGGCCTCCGGCAGCGTGCCGCAGACCCGCACGTCCAGTAGCGATACGTCACCATCCTCTTCCACAACGTCCGTCAGCCCGGCGCCACCTTCCAGCCCGACAGCTCCGTCCAGGCCAGCGTCTCCCTCCACACGCAGTGACGAGGGTAGTAATAGCGGTGGCGTCCAGGTCTCCATCAGTGAGCGGGCCCGCCAGCAGGGCTCCACGGAGGGGAGCCGCAGTGGCCCGCAGGCCGGGGAGGAGACCTCTCAGCCGCGCCCGGAAAGGCCACGCAATGAGGCGGGGCCGGACTCCGGACAGGCGAAAGGTCGGGGCGAGCGACGGCAGCCGGAGCAGGGGGATGACGGGCCATCCCCGGAACAGAAGTCGGCCGTTCAGGAGCTGAGAGGCCGGGACCAGGAAGTGCGCCAGCATGAACAGGCGCATCAGGTGGTGGGCGGCCAGTACGCCGGGGCGCCCACCTACACCTACCAGCGGGGACCGGAGGGTCAGCTCTATGCCGTTGGTGGGCAGGTCTCCATTGATACCAGCCCGATCCCTGATGATCCGGAAGCCACCATCAGCAAGATGCAGACAGTGCGCTCCGCGGCACTGGCGCCGGCGGAGCCCTCTCCCCAGGATCTCAGGGTGGCGCAGGAGGCGACCCGTCAGCTGCTGCAGGCCCAGTCGGAGCTGCGTTCATCACGCCAGGACGACGGCGGCAGTAGCGATGACGGGCCACAGGGCACGCCGGAAACGCAGGCCAGCGACTCCGACCGTTCCGCAGGGGAGGATGCCCGTATCAGCCTTTTCCGTGATGTGGAGGGGTTGGCGTCCACGGACGCCGCGACCGCCACCGATTCAGGCTTCCGTGCCACGGCCTGAATGCCCCCTGGAAAATGCATTCACAGCGGTTATGTCTCTTGACATGGGACCCACCCCAAACGTATGTTTCAAACAGCCGTTTAATTGCATGAACCGAGGTACGAGCCATGCCCCAGTACAAAGCACCGCTGCGCGATATCCAGTTTGTCATGAACGAGCTGCTGGATACTGAGACGCATTATCAGCAGATCCCGGGTGGCGAGGAAGCTACGCCGGACATGGTCAATGCCATCATCCAGGAAGGGGCCAAGTTCTGCGAGCAGGTGCTGTCGCCGCTGAACCAGACCGGGGACCAGCAGGGCTGTACCCTGGAAAACGGTGAAGTGAAGACGCCGGCCGGTTTCAAGGAGGCCTACAAGCAGTACATCGAGGGTGGCTGGCCTTCGATGACCGCGGATGAGGAGCTCGGCGGCCAGGGGCTGCCCGGTTCCCTTTCCATGGTCATGAGCGAAATGGTGGGTACGGCCAACTGGTCCTTCGGCATGTATCCCGGCCTCAGTCACGGCTGCCTGAACACGCTGGAAGCCCACGGTTCCGAAGAGCAGAAGCAGACCTATCTGCCCAAGATGATCAGTGGCGAATGGACCGGCACCATGTGCCTGACGGAGTCCCATTGTGGCTCCGACCTTGGCATCATGCGCTCCAAGGCGGTACCGAATTCTGACGGCAGCTACAGCATCAGCGGCGAGAAGATCTTCATCTCCGCGGGCGATCATGACATGTCGGACAACATCATCCATCTGGTGCTGGCCAAGCTGCCGGACGCGCCCAAGGGCACCAAGGGCATCTCGGTCTTTGTGGTCCCCAAGTTCATTCCCGATGAGAATGGCAACCCGGGCGAGCGCAACAGCGTTTCCGTTGGCTCCATCGAGCACAAGATGGGCATTCACGGCAACGCCACCTGTGTGCTGAACTTTGATGGTGCCAGGGGTTTCCTCATCGGCGAGCCGCACAAGGGCCTGGGTTACATGTTCACCTTCATGAACATTGCCCGTATCGGTACCGCCATCCAGGGGCTGGGCTCCGCGGAACTGGCGTTCCAGGGATCGCTGGAATACGCCAAGGACCGCCAGGCCATGCGCTCGCTCTCCGGAGCCAAGAATCCGGACGGTCCGGCTGATCCCATTATCGTCCACCCCGATGTCCGGCGCATGCTGATGACCCAGAAGGTGCTGGCCGAAGGGGGCCGTGCCATGATCTATTACGCCGCTCAGCAGGCGGACATCGCCACGCGCAGCCCGGATGAGGACGCCCGCAAGGAAGCTGATGAGCTGCTTGGCTTCCTGACGCCGATTGCCAAGGCGTTCCTGACTGAAACCGGGGTTGAGGCGGCCAACCAGGGCATGCAGGTTCTGGGTGGCCACGGCTACATCTCCGAGTGGGGCATGGAACAGATCGTGCGTGATGCGCGCATCGGCACCATCTACGAAGGCACCACCGGCATCCAGGCACTGGACCTTCTGGGCCGCAAGGTGCTGATGACCCAGGGCGAGTCGCTCAAGCGCTTCACCAAGAAGGTTCACCTGTTCTGCAGGGAGCATGGTGACAACAAGCAGCTGGCGGAGTTCATCGAGCCGCTGGCGGCCTTCAACAAGGAGTGGGGCGACCTGACCATGAAGCTCGGTTCGGCCGCCATGAAGGACCGTGAAGAGGTTGGGGCCGCGTCTTACGACTACCTGATGTACTCCGGTTATGGCGTACTGGCGTATCTCTGGGCCCAAATGGCGGAAGTAGCCCAGCGCAAGCTGGAGGAAGGCACCCCCGAGGAAGCCTTCTACACGGCTAAGCTCCAGACAGCGCGCTTCTACTTCAAGCGGATGCTGCCACGGGCTAAGGCACACGCCGATGCCATGCTCAGTGGTGCGGACAGCCTGATGGACATGCAGGAAGAGCATTTCGCCTTTTGAACCGGTATGATCCGGTAAGCATTAAAAAGCCCGCCATGTGCGGGCTTTTCTGTGAGAAATCCCGGGGTAGAATAGCCCCGCAGACGTTCAAAGTGAGGACAATCCATGGCTGACTACAAGGCGCCCCTGCAGGACATGCGGTTCCTGCTCAACGAGATCTTCGACGCACCGGGCCAGTGGGCATCCCTGCCGGGTCTGAGCGAGAGCGTGGATCCGGAGACGGCGGATGCCATCCTGGAAGAGGCCGGCAAGATCGCGGCGGGCACGCTCGCCCCCATCAACCAGAGTGGCGACGAGCAGGGCTGTCAGTGGAAGGATGGCGAGGTTACGACACCTGATGGGTTCAGGGAGGCCTACCAGACCTTCGCCGAGGGTGGCTGGGTCGGTCTGGGCGGTGACCCGGACTACGGCGGCATGGGCATGCCCAAGAGCCTGGTCGGGCAGGTCGAGGAGATGATGCAGGGGGCCAACATGGCCTTCGGTCTCTGCCCCATGCTGACCGCCGGCGCCTGCCTGGCACTGCACGCCCACGGCAGTGAGGAGCTCAAGGAGAAGTACCTGCCCAAGATGTACGACGGCACCTGGTCCGGGGCCATGGACCTGACCGAGCCGCACGCCGGCACCGACCTGGGCATCATCCGCACCAAGGCCAAGCCCAATGACGACGGCTCCTACAGCATCTCAGGCACCAAGATCTTCATCACCTGGGGTGAGCACGACATGGCCGAGAACATCATTCACCTGGTGCTGGCCAAGCTGCCTGACGCTCCGGCTGGCCCCAAGGGCATCTCGCTCTTCCTGGTCCCCAAGTACGAAGTGAACGAGGATGACTCCCTCGGCGCACGCAACAATGTCTCCTGCGGTTCGCTGGAGGAGAAGATGGGCATCCACGGTTCCGCGACCTGCGTCATGAACTACGATGATGCCCGTGGCTTTCTCGTGGGCGAGCCCAACAAGGGCCTGATGGCCATGTTCACCATGATGAACTACGAGCGCCTGGGTGTGGGCATCCAGGGCGTGGG
>JBNJDI010000086.1:0-9055 GCA_051744725.1 Pseudomonadota bacterium | reverse complement strand
GAAAACCCGACCTATGAACAGGTGAGTTCCGGCGAGACAGAGCACATTGAAGTAGTCCGCGTGCGCTACGACCCGGACCAGGTCACCTATGAGAAGCTTCTGGAGGTCTTCTGGCGCAATGTGGACCCCCTGGATGACGGCGGGCAGTTCTGTGACCGGGGGTATCAGTACACGACTGCCATTTTCACCCAGTCGGAGGCGCAGCGGGAGGCGGCGGAGGCCTCAAAGCAGGCGCTTTCGGAGTCTGACCGCTTTGAGCAGCCTATAGTGACGCCGGTGCGGGAACTGGAAGCCTTTTATCCGGCCGAGGACTATCACCAGAACTATTACGACAGGAACCCCATCCGCTACTGGTACTACCGCACGAGCTGTGGACGGGATTCCCGGCTGGAGGATCTCTGGGGTGAGGGTTAGGCGCCCCTCAGGTCCCGCAGGAGTGCCTGGACCGTGTGCCAGCGGTTGACCAGCAGCGCGGCAAGGATCAGCGCGCAGCCGGCGAACTGTTGCAGCACCATGGTCTCGCCGAACCATCCCGCCGCAAAGAGCGCCACCCAGACCGGTTCCATGGAAAGGATCACCACCCCATGACTGTGTGCGGCCAGGCTCTGGGCCCAGGTCTGCACGAAGAACCGGGCCGCTGTTCCCACAATGGCACTGAGCACGATCCAGAGCACCAGATTGCCGCCGAAGTCACTGAACGTCGGTTGCCAGGGTTCCAGCAGGAGTGAGAGTACCAGGGTCACGATGCCCACCATCGTGAGTCCTATCGTGGTCAGCGCGAATACCGGCAGGGCGGCCTGGTGGGACTGGCGTCCTGCCGGGGTGCTGTTGGCGGCCCTGGAGTTGAGGGTGAAATAGAACGCGAGGATGAGGGCGGCGAGCAGGAAGAATAGCTGGCCCGCTTCCGGGTCGAACCCGCCATTGAGCGAGAGCAGGCCAAGGCCCGTCATAGCCACCGGGAGGGCAAGCCAGGTGGTGATGGGCTGTTCCTCGGCAAACACCAGCCGCGCAATGATGGGTACGAATACGACGTTGAGGCTGATGATGAAGGCGCCCTCGCCGATATGGCTGGTCAGGTGCAGCCCCGTGACCCAGCAGCTCATGCCAGCACCGAAGACAAGACCCACGCGCGCGGCTCGCAGGAACTGCTCGCGGCTCAGCCCTGCCAGCTGCTGCCAGCCGAAGGCGGCCAGAACGCCACCGGCGAGCAGGAACCGCAGTGACAGGAACAGCAGCGGCGGCATGGCAAGCACGGCCTCGCGGGAGAACATCCAGCTGATGGCAGCCAGAAGCGCGGCCGCAACAAAGAGCAGGTCGGATTTTGCGGTATTCGAAACGGGCAAAACAGGGGCGCTCCGCCTTGCAAATGAACCGCGGACTTTACCCCCTGAGAACCCTCGCCCACAATACAGAAAGGTACACACAGGAGACGTTTCAGGATGAACGAGCGCCGTCGTGAGCAGCGCCTGCCATGGGTATCCATGGATGCCAGGATCAAGGTCCGGAAGGGGCTGATTGGATCCGCATGGGTTGATGTGGAGGTTGTAGACTACAATCGGCTCGGCATCGGGATCATTGTGGCGGATGAACTGCTCAAACCGGACAGTAGGGTACAGGTCAGCCTGCGCCTGAATACGGAAGTGGGCGAGATTACGGTGGATCAGGTGGCGGCCAGTGTTCGCCATTCCCAGACGGATGAACACGGCCATTTCTTCGGGCTGGAGTTTGAGAAAGAGCCTTCGCAGGGTGTGCAGGAATCACTGCAGCGCATCGAGGGGATTCTCAACCGCCATCAGGGGTTGGCGGAGAAAGTTCAGTAACCCGGGTTCCGGGGGCTCAGGCCTTGAGCTCCCGGTCGTTGTCGTCGCTGAAGTAACGGTAGAGCTCGTCGAAACTCATTGGGCTGGCGTAGCGGTATCCCTGGACCAGTGAGCACCCGTGCATGCGCAGGAAGTACTCCTGCTGTTCCGTTTCCACGCCTTCTGCCACCACCTGCTTATCCATCTGTTGTGCAATGCCGATGATGGCCGTGGTGATGTCCGTGTTGGGGCCGTCTTCCGGGATCCCCCTCACAAAAGTCTGTCCGATCTTGAGCATGTCCACGGGGAGTGAGCGCAGCTGCTGAAGGCTGCTGTACCCTGTTCCAAAGTCATCAAGGGTGATGGTGACGCCCGTTCTGCGGATGCGCGCAAGCTGGTCCCTCGCCACCTCCGGCTCTTCCGAGAGCATGCCTTCGTGGATGTCGATCTCGAGAAAGCGCGGCTCCAGGCCGGAGGTGCGCAGGGCGAAGTCGATCACGTTCTCCAGTCCCGGATCGCGGAACTGGCGTGCGGAGATGTTGACGGCCACGCGTAAGCCACGGCCCAGCAGCTGATGCAGCAGCTTGATCTGCATACAGGCCTGCTGCAGCACCCAGTTGCCCAGCGGCATGATCAGGCCCGTATCCTCGGCGACGGGTATGAATTCATCGGGCAGTAGCTCGCCCCGCTCCGGGTGCTGCCAGCGTATGAGAGCCTCCATGGCGGTAATGTCGCCCGTGTTGAGGTCAACCTGGGGCTGGAACAGCAGGAAGAATTCCTCACGCCGGAGCCCGTGGCGCAGCTGGCGCTCCAGGGCCATCAGCTGCTCGGCGCGGTCATTCAGGCTCTCGGTATAGAAATCGTACTGGTCACGGCCCTTGTCCTTGGCGCGGTACAGGGCAAGATCCGCGTTCTTCATCAGTGTGTCCGGGGACTCACCATCGGCGGGCGCCGTGGTGATCCCGATGCTGGTTGAGATCAGCACTTCCTGGCCCCGGAGCCGGATCGGGGCCTTCAGGCTGGCCAGGATGTTCTCGGCGATCATGGTCAGATCCTTGGTATCCGAGACATCGTGCAGGAGTATGGTGAACTCATCGCCGCCCAGGCGCGCGACCGTGTCCTGGGCGCGCACACAGGACTTCAATCGGTCCGCCACGGTCAGAAGCAGCATGTCGCCAGCATCGTGGCCCAGGCTGTCATTGACCTGCTTGAACTGGTCGAGATCCAGAAAGAGCAGGGCGATCTGGTTCTGGCGGCGGGCCACGCTCTGCAGCGCCTGCTCCAGCCGGTCCTGGAACAGGCGACGGTTGGCCAGGTTGGTCAGGCTGTCAAAGAGTGCCAGTTGCTCCATGCGCTCATGGGCCAGCTTGAGCTCGGTGATGTCCACCGCGGAGACGATGTAGTTGATGGGGTGACCGTTCTCATCAAGTACCGAGGACGTGGTGACGGCCGTCCAGAGCGGCGTGCTGCCATTGGTGCGACACAGCAGTTCGCCCTTCCAGTAGGGCTGGAGGCAGTCCAGGAGGTTGGTCAGCACCCCGGTCTCTGTGCCGGCCAGGTTCATGGTGGCACTGAGGGTGGCGACGGAATGGCCGAGCACGTCGTCCCTGGAGAAGGCGGTGAGCTGGCAGAACCGGTCATTGACGAACTCGATGCGGCCCTGGGCATCCGTGATCAGGATCATGGCGCCGCTGTTCATGACGGCACTGGAAAACTTGGTCAGCGTGTTTTCACGTTCGTTCTGCTCCCTGCGCGAACGTGCAAGCCGGAAGCTGAGCACGACCGTGGCCGCGATCAGGGCCACGGTGACCACCACAACCGTCACCGCTGCGGTCAGGGTCAGCCAGGCTGGAAGTGTTCCCAGTGCCATCAGCGCCATCCTTTGTTATTTCCTTGTGCGGATGCTTCAGCGTCCACACTAGACAAGATCCATTCTATCGTAGGGAATTACGTCACACTTGGCTTGGGATATGCGAAGATTTTACGTGTTAGCGCACGTTAGCGGGCGTATCAGAACGTAATCGGCACCCAGGGGAGGGAGGAACCGGGGCCTGGTAAGGCCCCGGTCAGCAGGCGCTGGTGATTACAGCAGCTTTTTCGCTTCCGCCTGCCAGTTGGGGAAACTCTTGAGCCTGCGGAACTCTTCAAGTTTCTTGCTGTCATCCGCGGAGGGATTGGCCAGCTGGCTGATGGAAGTGATGCCTTTGGCCTGCATCTTCTTCGCGGTAGCCGGGCCAATGCCCTTGATCTGAGTCAGGTCATTACTGCTCGCCTTGCCGGAGGACTTCGCGGCCTTGCCGGAACCGGAGCCCGCCTTCGAGGCACCGCTGCTGGAGCCGCTTTTGCCCGCAGACTGCTTCTTGCTGGACGTGGACTGGCTTGCGGCCTTCGGCTTGGTACCACCGGATGCATTGGATTTCTGGTCCTCGGAGGGCTTGTCACTGAACCCCGCCCTTTCCATAAGCTGTTCCCGCAGGTCGTTCACCTGATTCTGCAGGGTATCGATCCGCTTGAGCGCATCGTTGACCAGCTGTTCCACACGCTCCACCAGCGAACTGATGCCGAGTTTCTTTTTCTTGCCCATCGGTATTTCTCCCTGAATATGCCTGTGAGTCAGAGCCCTTAAAGCTCAGTCAGTCTAACATTTCACCAGCGTGGGTCACCCCCGCCATTTGAGTTCGTAGAGATCCGGGCGCCGATCCTTCAGGTTGGTCACGGATCCCTCCGCGCGGATCACCTTCAACTTGTCCAGATCCAGGTCCGAGAACATGATCATTTCGGTATTCGGCGTGGACTCGGACATCACCGCGTCGTGCGGGAAGGCGAAGTCACTGGGCGAGAAGACCGAGGACTGGGCGTACTGCACGTCCAGGCTCTCCACGCGGGGAAGGTTGCCCACGCTGCCGGTGATGACCACGTAGCATTCATTTTCCACGGCCCGCGCCTGCGCACAGTTGCGCACGCGCAGGTAGCTGTTCTTGGTGTCCGTCCAGAAGGGTACGAAGATGATGTCCACGCCGCCATCCTCGGTCGCGGCGATGCGGCTGAGCTCCGGGAACTCCACGTCGTAGCAGATCTGGATCATCACCCGGCCGGCGTCGGTGTCGAACACCCCCAGCTCGTTACCCCCCTCGATCACCCAGTCCCGGCGCTCGTGGGGTGTGATGTGGATCTTGCGCTGCTCGTCAATGCGCCCGTCCCTGTGACACAGGTAGGAGACGTTGTAGATGCGGTCGTCCTCGAACAGTGGCATGGAGCCGGCAACAATGTTGATGTTGTAGCTCACCGCCATCTGCGACATCTCATCCCGGAACTTCTCCGTGAAGGCGGCCAGGAAGCGGATGGCCTTGGTCTGGTCCGTCTGGTCCGTCAGCCCCATGAGCGAGGCATTGAAGAACTCCGGGAAGACGGCAAAGTCGCTCTTGTAGTCGGAAAGGGCATCCACGAAGTACTCGACCTGGCGCAGCACCTCGTCCACGGAGTTGAACTCGCGCATCTGCCACTGCACCGCGCCCAGCCGGACCTGGCTCTTGCGGCTTTCGAGCACCGAGGATGGCGGCTCGAACATGATGTTGTTCCACTCAAGGAGTGTCGCGTAGCCCTTTGATTTTTCGTCCTCAGGGATGTACTTGTGCAGCAGGCGCTTGACCTGGAAGTCGTTGGAGAGCTGGAACGACAGGATCGGGTCGTAGATCTCCTTGCGGTGGACCTGCTTGATGTACTCCGCCGGATTCATCTCGTCCGCGTACTGGCGGTAGCCGGGAATGCGCCCGCCGGCGAGGATGGCGCGCATGTTGAGGCTGCGGCACAGCTCCTTGCGCGCATCATAGAGGCGGCGCCCAAGCCGGTAGCCGCGATAGTCGGGATGGATGAACACGTCCAGCCCATAGAGGGTATCCCCCTCGGGGTTGTAGAGGATGCGGTCATTCTTCATGACCAGATCGTCGTAGGTGTGTGGGTTGGAGAAACGCTGGTAATCCACGCGCGCCGTAAGCGCCACCGCCACCAGCTTGCCGTTGTCCTCGATGCAGATCTGGCCGTCCGGGAATTTCTCGATCATGTGCTTGATGGTGTCCCTGGGCCAGGCGCCACCGATGTCGTCGTAGACCCTATCCATGAGCTCACGCAGCTGCGGGTAGTCACGCAGCTCCAGGTTGCGCGTCTGGAGGTGGAGTTCATCATGGGCCATCAAGCTGGTTCTCCTTACTCGGTGAGTCGGTATAATACACGCCGGTCATCATAACGCAGGTTCAAGCTCAGGCGATGGCTGCCGTTAAAGACTATGCTGTCCAGTAATCCCTTCTGAAAAGCGGAGCGTCCCATGAAATCGCTGTCCTTCAGCCAGAAACTGCTGATCGTATTCGGTGCCCTTCTGGTCCTTGCCATGCTCGCGACCGCCGTGCTCAACAACAGCCGCCTGAGCGCCCATACCGAGCGTAACCTCGATGCGCTGACCGAGCAGGTGGTGGACCAGAGTACCGCCACGATCGCGCAGTGGCTCAATACGCGGCTGGAGACCACCCGAAGCTTCGCCGAAAGGGCTGAGTCCGTAACCAGCGATGACGAAATGCGTGACCTGGCCGCAACCGCGGCTGACAGCCTCAACCTCAAGCACTTCTACGTGGGGACTGGTGACGGCACCATGCTGATGGAGAACCGCGAGGCTGAGAATGCTCTGCCGAGCGGGTTTGATCCCTCGCAGCGGCCCTGGTTTGAGAAAGCCCGCAGTGAAGGTGCCGGATTCACGGCGCCCTACGAGGACGCCGCCGGAGGCGGCCTCATCATAACCGCGACAGCCCCGGTAGAGGCGGGCGACTATGAAGGGGTCGCCGGCGCCGACATCAGTATGGACGCCGTCAATGATGTGCTCGCTCCGGTCACCATGGCGGGTAATGGCTACGCCATGCTCGTCAACGGTGATGGCAAGGTTCTGTATCACCCGGAATCCGCCAACATCAACGCTCCGCTGGCGGACGTTCTTGGCGCGGACGTCTCCATGGATGGCTCCCGGCAACAGGTTCAGGTGGACGGTGAGTCCTACCTGGCCAGCTTCCATCCGATTTCCGGGGCCGAAGGCGTTGACTGGTATGTGGGGCTGATGGTGAACGAGAGCCAGGCCTGGGCGCCGGTGATCCAGGGGCGCTGGAACGCACTGGGGAGCACTGTGGTGGGTCTTCTGGTGGCCCTGGGCCTGATCTACGTCAGCCTCAATGTGCTGCTCAGACCCGCGCGGCGCCTGCTCCGGGCCATGAATGAGATTGCCTCGGGTGAGGGGGATCTGACCAAGCGGCTGGACGTTGAGAGCCGGGATGAATTCGGGCAGCTGGCGGAGGCTTTCAACGGCTTTGTTGACAATGTGCGCGGCGTAGTGGCGGAAGCCCAGGAGAGTGCCAGCGAACTGCAGCAGCATGTATCGTCGTTGCGCGATGCCAGCGCAACCAGCCGCGACAGCGTGACCCAGCAACAGCAGGAGATCGACCAGGTCGCCACCGCCATCAACGAGATGTCGGCGGCGGTCAACGAGATCGCCCAGAACGCCCAGAGCACGGCGGATTCCGCTGGCAATGCGGACAGCGACAGCAAGGAGTCCCTGCAGACCGTGCAGTCCTCCAACGAGGCGGTTGAACGCCTGGGCCGGGAAATCGGTGAGGCGGCCCAGGTGATCGACAAACTGGGCAACGACGTGGGTGAGATCACCGGCATTCTGGAGGTGATTGAAGGCATTGCCGAACAGACCAACCTGCTGGCCCTGAACGCGGCGATCGAGGCGGCGCGCGCCGGTGAGGCGGGCCGTGGATTCGCCGTGGTGGCGGATGAGGTCAGGGCGCTCGCCAAGCGCACCCAGGACAGCACCGAGCAGGTGAACAACATGATCACCCGGCTCAAAGAGGGTGCGGACAAGGCGGTGAGCGTCATGCAGGAGTCGCAGGCGGTGAGCAACATGAGCATGGAGAAGGCGCGGGATGCCATGGAGGCCCTGGAGCGGATCAGCCAGGCCATTTCCGACATCAGCGACCGCACCAGCCAGATTGCCACCGCCTCCGAGGAGCAGACCTCAGCTGTGGATGAGCTCAACAGCTCCATCACACGGATTGCGGACCAGGGTCAGGATGCGGCACAGGCGGCTTCGGAAAACGATCGTTTGAGCAGTGAAATCAGTGAGGTCGGAAGCACTCTTCATGATAAGGTAGCGCGTTTCAGGGTCTGACAGAGGACGCGTCATGAAGGTGTTCAATACGGTTGCGCCCCGGGTCCGGGGCTATTTCGGGCAGCTCGAGGAATCCGGCCGTCCCATCCCGGGGCTGGCCCGGTTCGAGAAGAAACTGGGCTATGGCGTGCTCAACCGCCTTATCGCGGCCAGTGTGCCGTTCACCCGCCGCAACGGCTTCAGGGTGGTGGAGCTGCGTGATGGCTACCTGCGCGCCCGGCTGACCCGCAAGGGCAACCGCAACCACCTGGGTACCGTCTATGCCGGCGCCCAGTTCCTGCTTGCGGAGATTCCGTTCGGGGCTATGGCACTGGTTGAATTCGAGGGGCGGCTGATTCCCGTCCTGAAGGATCTGCACATCTTCTATGAGCAGCCGGCGCGCACGGACCTGGAGGTGGAACTGACACTGGACGCCCAGCGCAAGGCGCGCATCGAGCAGGATGTTGCAGACAACGGCAAGGCCGAGCTCATCCTCGAGCTTGATCTCAAGGACACCAGTGGCGAGATTGTCGCACGGGCGGAGGCGAACTATCAGGTCCGCCCGGTCTGAAACCTGTTACTGCACCTCGTCGAGGCACATGCACGCCAGCTCACGTTCGGTGAGCAGGTGCCCCGGCGGCTCACCCCGCCGGTAGCCATAGATCACCGTGTACGCCATAACATTGCGCACGTACTGGCGTGTCTCGTGGTACGGCATGGTCTCGACCCAGATGTCGGACGCCAGATCACGGGTATCCTCGTCAATCCACTGGCTCACCCGGTATTCACCGGCATTGTAGGCGGCCGTGGCAAGGATGCGGTTATTGTCGAAGCGCTGCAGAAGACCGCTCAGGTGCGCGCTGCCGAGTCGGATGTTGGCGGCGGGATCGAGCAGGGTGGTGATGCCGTTGAAGCTGAGCCCTGCCTCCCGGGCAGTCTCACGGGCGGTTGCCGGCAGCAGCTGCAGCAGACCGAAGGCGCCACGATGGGAGCGGGCATCCGGCTGGAAAGCGCTCTCCTGGCGGGCGAGCGCATAGACCCAGTTGACGTCCAGACTGTACTCCCGCGC
>JBNJDI010000085.1:0-9087 GCA_051744725.1 Pseudomonadota bacterium | reverse complement strand
GCCATGGCCTCGGAAACCTTCTGGCGCTCGGAGTCGTCCAGCAGATCCCGCTCCTGGGCCCAGTCGAGCAGTTCCTCACGCTGGTGGCCGAGCAGCATCTCGATGTCCTGCAGCTCATCCGGGTCGGACTTGCGGATGGCATCGTTGATGCGCCTGCGGGCCGGCTCGGTCTCACGGGCCACACGCAGGGCATGGAGGATGCGGCCGACCGGGTCTTCCGGGTTCTCGGTGTGATAGACCCCGCGCGGAATCCGCTCCTTGGCGCCGCCCTCCTTCACGATGCTCAGCGCCACGCGCTGCCCCAGCTCGTCATCCGGCTGGCGCAGGCGCACGCCCAGCGGGAACACCAGCACCTTCAGCGGCCAGCGCAGGGGCTTGACCGGGAAGTTGGTCACGGCCGCGTAGAGCGCGGTCTGGATGTCGTAGAGGGAGCGCTGCAGGCTCCACTCGACCACATCCCGCATCTCCTCGTTATAACCCTCCTCATGCCACTGCTTGATGGAGGCGGAGGCGTAATAGAGCCCGACCAGCGCATCCGTCATGCGCCCGGTGAAGCGCTGGCGCCCCTTGAGACTGCCCCCAAGGGTCAGAAGGCCCACATCGGTCAGCACCGAGAAGGCGGAGGCGAAGCGCGACAGCTGCTGGTAGTAACGCCGCAGGCCACCCTCGCTGGGCACCGGCTGCACCAGGCCACCGGTCAGCCCCAGAACCAGGGAGCGCAGTACGTTCCGGCTGGTATGGGCGATGTGTGCGAAGAAGACGCCGTCGAACTTCTGCACCGCCTTGCCGGAATCCTCCATGCCGGCGGCCTCAATCTCCTGCACGATGTAGGGGTGGCAGCGGATCGCGCCCTGGCCGAAGACCATCAGGCTGCGGGTCAGGATGTTGGCCCCCTCGACCGTGATGGCGATGGGGATCGCCTGGTAGATCCGGGCCAGGAAGTTACGCGGCCCCTTGATGACGCCCCGCCCGGCCACGACGTCCATGGCGTTGGTCACGACCTTGCGCATCAGGTCCGTGTTGCGGTACTTGAGCAGCGCGGACGGCACCGAGGGCTTCACGCCGCGATCCAGCATGCCCGAGGTGAAGAGCCTGGCGCTGTCCATCATCCAGGTGTAACCGGCCATGGGCTCCAGCGCTTCCTGGACCCCTTCGAAGTCGCTGATGGAGCGGCCAAACTGCTCGCGCACGGAGGCGTAGGAGCCGGTGGTCAGGCAGGCCATCTTGCCGCCGCTGGTACCCAGTGCCGGCAGTGAGATGGAACGCCCGATGGACAGGCACTCCAGCAGCATGCGCCAGCCCTGGCCGATCATCTCGCGCCCGCCGATGACCTGATCCAGCGGTATGAACACATCCTCGCCCCAGGTCGGCCCATTCATGAAAACGGTGTTCATGGGCAGGTGCCGCGGGCCGTGGTTCACGCCCTCGGTGTCCGCCGGCACCATTACCGTGGTCACGCCCAGGTCGTGCTCCTCACCCAGAAGGTGATCCGGGTCATAGACCTTGATTGCCAGGCCGATCAGCGTGGCCACCGGCGCCAGGGTGATGTAGCGCTTGTTCCAGGTGACCTTCATGCCGAGCACTTCCTGGCCGTTCCAGTAGCCCCGGCAGATCACGCCGCGGTCCGGAATGGCGCCGGCATCCGAGCCGGCCACGGGCGATGTCAGCGCAAAGCAGGGCACTTCGTCGCCCTTCGCCAGGCGCGGCAGGTAATACTGCTTCTGTTCATCCGTGCCGTAATAGGTGATCAGCTCGCCCGGGCCCAGGGAATTGGGGACCATCACGGTGACCGCCGCGGAGACGCCCCTGGAGGCGATCTTCATGACCACCTCGGAGTGCGCGGTGTTCGAGAACCCGAGCCCGCCGTGCTCCTTGTCGATCACCAGGCCGAAGAAGCCCTTCTCCCGGATGAACTGCCAGGCTTCCTCCGGCAGGTCGTAGCGCTCATTGGTGATGGACCAGTCGTCCAGCATGGCGCAGAGCTCGTCCACGGGGCCGTCGATGAAGGCCCGCTCTTCTTCGGTCAGCTTCGGGTGCGGTAGATCCAGAAGGTGGTTCCAGTCCGGCCGGCCGGAGAACAGCTGGCCGTCCCAGTCCACGCTGCCGGCGTTGAGCGCCTGCTGTTCGGTGTCGGAGAGCGTCGGCAGCATGCCCCGGACCATGCCCAGAAGCGGGCTGCTGATGAGACTGCGCCGCAGAGGTGATGGGATGATGACCACCAGCGTGCCCAGAAGCAGCACGGTTCCGATGAAGACACTCAGCCAGTGCCAGCTGTCCAGCCAGAAGCCGATGCCGGTGGCAATGACAAGCCCGGCGGCACCGAGCCACCAGTTCGCCCCGACATAGAGCAGAACCAGCCCGGCCAGCAGCAATAGAAGAACACTCATGATGGTCACCTCCTGTTTTCCGTGTTACCGCACCCTTGCGGTGGATACGTTCCACCATAAGCCCCTGGTGCATGCTGGAAAAGGATTTTTCTCGACCGCCTTGCTTAACCTGATGACCGATGGGCACTAGAATGGGCGGAAAGCCGTAGCGGAAAGGATATCGCCCCATGGCATGGTACGCCGTACAGCACAAGCCCGCGCAGGCGGAGCGCGCCCTGGCGAATCTGGAATACCAGGGAATCGAGTGCTTCTTCCCCCGAATCGATGTGGAGACCATCCAGCGCGGCAAGCGCTGCCTGCGCCGCGAGCCATTGTTCCGGGGGTATCTGTTCATCAACCTGGAGCTGACCGACCCGGTCTGGCACAAGCTCCGCTCCACCCGCGGCGTTGTCCGGGTCGTGAGCTTCGGCAACAAACCCGCCCCCATTGCCGATGAGATCATCCAGAGCATCCGGGAGGGCCTGGAGTCCACGGCCGAGGCCGGCGGCATCCGTAAGGGCGACAGAATGGAGATTCTGGAAGGCCCCTTCCGGGGCCTGAACGCGGTCTTCCAGGAGTACGACGGAGAGACCCGGGCCATGGTCCTGATCGACTTCCTCCAGAAGCAGCACCGGGTGACCATGGACCTGGACCAGGTCCGCCCCGGCTAGGGGCTGGTTTCTAGGCGGACACGCTGCGACCGCCATCCACGTTCAGCACCTGCCCCGTGACATAGGGCGCATCACAGACCAGCCAGGCTACGGCACCTGCAATATCCTCCGCCTCCCCGGTCCGATGCAGGGGCACCTGGTCGAGAATCGCCTTCCTGGCCTCCGCGGGCATGGCATCACCACCCTCGCCTTCAGGCCACAGGATGGCTCCCGGCGCCACGCCATTGGCCCGCACCAGCGGCGCCATATCCCGGGCCCAGGAGCGCGTCAGCGACGCCAGGGCGGCCTTGGTGGCGCAGTAGACCGGGTGGTCCGCCAGGGGGCGTTCGGCATGGACGTCGATCAGGTTGATGATGCAGCCATGCTGCAGCTTCAGCTCCTCAGCGAGCGCTTCAACCAGCAGCACGGGCGCGCGCAGGTTGGTATCCACCAGACGGCCCCATTGCTCCATGCTCAGCTCCCCCACCGGGGTGGGGAAGAACTCGGAGGCATTGTTCACCAGCACATCCAGCCGGGACCAGTATTCCCGTGCCCCGCGCGCCAGCGCCTGCACCGCGTCCGGGTCCCGCAGGTCCGCCTGCAGCGCCACGGCGGACCCGGCACGCTCGGCATTCAGGTCCGCCACCAGCGCTTCCGCATCATGGGACCGGCTGCGGTGATGCACCACCACCCGGTACCCCCTCCCATGCAGGGCTCTTGCCGTGGCCGCGCCCAGCCGCCTGGCCGCGCCGGTCACCAGGGCCACTCCGCCGTGCTCATTCATCATCGTCCAACCCTCCATCAACCACCTGCTCAATCGCCTGTCGCCGGCGCGCCGCAATGGCCTCACCCAGCGCCCTGCCATGGTAGCCTTCCTTCATCAGGGCCTTGGGATTCACGGCGGCGGCCCGGGAACGGGCTTCGCGCACCCGGGCCGCCGCCCGTCCATCCAGCCCACAGGCCTCCATCACCATGAGGAGCTGCTCGAAGCGCTCCGGGCGCCGCCAGGCGTCCGCCTTGTCCAGAAGCTGCTCCACCCAGTCCGCACTCAATGGTGTCGGCCAGCGCGGCAGTGCCGCCGAACTCACGGCAATGTCCCGGCAGTTGTTGGGCACCCGCAACCGTTCACTGAAAGCCTGTGCGGTGTCCGCATCCAGCCGCGCGACCAGGGCGCCAAAGCGCACCCCGGTGGCATCACTGATGCCCGCCGCGCGCACCAGCGCAGCCAGCCCCCTTTCCAGCACCTCTTCCGGGGAGGCGATCTCCGGCATCACCACAGCCAGGGCGCCGCAGGCATCCAGCACCTCAAAGAAGACCCTGGGGTGCGCCTCGTGAAGGGCCCGCCGGGTTTCCTGCCAGACGCGTTCGGGAACCAGGTGGTCGACTTCCCCCTCCGCCACCATGGAGCGCATCAGGGCCATGGTCTCCTCCGCCACCTCGAACCCCAGGGGCGCGAGGCGCGCGGCAAAACGGGCGGTACGCAGGATGCGCAGCGGGTCCTCGGCAAAGGCCGGCGAGACGTGGCGCAGCACCCGGTCGGCAAGATCCCGTTCACCGCCGAAGGGGTCTACCAGATGCCCCTCCGCATCACGGGCCATGGCGTTGACGGTCAGGTCCCGGCGTTTGAGATCCTCCTCGAGACTGACGTCCGGTGCGCTGTGCACCTCAAAGCCATGGTAGCCATGGCCACTCTTGCGCTCGGTGCGGGCCAGCGCGTATTCCTCATGGGTCTCGGGGTGCAGGAAGACGGGAAAGTCCGCCCCCACCTGCTTGTAGCCGGCTTCCAGCATCTGCTCCGGCGTGGCGCCGACCACCACCCAGTCCCTGTCCTTCACCGCCTGGCCCAGAAGCCAGTCGCGCACCGCGCCGCCCACTTCGTAGACCTGCATCAGACGCCTCCCTCGAAACCGAGCTGCCGCCAGGCTTCATAGACCACTACGGCCGCCGCGTTGGAGAGGTTCAGGCTGCGTCGCTCCGCCACCATAGGCAGACGCAGCACCTGATCCCGAGGCAGCCCGGCCAGGACCTCAGCCGGGAGTCCCCGGGTCTCGGGGCCGAACATCAGGGTATCACCGGGCTGGTAGGCCACCTGGTGATGGCCGCTCGTGCCCTTGGTGGAAATACCGAACAAGCGCCCCGCCCGGATGGGTTCCGCCTCCAGGAAGGCCCTGTAGTCTTCGTGCACCTCCACGCTGGCGTATTCCCGATAGTCCAGACCGGCCCGTTTCATCCGCCGGTCATCCAGCCGGAAGCCCAGGGGCCGGATCAGGTGCAGCCGGCAGCCGGTACTGGCCGCCAGCCGCATGATGTTGCCTGTATTCGGCGGGATCTCCGGCTCATAGAGCGCGATATTGAGCATTCAGCGCTCAACGGCCAGGGCCACGCCCATACCACCGCCGATGCACAGGGTGGCCAGGCCCCGCTGAACCTCCCGCCGGCGCATCTCGTGCAGCAGGGTCACCAGGATCCGGCAGCCGGAGGCGCCGATCGGGTGGCCCAGCGCAATGGCCCCGCCGTTGACGTTCACACGCTCCGTATCCCAGCCAAGATCCCGGTTCACGGCAATGGCCTGGGCAGCAAAGGCCTCATTGGCCTCCACCAGCTCCAGCTGCTCGATGCCCCAGCCCGCACGTTCCAGCGCACGGCGGGTTGCCGGGATCGGACCAGTACCCATGATTTCCGGCGCCACGCCGGCATTGGCATAACCGCGGATGGTGGCCAGCGGCTCCAGGCCCAGCTCCTGGGCCTTCTCGGCGGAACAGACCACCACGGCGGCGGCACCGTCGTTCAGTGCAGAGGCATTGCCCGGCGTCACGCCCCCATCCTTCTGGAACGCCGGCTTGAGGCCGGAAAGCCCCTCGGCGGTCACGCCCGGGCGGGGGTTCTCGTCGGTGTCCACCACCCTGGGCTCGCCCTTGCGCTGGGGAATGCTCACCGGGACGATCTCATCGCTGAAGCGCCCGGCGTTGATGGCCGCCTCCGCCTTCTGCTGGGAAGCCGCCGCGAATTCGTCCTGTTCCTGGCGGGTAATGCTGTACTCACGGGCGATGTTCTCGGCGGTCACACCCATGTGGTAGTCATTGAAGGCGTCCCAGAGGCCGTCCTGGATCATGGAGTCGATCAGCTGCCAGTGGCCCATCTTCTGGCCGTTACGGCTGTTGGGCAGCACGTGCGGCGCCTGGCTCATGCTCTCCTGGCCGCCGGCGATGACCAGGTCCGCGTCGCCACACCGGATCGCCTGGGTCGCCAGGTGCAGGGACTTGAGGCCGGAACCGCAGACCTTGTTGATGGTCATGGCGGGCACCGCCTCGGTAAGGCCACCCCCGATGGCTGCCTGGCGCGCGGGGTTCTGGCCGACACCGGCGGTCAGCACCTGGCCGAGAATCACCTCATCGACCTGGTCCGAGTTGATACCCGTTTCGCTCAGCAGCTGACGGATGACGGTAGCGCCAAGCTGGGCCGCGCTCTGGCCCGCCAGACTGCCCCCGAAAGTGCCCACGGCGGTACGCCGCGCTGCGGCGATGACAACATCACGCATGGTTGAGTGCTCCTGTTTCCCTGTTTTGGAAACCAGTTTACCAGATCGCGGACTGCTTCGACCCGGATGCGGCATTGCACCGGTCATGGTGACTGGATGAGAATATACACCTTTCGATTTCCGGCAGCTTTTGAGGAAGGAACCAGCGTGAGCGACCACATTGTCTGGCACGACCACAAGATCTCGCGTACCGAACGCGCCAGCATCAAGCACCAGCACCCCTGTCTGCTGTGGTTCACCGGCCTCTCGGGGTCCGGCAAGTCCACCATCGCCAACGCGCTGGACGTGGCGCTCTACTATGAGGGCTACCACACCTTCCTGCTGGACGGCGACAACGTCCGTCATGGCCTGAACCGGGACCTGGGCTTCTCCAATGAGGACCGGGTGGAGAACATCCGCCGCATCGGTGAGGTCAGCAAACTGTTTGCGGATGCCGGGCTGATCGTGCTGAGCGCCTTCATCTCCCCCTTCGCCAGCGACCGGCGGCTGGTGCGCAACATGTTCCCCGCCGGTGAGTTCATCGAGGTGTTCATGGACACGCCACTGGCCACCTGCGAGGAGCGGGACCCCAAAGGCCTGTACCGCAGGGCGCGCAGCGGCGAGATCCATGACTTCACCGGCATCGACTCCCCGTATGAGGCGCCGGCGCACCCGGAGATCACACTGGACACCTCCAACCTGAGCGTCGATGCCTGCGTGGAGAACCTGCTCTGCTACCTGAAGGAACGCGACCTGCTCAAACCCGGGGGTGATGCCTGAGCGTCATGGACTGGGAAGCGGCGTTCACCCTGGCCACGCTGGTCACGGTTCTGGGCACCCTGATCTTCACCCGGCTCTCCGCGGACCTGGTGCTGATGACGGCCATGGCCGTCATGCTGATCCTGGGCATCCTGTCCCCGGCAGAAGCACTGGCGGGCTTCTCGAACCCGGGCGTGATCACCATCGCCACCCTCTACGTGGTCGCCGCCGGGCTCAAGGAGACCGGTGCCATCCAGTGGCTGGCCCGCTACCTGCTCGGTCACCCCAAGGGCGCCTGGCGCGCCCAGGCGCGGCTGGTGGCGCCGACCGGCCTGATGAGCGCCTTCATGAACAACACCGCCGTGGTGGCCATGTTCATCCCGGCGGTCCAGGACTGGGCCCAGCGGCTGGGCATTCCCGCCTCCCGGCTGCTGCTGCCACTGAGCTACGCCGCCATTCTGGGCGGCACCTGCACCCTCATCGGCACCAGCACCAACCTGGTGGTGGATGGGCTGCTGCAGTCCCGTCTCGACATCCAGCTGGGCCTGTTTGAGCTGGCCTGGGTGGGGGTGCCGCTACTGCTGATTGGCGGTACCTTCCTGGTGCTCTTCGCCAACCGCATGCTGCCGGACCGTGGCGGCGTCTCCGAGGATCTGGACGCCGTGCGCGAGTATGGCGTGGAAGTGGAAGTCGACGAGAAGGGCCCCCTCACGGGCAGGACCGTTGCCGAGGCCGGCCTGCGCGCCCTGAACTACGGCTACCTGACGGAGATTGAGCGCGACGGCCACCTGATCTCACCGGTGGAGCCGGACCGGGACCTGCAGGGCGGAGACCGGCTCTATTTTGT
Source organism: Pseudomonadota bacterium (assembly GCA_051744725.1). Lineage (GTDB taxonomy): Bacteria > Pseudomonadota > Gammaproteobacteria > Pseudomonadales > Oleiphilaceae > Halospina. Next base: position 948 of record JBNJDI010000085.1, on the reverse strand, counting down.
GGGCGCTCCGGAGTGCGCCAGCGAGCTGCGCCGCATCCAGGGGCTGATACCGGCCAACGCCAACGTCCAGAAGCTGGAACTGGCCAATCACCAGCGCTGCCTGGTGGAAGTGGTTCTCGGCCAGGAATTCGCCGGGCTCGGGCAGACCGTGCGCGAGAGCCGCTTCCGCTCGCGCTTCAACGCCGCCATCCTCTCGGTCTCGCGCGAGGGCAAGCGGGTCAACGGCAAGCTGGGTGATATCCGCCTGCGCATGGGCGACACCCTGCTGCTGGAAGCCAGCCACGAGTTCGTGGAGCAGTACCGCTTCCGCCGCGACTTCCTGCTGGTCAGCGCCCTCAATGATTCCACGCCACCGGACTTCAGCCGCGCCCCCGCGGCACTGGGCATCCTCGCCGGCATGGTGGCCCTCAGTGCCAGCGGCCTGCTCAGCATCATGGAGGCCGCCTTCCTGGCCGGCGGTGCCATGATCCTGTTCGGCTGCACCAGTGCCTCCCGGGCGCGGCGCAGCCTGGATCTGCCGGTGCTGGTGATCATCGCTTCGTCCTTTGCGCTGGGCAACGCCATGGACCAGACCGGCGCGGCCCAGTGGGTGGTTGGCAGCCTGCTGGGCAACGGTGATATCTCACCCTGGATGGCCCTGGCCATCATCTACCTGCTGACCGCCCTGTTCACCGAGGTCATCACCAACAACGCCGCGGCCGTGCTCATGTTCCCCATTGCCCTGGCGATTTCCGAGCAGCTTGGGGTCAACTTCCTGCCCTTCGCCATCGCGGTGATGTTCGCCGCCAGCGCCAGCTTCATCACCCCGCTGGGCTACCAGACCAACCTCATGGTGTACGGCCCCGGCCGCTACCGGTTCACGGACTACATGCGCATGGGGATTCCGCTGAGCCTGCTGGTGGCCGCCACCGCCATCACGCTGATTCCACAGATCTGGAGTTTCCAGGG
>JBNJDI010000084.1:0-9114 GCA_051744725.1 Pseudomonadota bacterium | reverse complement strand
CGTTATGAGCAGGATGATGAAGCGGACAATGCTGATCGCCGGCATGACCATGGTTTCGGCATCGGCGGTGAATGCGGCCGATTTTGAGGTTGGTGATGACACGACGATGTCCGTGTTCGGGAGCATTGAGTATAAATACACCACGATTGACAAGCTGGATGCTCAGGGGGACTCGGAAAGCGAGTCGGAATTCGCGGATAACGGGTCCGTCGTTGGTGTCGGCGCTGAGCATCGTTTCGATAATGGGCTGACCGGTTTCGTTGTGACTGAATTCGAGTTCGATGGTCTCGGAGAGCCGGCCGACAACAACTTCTATAGGGACGTCGCCTATGCGGGGTTGAAGGGGGATTTCGGTGAGGTGCGCGCCGGCTCCTTCGACAACATCTACACGGTCGCGCTGTACGATCTGATCGATCCCTTCGAAACCACCAGCCTCGGCGAAGAGACTGTTACCTCGGAGGATAATCAGATCGCCTATTACAGCCCGGACTTCAATGGCCTGAGTTTTGAGCTGATGACCCGAGTCAAGGGTGACGGGGAATCAGGAACGGGCGAGAACGACCAGGGTGTTGCCGGTGTTGTGAAGTACACAGGGAATTCCTGGGCCCTCCATGCCGGTTATGACGACCGGGGGTCAAATGACGTGGACGACCCGCAGAACCCTGGTGCAACAGTCACCCAGGAGCCTGTCTACGGGGTTGGCGGCAAGCTCAACCTGATGGACAACCTGACCCTGGGCGCGCGCTACTCACTTGCCGAGAACCTGGAAGGTTCCAGTGACGGCGATGAGACCGCCTTCCTCGGCACCTCGCTCAACTACGACTACGGCATGGGCAGTGTCTACGGCACCGTCCAGGAAGTCGAGCCCGATGAAGGCGAGAGCAATACCCAGTTTGCCGTCGGGGTGAACTACTCCGTTGTCGACAACATGTACGTGTACAGCGAGTACGGCAGCTACGACCCCGATGACTCCGCAATTGGCCAGGACGAGACTGAGGCCGACACCCAATACGAAGTGGGCGCTATCTACGAGTTCTGAATAGCGGATCGGTATTTCAGGGACAGGAGTCGCTGTTTCACGCCAGGGACGGCACCCTAAATTCGAACCAGAGGAATGCAACCATGAAGACGATGAAGAAGACGATCCTTGCCGGATTAGTCGCCTCCAGCACCCTCATGGCCACGGGAGCCGCATCGGCCAATGACCACCTGAGTGATGTGTGTCCCTCCACAATCCGCATGGCGGATACAGGCATTGAGGGGATGGGGCCTCTGGAGCAGGCGTTCGGACCCTTCGCCGAGGAATTCGAGTCTGTTACCGGACTGGAACTGGAAATGTACAGTCTCAGCAACCGCACCGCAGCCGGGAATGCGCTCCAGTATGACGATGTGGATCTCGTCTTTGGTGGGCCCTCCGAGTTTGTCCTGTTCGAGCGCGAGAGTGACATCGAGGTGCTTGCCGCCATCAAGCGTCCGCACTATGGCAGCCGCTTCTACGCGCCCGAGGACAGTAACATTGAGTCCCTGGAGGACCTCGAAGGCAAGCATGTGGCGCTGAAGGACACCGGCTCCACCAGTGGCCACATCATCCCCAGTAAGATGCTGGTGGATGCGGGCCTGGACCTGGAAAGCGACCTGGATATCACCATGGCTGGTGACGCCCGCATAGCCGCCCTTGTGAATGGGGATGTGGATGCCATGGGCGGTGGTAACCGCGACATTGAGGAAATCCGCGCCGCTGATCCGGATGGCGACTATCGCATCATCGCGGAAAGTGATCCGCTTCCCGGTGATCCCATCATCATGCGGAGTAATCTGCCGACCGAGTGCAAGAGTGGTCTGAAGCAGACACTCCGGGAAAATCAGGATGCGCTCTGGGAGGCACTGGTGACGACGGACCGCAACGAGGACAAGTTCCTGAATCGTGACTCGTCGCTCGGCTTTGACCTCACCGCCGAGGACTACAAAGTCATCGAGCGGGCCTACGACGCAGCCGGTATCGAACTCTGATCGGTATCGTCTATCCGGCGCTCCTGATTTGAGGGAGCGCCGGGGCACAGGAAAGTGCCTGTCTCCAATCTGTCATTGTTTCTTCATATCCATCCTTCAGTGTGACGAGCGATTTGGCGAGGCCACTCGTTCCGTATCTCATATTGTCCCTGTTCAGGAGCTCATCTTGGCAGCAATTACAGTTCAGAATGTGCATAAACATTTCGGCTCCCTGCACGTGTTGCGCGGTATCGACCTGTCTGTCGAGCCGGGGGAGTGCGTTACGCTCCTTGGCGCCAACGGCTCCGGTAAGTCCACGTTGATCCGGTGCCTCAATGGGTTGGTGCGCCACGATCAAGGCCAGGTCTGCGTCCAGGGAATGGATCTTGCGACCGCCAGGGCCCGGCAACTGCGCGAGGTCCGCCGCCAGGTGGGCGTCGTCTTCCAGCAGTTCAATCTGGTCCAGAATCTGAGCGTCTTCCAGAACGTCCTTTACGGTGCCATGGGCGCGTGTCGTTCCGGTCTTGTGGGCACCCTGTCGCCTTTCGCGAGTGACCAGTTGCGGGAGCGGGCTATGGCCTGTCTGGAACGGGTGTCCCTGGCGGAAAAGGCCACGTACCAGTGCCGTCAGTTATCCGGAGGTCAACAACAGCGGGTGGCGATTGCGCGTACGCTCATGCAGCAGCCCTCGGTGCTTATTGCTGACGAGCCGGTGGCAAGCCTCGATCCCCGCGCTGGGCGTGAAGTCATGGACCTGCTTATGGACATCGTGAGCGAGCATGGCATGACGGTGCTCTGCTCGCTGCATCAGCTGGAACTGGCCGGTGAGTACGGGGATCGGGTCCTGGGAATGAAAGCGGGCCGTATTGAGCTTGATGCGGCCCGTGAGTCCGTGGATCGACACCGTATGGGGCAGCTTTACGAAGGTACTGTGCGCGTTGATACGACCCCTGCGCCGGAACCCGAAACCGCCGTTGCAGCCACAGCTTGAATTGAGAGGGCTATATGAAAAGTCTGCATTCCAGTTCTGTCAGAACAGAGCCGCCGGTTCGTTTCAGGCCACCGCCCGTTTTCGCCTGGGTGCTGATCACTGGGTTCATTCTGCTTTTCCTGCAGGGCGTTGTGTCGACCGAGATCACCCTGGAACGCCTGCTGAAGGGCGCGGTCAATCTGGCCCATTTTGTGGGCCGCGCGTTTCCCCCCAATCTCTCGGATCTGGATACGGTTGGCTGGGCGATGCTCGAGACGCTCAACATTGCGATTGTGGGCGTTACCGTGGGTGTGCTTCTGAGCATCCCGTTCGCCTTTCTCTCGGCGCGTAATACCACGCCGTACCAGTGGGTCAGGGCCCTGACACGCCTGGTGGTGACCGGTATGCGGACGGTGCCTGACCTGATCTGGGCGCTGATTTTTGTGGTCGCTGTTGGACTGGGGCCCCTGGCGGGTGTCCTGGCCATCGTAATGGACACCATCGGCTTTGCCGCGCGTTTTTTCTCGGAGCGGATTGAGGAGGTTGATCAGGGGCCTTCTGAGGCATTGACCGCCACCGGGGCGGGCAGCCTGTCCGTGATCGGTGGTGCCATCATGCCGGAAACCCTGGCATCCATGACGGCGACCAGTCTCTACAGTGTTGAGAAATCGATCCGCTCGGCAGTCACCCTCGGTCTGGTGGGGGCTGGTGGCATCGGCGTTGAACTGGCTGCTGCGATGCGGCTGTTCAATTACGATGAGGCCTGCACCATCATTCTGGTCATTCTTGTCGTCGTCATGGGCTTCGAGCAGATTTCCTCGGCGATCCGCAAGCGTGTGATCTGAGAGAGGCGTTGATAGCGAGCCTCCAGAGGGGCGCGGTTTACGCGGGTGTGTTCCAGCTCTGGTAGGATGTTATCGGGTGGGCTGGCCTCGCATCTAGCGTATTTCGGCCCTGAACATGGTTACAGAGTACGGACCTTCAATGCACCTCATCCTGGGCCTGGTTCTCGCCGTCCTGCTCTTTCTGTTGCTGCGCCAGTGGGCCCGTCTGGATCCAGCGGAAAAGCGCAAGGGGCTGTTCTGGGGCACGGTTGTGGCGGTGGGTGCCCTCTGTACCCTGCTGGTGGTCACCGGGCGGCTGCATGTGATCGCGGGGCTTCTGGCGGCGCTTGTACCCTTTGCGCATCGCGGCTGGCGTGCCTTCCAGCTCTGGCTTCTGTGGCGGCGTATCCGTAATGCCGGGGGCAGCGCGGGTGCCGGGCAGGAGCGTGACAATGGCCAGCAGGCGCCACCGAGCAACTCGGGGCGCATGGATCCGCGACAGGCCCGGGATGTGCTCAATGTGCCGGCGGATGCCGGAAGGGATGAGATCGTGAAGGCCCACCGGCGACTGATCCAGAAGGTGCATCCGGATCACGGCGGCAGCGACGAGCTGGCCGCCAGGGTGAACGAGGCCAAGGAGGTACTGTTGAAGGCTCTGGAGTGATGCGGGCTTTCGAGCTTCAGCGGGCCGGAAGCACGTTCACCTTTACTTCCCAGAGCCGGTTGCCCTTCGACTGCGTACTGTAGACGCGGCTGCCCTCCTGTGCCCGGACACTCCGGCGCTCCTCGCCCAGCTCCACCCATTCGCCGGGGTTCACCCGGCGGATGGTAACCACCCCGGCGGTTTCGTAATCCGGCTGACCCGGGATGGGTTCGTTGCGGATGGCGGTGATGTGCAGCTCCACCTGGTTCTCGCTGAGCACCGTGGGGCGCACCAGGAAGCCGCTGGTCATGTCCACTTCCTCGAGAATCACCATCGGGTCCTTGCCGCCACGCGCCGCCACGGGCAGCCGTGCGATCCGGCCGGATGAGATCTGTGCGATCTGCTGGTCCTGAACCACCAGTGAACGTGTCGAGTCCTTTTTGGTGCTGTAGACGCGCCGGCTGCCACGGTTGTCGTCCTCCCCCGAGGCCATGTCCCGGTGTCGCAGGGAAAGGCGTACCTGGCGTACGGGCTGGTCGATCTGCTTGAGCAGGGTCTTGATCTCGGCGAGCTGCTCGGGTTCGGCGCGCACCATCAGGTTCTGGCCGTCCGGTGAGAGCTTTATATCATCCCCGTAGAGGTTGCGCAGCTGGGGCACGACCGTCTGCGCCCGCCGGTTCTCCAGTTCAAACACATGGCTTTCCGGAGCCGCGAACGCGGCAGGCATCGCCAGCAGCAGTGACAGGCAGATAAGAATGAGGTTGCGATTGGCTGGTTTCATGATATTCCATGGAATTCCATCTATGCTCAGGGTATCGCACCGGCAACAGGTGCGCGACCGTTTCACGCTCAGGATAGCATCCTGATAACGAGGGAGTGCCGTTATGACGGTGACCATCACTGCGCCCCGGGAAACACGGGCCAACGAGAAACGGGTGGCCGTGGTGCCCGCGGTAGCGCCCAAGCTGGAGAAGCTGGGCGCCGAGATCCGTGTCCAGAAAGGGGCCGGAGAGGCCGCCCGGATTCCCGATGATGCCTACACCAGCGCGGGTATCCATGTGGGAAGGCTGGAGCTGGGCAAGGCGGATGTGGTGCTCAGCGTGCAGTCGCCGAGCCCCTCCGAGATCCGGAAGATGCGCAAGGGCAGCATCCTGCTGTCGTTTGTCTATGCCCATCGCGAGCCCAAAGTGGTGGAGGCACTGGTGGAACAGGAGATCACCTGTTTCGCCATGGATCTGGTGCCCCGTATCACGCGCGCCCAGGCCATGGACGCGCTCTCCACCCAGGCCGCGCTGGCGGGCTATTACGGCGGGCTGCTGGCAGCCACCAACCTGCACCGCATTCTGCCCATGATGACCACGGCGGTGGGTTCCATCCGTCCGGCCAAGGTGCTGGTGATCGGCGCGGGTGTGGCGGGGCTTCAGGCCATTGCCACAGCGCGCCGCCTGGGGGCCATGGTCGAGGGCTATGACGTGCGCAGCGAGGCCGCGGAACAGGTGGAGTCACTGGGCGCCAAGTTCGTGGACACCGGCGTTTCCGCGACCGGCGAGGGCGGTTACGCCCGGGAGCTGACCGATGAGGAGAAAGCTCAGGCGGCCGAGGTGGTGACACGTCATGTGCAGAACGCGGATGCGGTGATCACCACCGCGAATATCCCGGGCCGCGAGAGCCCGAAGGTGCTCAGTGAGGAACAGATCCGGGGTATGAAACCCGGCGCCGTGATCGTGGATCTGGCGGCGGATGGCGGCGGTAACACGCCGCTGACGCAGCCGGGCGAGACGGTGGAGGAGGGCAGCGTGACCATTGTGGCCCCGCTGAACGTGCCCAGCCTGCTGGCCGAGCACGCCTCGGAGCTCTACGCCAAGAACCTGCTCAACTTCCTGGGGCTGATCGTCGCTGATGGCGAGATCCAGCTCAACTGGGAGGACGAGGTCATTGCCCGCTCGTGCCTGACGCACGCGGGTGAAATCCGGAACGAAGGGGCGGCCGAAGCCGTCAGGGGGGACTGATCATGGATGCGACCACCGCCATTACCGGCTTTGTTGCGCTCTACATTTTCATGCTGGCGGCCTTCACCGGCTACGAGATCATCGGGCGGGTGCCAGCCATCCTGCACACGCCGCTGATGTCCGGCTCCAACTTCGTGCACGGCATCGTGGTGGTGGGCGCCATCTGGGCCCTGCTCAATGCCGCCACGCCACTGGAGCAGACCATTGGTTTCATCGGTGTCCTGCTGGGCGCGGGCAATGCGGCCGGCGGTTACGTGGTGACCGACCGCATGCTCGACATGTTCAAATCCAGTGACCGGCAGGACTGAGGGGGCACAATCATGGTGAGTTTCCTGATCGCAGCGGCCTTCTTCGTCGCGACCCTGCTGTTCATTTACGGGCTCAAGCGCATGGCCAGCCCCGTGACCGCGCCCTCCGGCATCCGCGTGGCGGGCTGGGGCATGGTGATCGCGGTGGCGGCCGCGTTCCTTTACGCGTTCGATGTCCGCCCCGCGGCATCCGATCATCTGGGCACCAACTTCCTGCTTGCTCTGGTGGCGCTGGGTATCGGTGTTGCCTGGGCCTGGCGCAGTGGCAAGCGTGTCGAGATGACGGGCATGCCGCAGATGGTGGCGCTCTACAACGGCATGGGCGGCGGCGCGGCGGCTGCCATTGCGGCTGTGGAGCTGTATTCCGGCAACGCCCAGTCCTACGGCTTCGTGGTTACGGTTCTGGCCCTGGTGGGGGGCCTGATCGGGGCCGTGGCCCTTTCCGGCTCCGTTGTCGCCTGGGCCAAACTGGACGGTCGGCTCAACAGGACCATCCGCTTTGGCTCCCAGCAGATGGTCAACGGTGGGCTCCTGGCCCTGGCGGCCCTGTTCGCGCTCTATGTGCTGTTCGTGGGCGACGGAGCGGTGCCTTCCAGCGCCATCACGCTCTTCTTTATTGCCGCGCTGGTACTGGGCGTGCTGCTGACCACGCCCATTGGCGGCGCGGACATGCCGGTGGTGATCTCGCTCTACAACGCCTTCACCGGTCTGGCCGTGGCGTTTGAGGGCTTCGTACTCCAGAACCCGGCCATGATCATTGCCGGTACCGTGGTGGGGTCGGCGGGCACCCTGCTGACCTTCCTGATGGCGAAGGCCATGAACCGGTCGGTGAGCAACGTCATCTTCTCCAACTTCGGTGAGGAGGATGACGGTTCCAGCGGCATCGAGGGCTCCATGAAGTCGGTGGACGCCTCGGACGCCGCCATCTCGATGTACTACGGCTCCAGGGTGATCATCGTGCCCGGCTACGGTCTGGCCGTGGCCCAGGCCCAGCACAAGCTCTATGAGTTCGTGAAGCTGCTGCAGAAGCAGGGCGTGGAAGTGGGCTTTGCCATCCATCCGGTCGCCGGGCGCATGCCGGGGCACATGAACGTGCTGCTGGCGGAGGCGGGGATTCCCTACGACATCATTCATGACCTGGAGGACATCAACGAGGAGTTCGCACTGGCGGATGCCGCTCTGGTGATCGGTGCCAACGATGTGGTGAACCCGGCGGCGCGTACCAACGAGTCCAGCCCCATCTACGGCATGCCCATCCTGAACGTGGATCACGCGCATCAGGCCTTCGTGGTCAAGCGCGGCCAGGGCAAGGGCTACAGTGGCGTGGAGAACGAGCTCTTCTTCGCGGACAACACCCACATGGTCTATGGCGATGCCCAGAAGGTCATGGTGGAGATGATCGAGGCGGTGAAGTCTCTGGGGTAGCGCCGGAAGCGATGCCCGCCACGGGCATCGCACCCTGTCACGCGGCAGTTCCGGCCTGAATGTCCCGGAATGCCTGAGACAGGTAGTCCGGCTCCTGGGCGCCCGAGATCAGGTACTGCTGGTTGATGATGTAGGCCGGGACCGCGGAGATGCCGCCTTTCTGGTAGTAGGCCTCTTCCTTAAGGACTTCCTCGGCGTACTCGTCCTCCTCCAGGACCCGGCGCGCCTCGGCCGTATCCAGGCCGATGGCGGCCACGCATTCCAGCAGTACCTCATCGTCTGATATGTCAGCCGCACGACCGAAGTAGGCCTCGAAGAAGGCCTTTGTCATCTCGGTCTGGCGGTTCTGTTCACCGGCCCACATGGCGAGGCGGTGGGCATTGAAGGTATTCCGTGTGTAACGCTCCTGCATGCGCTCGAAGTTCAGGCCCAGCTCATGGGCCGTCGCCATCATGTCGTTCTGGGCCTGTTCCATTTCCTCGGGGCTGCGGCCGTACTTGCGGCTCAGTGCCTGCAGGATGGGCTCGCCGTCGGCGTTCTTGTCCGGGTTCAGCTCGAACGGGTGCCAGCTCACCGTGAAATCGAACTCGCCGGAAAGCTGCTCCATTGCCTGTTCCAGGCGGGCATAGCCGATGGCGCACCAGGGGCAGGCAATGTCGGAAACGATGTCGATCTGCAGGGTGGTCATGGGGAAACGGCCTGATTGGGAGATGACTGATGCCCTGATTCTGGGGATCGGTCGGGCTGGGTACAATCCCCGCTGGCCAGCCACTGGCGGGCTTCGGCCCAGTCCAGGCCGGCTTCTTCAACGATGGGCATCAAAGCGGCTTTCATTCAGGACGCGATTTCCAGCGCGGGCACATGCTCGTGGAGGAACCAGCGTTCGGTCACCACCCGGCGCGTGAACCAGTGGGTCTTCATCAGCGCCGGCGCAATGCGCTGCTTG
>JBNJDI010000083.1:0-9516 GCA_051744725.1 Pseudomonadota bacterium | reverse complement strand
GCCAGCCATCAACACCGCTGCCCTGCTGCTGATGGCAGTGCCGGGCTCAGCAACCGCATTCTGGGGCGACACCCTGGCCATGGAACCCCAGCCATTCCGCCAGGAGCGCGTCCTGGAGGGGCGCACCTTCCAGTACAATGACGAAAGTTTCATCCAGCGCAACAGTTTCACGGCCACAGCGCCCCAGCTCCATGCCGCCCCGCTGCCCCGTGACCATATTGAGGGCACCGGAGGCAGCGCACGATCCAAAGAGCTCTTTCTGGATGCCAGCGTCAGAACCACCCGACGCTTCGGCGATGAAGGCGCCCTGGACTTCCAGTACCGCTTCCGCCGGACGGAAGACTTCGACGGGCGCTACACCCGCAACCTGGTGGGTGTTGGCGTGCATCCGGGCGGCGGTTTGCAGGCCCGGCTGATGGCGGATGTGCGCGGGGATAAATCCCTCATCGATCTCCAGCCGGAGCTCGGCTGGCAGGATGGGGCCGGCAACGCGATCCGGTTCGCCGTGGTGCTGCCGGAGTACCTGTTCAACAGCAAGCAGGACGAAGACCAGTACCTGAGCGAACCTGTCACCCTGTTCAGCGCCGGGGAATGGCATCCCTCCGCCGCCAGCACCCTGCGCGGCTATATCAGCGCCTCACCGGAGACGGAACTGGAAGTTCCATCACTGGAGCGCCGCTTCCGGAATGAGTCCCTGCAGGGCGGAGCCAGTGTCCAGCACCAGTTCAGTGACCGGGTCCGGATGCGCTGGCTGGCAGAGGGCGAGGCCACCGACCGCCACGAAAGCGCCACCACCAGCAACCAGTCAGCGACCATGGAAAGACGCGCATGGCGCAGCCGGTTCGCACTGACGCTGGGCGGCAACCGCGTCAGCGAATGGCGCCTGGGCGGGGAATTCCTGAGCCTGTCCGAGAGCGGAGCGCTGATCGGTGGAGCACAGCAGCTCACAAGCCGGGACGAACACCTGGTGTTTGCCGGCCTGACAACGCCCCTCTCGACGGACTGGCGCTTCGCCCCGGAGCTGTTCGTCAGCCATGTGGATGGTGAGTCCCTGGAAGGCATCAACCGCCAACGCACCAGCCACGACGGCACCTACGCCAAAGTATCCCTGCCTTTCACCTGGTCGCCGGGCAATGGCGCCCAGCTGACCCTGAACCCCACTGTGGAGCTGCACAAGGCTGCCTTCGGGGGCGGCAACCTGCGCGTGCGCATCCCGCTCTAGGGGGTTCGGATCACCGCTGCATCTGCTATCATCCGGCGCTCCGAAGGGAAGGAAACAGCATGAGCATTTCCAGAGACAAGATCGAACAGGTGGCCTGGCTGGCGCGCATCCAGCTCGAGGACTCCGAGAAGGAAGCCCTCGAAGGCAAGCTGAGCGACATCCTCGGCATGGTCGACCAGCTCCAGGCCGCGGACACCGACGGCATCACCCCCATGGCCCACCCGCTGGACGCCACCCAGCGGCTGCGCCCGGATGAAGTGACCGAAACCAACAAGCGCGAGCGGTTCCAGGCCGTGGCCCCCGAGACACAGAACGGGCTCTACCTGGTACCGCGGGTAGTGGAGTAAGCGCCGCCATGCACACCAGCACCCTTTCCGAACTGGCACAGGCACTCGAGGCGGGCGAAACCACCAGCGAAGCCCTGACCCGCGAAACCCTTGAGCGCATCCGGGCCCACGATGGACGCTACAACAGCTTCATCACCGTCGCCGAAGAGCGCGCCCTGGAACAGGCCCGCGCCGCCGACCAGGCGCGTGCCGACGGCCGGGCTGGCCCGCTGACCGGCATCCCCTTCGCGCACAAGGACATCTTCTGCACCGAGGACCTGCGCACCACCTGCGGCTCGCGCATGCTCGAGAATTTCGCGCCGCCCTATAACTCGACGGTGGCCCAGAAGCTCGACGACGTCGGCGCGGTCTGCGTGGGCAAGGCCAACATGGACGAGTTCGCCATGGGCTCCTCCAACGAGACCAGCTACTTCGGGCCGGTGACCAACCCCTGGGGCGACGGCCTCGTACCGGGCGGCTCCTCCGGCGGCTCCGCCGCAGCCGTGGCCGCGCGCCTGGTGCCCGCCGCCACCGCCACCGACACCGGCGGCTCCATCCGCCAGCCCGCGGCACTGTGCGGCCTTACGGGTCTCAAGCCCACCTACGGCCGCATCTCCCGCTACGGCATCATCGCCTTCGCCTCCAGCCTCGACCAGGCCGGCACCCTCACCCGGGATGCCCGGGACGCCGCCCTGATGCTCAACACCATGGCCGGCTTCGACCCGAAGGACTCCACCAGCCTGGACCGCGAGGTGCCCGACTACAGTGCCAGCTTGGAGAACGACCTGAGCGGGCTGCGCATCGGCCTGCCCAAAGAGTACTTCTCGGACGACCTGTCACCGGCAATGGCCGAACAGGTCCGCAACGCCGTGCGCGAATACGAACAACTCGGGGCCACGGTGAAAGACATCAGCCTGCCCCACTCACACCTGGCCGTGGCCGCCTACTACGTGATCGCGCCCGCCGAAGCCTCCGCCAACCTATCGCGCTTCGACGGCGTGCGCTATGGCCACCGCTGCGAGAACCCGCAGGACCTCAACGACCTCTACCTGCGCTCGCGCTCCGAAGGCTTCGGCGAAGAAGTCAAACGCCGCATCCTGGTCGGCACCTACGCCCTCTCGGCCGGCTTCTTCGACGCCTACTACCTCAAGGCCCAGAAAGTCCGCCGCCTGATCCAGCAGGACTTTACCGACGCCTTCAGCGAGGTCGACCTGATCATGGGCCCCACATCGCCCTCACCGGCCTTCGCCCAGGGCGACAAGACCGACGACCCGATCACCATGTACCTGGAGGACGTCTTCACCATCGCCTCCAACCTGGCGGGCCTGCCGGCCATGTCCATCCCGGGCGGCATGGTGAACAACCTGCCGGTGGGGCTGCAGATCATCGGCAACTATTTCGACGAAGCCCGCATGCTGAACGCCGCCCACCGCTTCCAGCAGGTGACGGACTGGCATGAGCAGGTGGCGCCGAACAGCGCGTGATGAGCTGATCAAACAGAAGCAACCACTCGCGCTGGCAACAAGAGACCGGGCGAAAGGGTTAATGACAGCTGGACCGCTCGGGGCGTGGGTGCGGGGTGGTTTTACAGGAAGCTCGGTCGCCATGGATGGCGACCGCGCAGCGTCCAGGGATGGATTCATAGCGATTCCTGTAAAACCACCCCGTGCCCGCGCCTGCATCACGACCAGCAGGCTAGAGACAACTCCGCGGGAGCAGACAACACCATGCAATGGGAAACCGTGATCGGGCTGGAAGTCCACGTACAGCTCGCCACCCAGTCCAAGATCTTCTCCGGCGCCAGCACCGCCTTCGGCGCCGAACCCAACGCCCAGGCCAGCGCCATCGACCTGGCCATGCCCGGCATGCTCCCCGTGCTCAACGAAGGCGCCGTGCGCATGGCCGTCCAGTTCGGCCTGGCCGTCAACGCCAACATCGCGCACCGCTCCGTCTTCGACCGCAAGAACTACTTCTACGCCGACCTCCCCAAGGGCTACCAGATCAGCCAGATGTACCACCCCATCGTGGGCAAGGGCGAAGTCAGCGTGAACCTGTCCGACGGCAGCGAACGCACCATCGGCATCGAGCACGCCCACCTCGAGGAAGACGCCGGCAAATCCCTGCACGAAGACTTCCAGGGCCAGTCCGGCATCGACCTCAACCGCGCCGGCACACCGCTGCTCGAGATCGTCTCCGAGCCGGACATGCGCAGCGCCGAGGAAGCCGCCGCCTACCTGCGCAAGATCCACGCCATCGTCACCTACCTCGGCATCTCCGACGGCGACATGTCCCAGGGCTCGATGCGCTGCGACTGCAACGTCTCCGTGCGCCCCAAGGGCCAGAGCGAGTTCGGCACCCGCAGCGAGATCAAGAACGTCAACTCCTTCCGCTTCGTGGAAAAAGCCATCAACGCCGAGGTGGAACGCCAGATCGAGCTGATCGAGGACGGCGGCGACGTCCAGCAGGAAACCCGCCTGTACGACGCGGACCGGGACGAGACCCGCTCCATGCGCACCAAGGAATTCGCCAACGACTACCGTTATTTCCCGGACCCGGACCTGCTGCCGGTCGAGATCGACGACGCCTACATCGATGACATCCGCAACGGCCTGCCGGAACTGCCGGACGCCAAACAGGCCCGCTTCGTCACCGAGTATGGCCTGAACGCCGACGAAGCCGCGCCACTGGTCCAGAGCCAGGCGCTGGCCGACTATTTCGAACAGGTCGCCAGGGGCAGCGGTGATGCCCGCCAGGCCGCCAACTGGATCATGGGCGAGCTGGCCAGGCTGATGAACCAGAACGAAGTCGAGATCCAGGACTGCCCTGTCAGCGCCGGTGACCTTGCCACCCTGATCCTGCGCGTCCAGGACGCCACCATCTCCGGCAAGCTCGCCAAGCAGGTGTTCGAGGCCCTGTGGAACGGCGAAGGCAGCCCGGATGAGATCATCGAGCAGCAGGGACTCAAGCAGGTCTCGGACAGCAGCGAGATCGAGGCCCTGGTGGATCAGGTGCTGGCGGACAACCAGGCCATGGTGGACGACTACCTGGGCGAGGACGTGGCCAAGAAGCAGAAGAAGAAGTTCAACGCCCTGGTCGGCCAGGTTATGAAGGCCTCTCAGGGCAAGGCCAACCCGGCCCAGGTGAACGGGATCCTGCAGCAGCGGCTCGACGCCAAAGGATAGGAGGCTACATTCCGTAACAGGGAAGGCGACGGCTTGCCCTGGCCGGGATTTGTATAATCCGCGTACAGGCGCTACGCTTTCAGTCAAATCGCGTCAATCGGGGTTGACTCATGTCAGCACTGTCCTCATCCGCCGGCTTCACCGGGCGCCCCAACCTGCGCCACTACCACCGCATTCCGGTGAACCTGGAAGCATGGCTTGAGCGTGGCGGCGAGGCCCTGCCCAGCTGCATCATCAACAACCTCTCTCGCGCCAGTCTCCAGATCGAGTGCACACCCGAAACGCTTGACCAGCTGGTTCCCAACGGCGAGCCCGTGGCCCCCCAGATGGCCATTCCGGTTCAGGTGGCGTTCACCATTCCCCTGGACGAATCCGACAGTGCCTGCATCCGGGCCCGGTGCGACGTCGTGACAGTGCGCCGAGTCGCCCGCGACTGTTTCCACGTGGGCATGTCCTTCGCGGAATTCGAGGAGGACGCCCTCCCGATGCTCGATCACTACATCAATGAGCAGCTTTCAGCAGGCGCCTGAACAGCCCCTTCTTACTCACCCTCACGCTCTGGTATAATCCCGCGTTCAGTTGAAGCCGTTTGTTATAAGAAGCGGTTCCATTCCGAGTCAACAGCGGTACAGAGCGCGATGACCCAATACAACCTCACGCACCTCAAACAGCTGGAAGCGGAAAGCATCCACATCATGCGGGAAGTAGCGGCCGAGTTCGACAACCCGGTCATGCTCTACTCCATCGGCAAGGACTCTTCCGTGATGCTCCACCTGGCCCGCAAGGCCTTCTGGCCCGGCCGGATTCCCTTCCCGATGCTGCACGTGGACACCACCTGGAAGTTCAAGGAAATGATCGAGTTCCGGGACCGGATGGCCGAGAAGTACGATCTGGACATGATCGTCCACATCAATGAGGAAGGCGTGAAGCAGGGCATCGGCCCCTTCAGTCACGGCAGTGCCAAGCACACCGACGTGATGAAGACCCAGTCGCTCAAACAGGCGCTGGAGAAGTACAAGTTCGACGCCGCCTTCGGCGGTGCGCGCCGGGACGAAGAGAAATCCCGGGCCAAGGAGCGCGTCTACTCCTTCCGGGACGAAAACCATCGCTGGGACCCGAAGAACCAGCGCCCGGAGCTCTGGAACATCTACAACGGCCAGATCAACAAGGGCGAGAGCATCCGTGTCTTCCCGCTCTCCAACTGGACCGAGCTGGACGTCTGGCAGTACATCCATCTTGAGAACATCGAGATCGTGCCGCTGTACTTCTCCAAGCCCCGGCCCGTGGTCGAACGTGACGGCACACTGATCATGGTCGACGACGACCGCATGCCGCTGGAGCCGGGCGAGGAGCCCGAGATGAAGTCCGTGCGCTTCCGCACCCTGGGCTGCTACCCGCTGACCGGCGCCGTCGAATCAAAGGCGGATACCCTGCCCGAGATCATCCAGGAGATGCTGCTGACACGCAGCTCCGAGCGCCAGGGCCGGGTCATCGACCACGACAGCGCCGGCTCCATGGAGAAGAAGAAACAGGAAGGCTACTTCTAAGCGCGCGCCCAACCCGGTTTTTCGGAGACAAGATCCATGTCACATCAGTCAGACCTGATCGGCACCGACATCAATGCCTATCTCAAGCAGCACGAGCAGAAAGAGCTTCTGCGGCTGCTGACCTGCGGCAGCGTGGACGACGGCAAGAGCACCCTCATTGGCCGCCTGCTGCACGACACCAGCATGATCTACGAAGACCAGCTGGCCGCGCTGGAATCCGACAGCTCCAAGGTCGGCTCCACCGGCGAGAAGCTGGACCTGTCACTGCTGGTGGACGGCCTCCAGGCCGAGCGCGAACAGGGCATCACCATCGACGTGGCCTACCGCTACTTCTCCACGGCCAGGCGCAAGTTCATCATGGCCGACACCCCAGGCCATGAGCAGTACACGCGCAACATGGCCACCGGTGCCTCCAACGCGCAGCTCGCGGTCATCCTGATCGACGCCCGCCACGGCGTGCTGACCCAGACCAAGCGCCACTCCTTCCTGGCCTCGCTGCTGGGCATCAAGCACGTGGTCGTGGCCGTCAACAAGATGGACCTGGTCGACTACAGCGAACAGCGCTTCAACGAAATCCGGGAGGAGTACCAGCACTTCTGCGGCAACCTCGGCCTGGAGGATGTGCGCTTTGTGCCCATCTCCGCGCTCGATGGCGACAATGTTGTCTATCCCAGCGAGAACATGCCCTGGTTCGACGGCGAGCCCATGATGCAGGTGCTGGAGACCGTGCCGATCTCCCACGACAAGGATTTCGAGCACTTCCGTTTCCCGGTGCAGTACGTGAACCGCCCGAACCTCGACTTCCGGGGCTTCTGTGGCACTATCGCCAGTGGCCTGGTCAAGCCGGACGACGAAGTGGTTGCCCTCCCCTCGGGCCGTTCCACCCGCGTGGACCGGATTGTCACCTGTGAAGGGGACCAGGAAGCGGCCCATATCGACCAGGCGGTCACCCTGACCCTGAAGGACGAGATCGACGTCAGCCGCGGCGACATGCTGGTGCACGCCGGCAACATGCCCGAGGTGGCGACGGCCTTCAACGCCAACGTGGTCTGGATGATCGATGAACCACTGGCCCCGGGCCGTCAGTACGACATCAAGCAGGGGCCGCGTTACACCTCCGGCGCCATGCGCCGGGTGCACTACAAGACGGACGTGAACACCCTGGAACAGCAGGAAGGCAGCGAACTGGGCCTGAACGAGATCGGCCTGTGCGAGTTCGCGGTCAGCCACCCGCTGGCGTTCGACCCCTACCCGAACTGCGGCTCCACGGGCGCGTTCATCATCATCGACCGGCTGACCAACATCACCATCGGCGCCGGCATGATCAAGAGCACCGCCAGCGACGCCGAAGGCCTGATGAACCCGGTCACCATCGAGGAGTGGCAGCGCCGGCTGGACCAGAAGCCGCTGGTCATCGACTGCGGCGGCGAGGCAGCGGACAAGCTGGCCACCGCCCTGCAGCGCAGCCTGTTCGACGTGGGCAAGACCGGCATCGTGCTGGACAACACCAACACGGATTCCGAGGAGGACCGTGGCAGCATGGCCGAGGTTCTGCGAAGCCAGGGCCTGATCGTACTCACGGCCGGCATCAGCGGCACACCGGCGGACTACAGCGTCAGTGCCGACAATGACGCCGGCATTAGCAAGGCCGTGCAGGAACTGCTGCAGACACTGCGCCGGGAACAGCGGCTGCAGGGCTGACCCATGGCCATCCGTCAGCTCCGGCTCATGCGGGCCGCCCTGCCCGGCGGTGGCCAGCCGGCGCGAACCAGCGCCGGCGCGGCCATGGCCGAGCCGGGTGGTGACTACGAGGCCCTGCACCGCCAGCTCAAGAAGCTGTTCAACAGCCGCCCGGGTAAGGCCTACGGCCGCTTCTCGGATGATATCGGCAGCCATCCCATTCGGGGCTGGCTCAGCGACTACCTGGACGACCACCAGGGCTTCGAGGCTTTCACGGATCAGCTGCTGGACCAGTGGCAGGACGAGATCAGCCGCGCGGACACCGATCCCGAGCGCCCGCTGCTCATCGTCCATGAGTCCCTGGCCGACGGTGAGGTGCTGTACCTCTTCGCCCTGGAGATGGATCCGGTCTTCACCCTGGATCCCAACCTGGAACTCGCCCCCACCGAGACCATCAGCCGCTCCCGTCTGAACCTGGCGGCACGTGTTGAGCTGGAGGACTGGCGCGGCGAGCAGGGCTCGGTGAACTACCTGACGGTGCTCCAGGGCCGGGGTACCGGCGAGATCGGCAAGTGCTTCGCGCGCCTGGTGGGCTTCCAGCAGGAGGTGGACGTGGAGGCCGAGACCCGGACCTTCCTGGAAGCGGTGGAGTCCTTCGCCCAGCAGCAGACGGAACCGGAGCATGCCCAGAGCGTGCGCCACAAGGCGTTCGAGTTCTGCAATGAGCAGGAGGCGCTGGGCGAGCCGGTGCCCCTCTCGGCCCTTTCAAGCTACATCGATGACAGCCAGCCGGAGCGTTTTGCCGAGCACGTAGCCGAATCCCAGGCAGTAGGTCCGGACCAGGTGCTGCACCCGGACCGGCGCAAGGTCCGCAAGCTGGTCCGCATCGCCGGCAAGGGCAACGGTTTAAGCCTTTCCTTCTCCTCCGACCTGGTGAACCAGGCGGTCCACTACGACCGCGACCGGGATGCCCTGATCATCACCCAGGTCCCCCGCAGCCTCAAGGAACAACTCCAGAGTTATCTGGATGACTCCTCTGACTGAGGTGTTGTCTCCCGCCTGAATGGTTTTGGCTTCTGCTCGGAGACTTTCCGTGGGTTGGGCTTTGTCTCTGGCCGGAAAGGCCTTGCAAGGCGTCGGGCCATGGGGGTCTTTTCCGGGACCGCTGTGAACCCATCCATGGGCGCTGGCGCGATGGCATCCATGCCATCGAGCCTCCCGAAAAAGACCCCCATACCCCAACGCTGTGAGTGCGTTGCTGGTCGCTGACCAAGAATACTGTCGCGGATTCTCCTGCCACTGAGATTCCACTGTAAGCTTTAAGCCTGACTGCGCCGGGCGCAGACGATATAACTTCAGAATTATTGCGCTTGAATGCTGAGTGAAGACCCTCAATCTGGAACGGCAAGCCCTACCAACAAGGTGCGAGCATTGCGGCGGGGGAGCCCTTTCAGGGAGGCTCGATGACAGGATGTCATCGCGCCAGCGCCCATGGATGGGTTCACAGCGGTACCTGAATATCCGTTCGAGCGCCTTCCGGACCGCCCGGTACTGCTGGT
>JBNJDI010000082.1:0-10185 GCA_051744725.1 Pseudomonadota bacterium | reverse complement strand
GAGATCCCATGTGAGAGTAGGTCATCGTCAGGCTCTTACGCCCAAAGCCCCGCCGGCCCCGCCGTGCGGGGCTTTTTTTTGTGTGTGATAAAGCTCTCATTCCCCGCAATCAATACCCCTCCTGCCGGCCGCCCGCGAAAAACTGCTGACTGATTCAAAGCATTGCCGGGCTGCCTGAGTATGCTGGATACAAGGAAATTCCCGCTCCCGCTTTCGGCTCAGGAGTTTGGCAATTGGCGGACAGAACCCTGAAAACGTCCATTCGTTTGGTGCTGCTCTTTCTATCGGGCGTACCGGCGGCAGCCTGGGCGTCCGGCATGGAGCCCATGAGCAACAGCGAAATGGCTGATGTCCGGGGGCAGGGAGTCGGGATCGTCATGGAAGACTTCCGTTTTGCTCATGGGCATGATCCGGACAATGACCAGACCTTCAGACTGAGCGGCATCACCAACGAGGCCGGAGAGGATGTCGAAGTGCTGGTGGATCAGCTCTACATCGGGGGTAGCGGCAGCGAGCGGGGTGAGAATCTCCAGACGGTCAATCTCGGGCGCCTGACCAACCCCTTCGGGATCGATCTTCTGGATGGTGATGGAATCGGTGGTGATGCTTCCGGTAAAGCGGTTTTTGAGTATGCAGCCCCCGAAAAGGTTGCGCAGGACCAGGGCGTCGCCTGTCTGCCGGGCGGAACGGATACCGGCTGTGTGAGCCGGGCGCCGGATCCGGATCAGGATATCCGGGGTGAGCGCATGGACCTGGGATTCGAGGCAACCGTGCAGTCCGGTAGCGCTCCGGCCAAGTCCGTGAATTTCCATGCCGAGAAGGCCGTTGTGGACGGCAGTTACATCCAGCTCTGGGGGGCGACTTCTGATGACAGCCGCCAGCAGCTGCGAGGCCGGATCCAGACCAATTTCTATACGCCGAGCCTGACGGTCAGTGCCTGCGAGCAGGGCGGAACCAGCTGCAACACCGAGATCGCCTTCAATGATTTCATGATGGAACTGGCCCTGGGTAATGAGCATCAGCCGCTGTTCATGGGCGTACTCGGCGTGGGCCAGGAGGTGATGACTGACGGTGAGGTCGTTGCGGGTCCCGGAAACTTCCGTCTGGAGCTCAAGGCGATCAATGATGCCCGCTCGCCGGACCCCATCAATGAGGCGGGCGACGGCTCCAGCGACGATGACGCCACCTACGATTTCTACAGTGACTACTACACCGACGATGAATACCGCAGTGACATCGAAGTCGGCAGTCTGGAGGTGGGTGGCCAGGAGATGGGAGCAACCCGAATGAAGGGGATGCTCTTCCAGAAGCTGGATGTGACCACAAGGAGCCTGGACTGATATGGCGATTCAGGGGCATTCCATGCGCAACATCGTGATTGCAGTTCTGGGGGCCCTCGGCCTAGCCGCGAACGCTGCTGCCGAGATGGAGTCGATGAGTGACCAGGACCTATCAGGCGTCAGCGGGCAGTATGGCGGTATGTCACTTTCCGGGGATGTGACCTTCAATGAGTCCGGTGGCCCTCTGAAAGGGGAGGCTGTCGGGTTTGACTGCGGCGAGGGCGAGCGCTGTGGGGCCCGGGTTGCCGCACAGCTCAATCAGGGCGGTGGCTGGATTGTCCTGGACGATCTACAGGGGACTTTCGAGTTCATGGGGCTGACGCTGGCCACCCGCCTGATTACCGGAGACGATACCGGGTTCGGGTCCGACGCAGCGGATTTCAATCGGGAGGTGATTGAGATCGGCCTTCCGGACACTGCCCGCTTTACGGATTTCAGCTACACCATGGCAACAAGCTCAACCGCTCGCCCCGGCGATAGCGATTTCCGCCAGGTGGATCGCCTGAATGTGGACATTGGCGGTGAGGTGACCATGGACGGCAATGCATTGATCTTCCCGACGGAGCCCTGACCCATGACGAAACCGGTATCCCTTCGCTGGTTCTCTGTAGCAGGTGTGGCGCTCTACGTGGCAACGGGTCAGGTGTATGCCATGGAAGCCATGGACGATACGGAACTGGCCGGTGTTCAGGGGCAGGCGGGCGCTACCGTCGAAATGGCCCACAAAGCCTCCATGGATCGTTTCAGTTACTTCACCAATGACAGTGGTATACATCTGGAGGACATCCGTGTCGGGTCAGCGTCCGATCCCGATGGACGGGCGAGAAGGGACTATGAGCTGGACCTTCTGAGCGACGGCAGCCTTGAGATCGGGCTCGATATTCAGGACGAGCGTGTATCCGTGGGGGGAGTCTCGCTGGATGACAGTGGCGCCCGAAGCATGGGGTCCTTCTGGATGGACCGCGACATGAGCGGCTGGTTCCGGATTACGCCGGGCGGGGCGCTTTCAGAGGAGGGGTATACCTTCAACTCCTTCTTCTCGATGCTGGACTCGCGTTTTGGCTACCAGACCAATGGGCATCAGCTCTTTCTTGATGACGTGACCATGTTCGTCAACGCCTCGGATCACACGCTGGATGTTGAGAACGAGGTCATCCATTACGTTGCACCGACTGACCTGTACGTGGATATCGCTGCGATCCGGTACGCGGAGGGCGAAACACCGGTTCGGGGTGATCAGAGCAGTCGCCCCAGCATGGGTGGTTTCGAGATCGATCAGGATTTTGTCTCCGAGTTTGAGATCAGCGGGGGAGGTGGCCGTCAGGGCCCGGAAGGTATCCGGATCAATGCCGATACGACCCTCAACACGGGCGATTTTCTCTATAAGACCAACGGTTATGGCGTTGAGTTCAGTGGTATGACCGGCAGCTCCTCGGTCCAGGACCTGCGTGTCGAGGTAGGGGAGGATTTCACGGAGGAGGGCCGTCAGGGGCTGGCCTTTACCCTCAATGGGGACGGATCCAGTGCCGAAGGCAATCTCAGTATCGATGACATCCGGCTGGGTGTTGATGCCGGAACCCGGGATGGCGGACGCAGTGTCGGCTCGGTCAACCTGAGCTGGCTCTATGAGAACCAGACCATCAACGGTGATGCGTTCGGCAACCAGTTTTACGTGATGGCGGGCGGGCACCCGGATGCGGGTGACGAAGGCATGCGCTTCGCCTCTGAATGGAGTCTCGCGGACGCCGGGCTGACCTGGACGACTGATGGCAACTCGGTGCTTTTTGATGGGATACAGTCCTGGGGGCGCGGCGATGTGACCGTCAACGTGACCGGTGATGAGGAGCTCGGCGGCACCCAGTTCCACGAAGGGCTCCGGGTTGGTTTTGACGGGATTTCCGGCGGCTACCGCATGGATGGGATCCGTGTCGGGTCCGAGGGCTCCGCGGAAGGTGCTGACGTGCAGGCGGGCGCGGAGCTTCTGAGCGCTCTGGGCGTTTTCCGTTCCTTTGAGTTCGGGAACATGGATGGGCAGTACACGCTGACTCCGGGCGGTCCCAATGGCGACGGAGTCACCATCAACTCGGATCTGTTTATCGAGGATGGCCGTATCGGGTCCCTGACCGAGGAGTCCGGTCAGGGAGTCTGGGCGGACGATCTGTCCTACGAGGGGCACATCCGGGATATGACGCTCGACGTGGTGGAGAATGGTCTCCGTGTCATGCAGGGAGAGGCATGGAGCACCATGGATGTGGGCAATCTGCGCGTAGGCGATGCGCAAGACGGCGCCAGTTTCGGGCGCATCGTCTGGCAGCGCTACGGCCAGGACAACGAGATGGTGATTACGGGCCCGGAAGGCCAGGAAGGGCTCAGGCTGGCTCTGACCAGCATCTTCAGCGAGGCAGTGGGTGATCAGCGGAACCGCTTCCTGTGGGAGACCGGCCGGACCACGGATGCCGACGGCAATGCTGAGAACGGAACCGGAATGCAGCTGGTGCTCGACAACATCCACACGTCCGATGGACTGGGTTCGGGGAACAATGAGTTCGGTGTCCAGACAGAGCTGACGGTGGACGTCCGTGAAGCGGACTCCGCGGACGGGCTGCAACCGAGCTTCCATGTAAGCACGCACACACGGTTCAGGGAGCTCAATGTGGGCAGTGTGGATCTTGTCCATAACGATGGGAGCGGCAACAGCTCCTCGGCGACAGCCCTGCAGGGCGTCAGCATCCAGAACATGGATATGGAATCCAACCTGAACGCCACACCCATCCCCTGAGGTGTTCCTTTCCCCTGCTGTGTTGGTTACCTTAGCCGGATCAGGCAAGGAGACCACATGCATCCCTATCCTTTGATCCATCTGCTGGCGGATGGCCAGCTCCATTCCGGGACTGAAATGGCGGAGCGGCTGGGTGTGACCCGCACCGCCGTCTGGAAGCAGCTGCGCCGGCTTGAAGAGATCGGCCTGAACGTGGAGTCCGTGCGGGGCAAGGGGTACCGGCTGGCTGAACCGCTGGACCTGCTCTCCCGGGAGTCCATCGAATCGGCTCTGGCCGGTCAGGACCCTCAGCCCGAGCTCATGCTCGAGCCGGTCGTTGAATCAACGAACACCCTCCTGATGGACCATTCCGGTTATTCCGGAGTTTCCCGCATCTGTCTCGCCGAGCAGCAGTTGCAGGGTCGCGGTCGCCGGGGGCGGAGCTGGGTCAGCCCCTTCGCGCGCAACCTCTATCTCAGCGTCGGCCTGGAAACCGATGCCGGGCCCGCTGCGGTTCAGGGTGTGACCCTCCGGGCTGGCCTGGGCGCGGTCCGGGCCCTGGCGGGACTTGGCATAGACGGGCTGGGGATCAAATGGCCCAACGATCTGTGGCTTAATGGCCGCAAGGTGGCAGGCATCCTGACGGAACTTCAGGGCTCCGCCCAGGATGAGCTGCGGCTGGTGATCGGTCTGGGCCTGAACGTCTATATGACCGCGCCGGAAACCGCGATTGACCAGCCCTGGACCTCCCTGGCCCGGGAGGGGCAGGTGCCAGAGGGCGGGCGAAACCGTCTTGCTGCGGCATTGATCGAGGGGATTCTGACATCACTGGCGGATCTCGGGCTCGGTTCGGATCCGGCCATTCCGGATGAGTGGGCCCGCTATGATGTGCTACGGGGGCGGCAGGTGGCCGTGAGGGGCAGGGACTGCCGGGGCATCGGTGATGGCATCGACTCATCCGGGCAGCTGCGGCTCCGGACTGCGGATGGCGAGGCGATACTCCTGAATGCTGGAGAAGTGAGCCTGGAGGTCCCGATTGATTCTGCAGGTTGATGCGGGCAATTCCCGGGTCCACTGGCGGTGTCTCAATGCAGACCGCACGGTCATCGCGCGGGGTGATCAGGCATGGGAGGCGATTGGCGCTGAGGGCATTGAAGGCGTGGATTCCCGCAGGGTAGTGCAGCTGGAGTTCGCCTCCGTTGCTGGCGAGCGGGCCCGGCAACTGAAGGCCAGCCTGGTCTCCGGAGGTCATGTGCGGGTTATGGAGTTTGCGCCGTCCCGCCGTCAGTGCGGTGTGGTCAATGCATACAGTGATCCCGCTCAGATGGGGGTTGACCGCTGGCTGGCGATGCTTGGCGCCTACAGCGGCTGGGAAGGTCCGATTACGATTGTCGATGCGGGAACGGCCATCACCGTTGACCATGTGGACGCTTCAGGCAATCATCAGGGAGGCTATATCCTTCCCGGCGGGGCACTCATGGCGCAGTCGCTTGGCGCGGGAACCTCGGGCGTTCGCCCGGATTCTGTCGATGGGGCTGGCGCTGCGCCCGGCGTAACAACATCCGAGTGTGTCCATCACGGCATTGCCTGGCTCATGCAGGCTCTGGTGGCCCGGAGTGCGGATTACTGGCAGGGGCGTGGTGCCATGATCCTGACCGGCGGGGATGCAGTGGCCGCAGCGGCGGGTATGCCGGTGGCGCCGGTTGTCGAGCCAGACCTCGTTTTCCTGGGCATGGATGCTGTAATGGCCGAAACCAGTGACAGCTGCTGAAACACGGGAGTGTGCGTGCGGATTCTGTTCGGATTACTCTTTCTGGCCAATCTGGGGGTCTTTCTGCTGGCTGAACGTCTTCCGCCACCGGAGCAGGACAATGTACCCGAGGCCAATATACCGAGGGTGGAGTCGATCCGCACGATTGAAGCAGACGAGGGTGTTGCAAAGCCGGCGGAAAATCCTTAGGATACTGCCCTCGCTGATTGGCGATACAGAGCTGGTGTAGCTCAGCAGGCAGAGCAACTGACTTGTAATCAGTAGGTCGGGGGTTCGATTCCCTCCACCAGCTCCAGATCAGCACCGTTTTCAAGCAGACGGTCTTCGGGCCGGCTGCGAGACGGAGGGGTTCCCGAGTGGTCAAAGGGATCAGACTGTAAATCTGACGCGAAAGCTTCGCAGGTTCGAATCCTGCCCCCTCCACCATATTTTGCGGGTGTCGTATAGTGGCTATTACCTCAGCCTTCCAAGCTGATGACGCGGGTTCGATTCCCGCCACCCGCTCCAGGTTGTCGTGGGCTCATGTAGCTCAGTGGTAGAGCACACCCTTGGTAAGGGTGAGGTCGGCGGTTCAAGTCCGCCCATGAGCTCCAGTTCTATAGCTGAAGGCTGGCGTAACATAACGAAGAAAGGCAACGGCGCGGGAGATAGGTCAAGTGTCTAAGGAAAAATTCGAAAGAGATAAGCCGCACATCAACGTGGGCACCATTGGTCACGTCGACCACGGCAAGACGACGCTGACGGCGGCGCTGACGCGCGTGAGTGCGGAAGTGTTCGGCGGTGAGGCGCGTGCGTTTGACCAGATCGACAACGCGCCGGAAGAGAAGAACCGCGGGATCACCATCGCCACGTCCCACGTGGAGTACGGCTCCGAGAGCCGCCACTACGCGCACGTTGACTGCCCCGGCCACGCGGACTATGTGAAGAACATGATCACCGGCGCGGCGCAGATGGACGGCGCGATCCTGGTGGTCTCCGCCGCTGACGGCCCCATGCCGCAGACCCGCGAGCACATCCTGCTGTCGCGCCAGGTTGGCGTGCCGCACATCGTGGTGTTCCTCAACAAGGCCGACATGGTCGATGACGAGGAGCTGCTCGAGCTGGTTGAGATGGAAGTGCGGGAGCTGCTCAACGAGTACGACTTCCCGGGCGACGACACGCCGATCGTAACCGGCTCCGCGCTGATGGCGATGGAAGGCAAGGACGACAACGGCTACGGCACCACCGCGGTGGCGAACCTGATCAAGGAAATGGACGCGCACATTCCCGAGCCCGAGCGCGCCATTGATCAGCCGTTCCTGATGCCGATCGAGGACGTTTTCTCGATCTCCGGTCGCGGTACCGTTGTGACCGGTCGTGTTGAGCGCGGCGTGGTCAAGACCGGCTCCGAGGTGGAGATCGTGGGTCTGCGCGAGACGCAGAAGACCGTGTGCACCGGTGTTGAGATGTTCCGCAAGATGCTCGACGAGGGCCGTGCGGGTGAGAACATCGGCGCGCTGCTGCGTGGCACCAAGCGTGACGACGTTGAGCGTGGCCAGGTTCTGGCCAAGCCGGGCAGCATCACGCCTCACACCAAGTTCGAGGGCGAGATCTACGTCCTGAGCAAGGACGAGGGTGGTCGCCACACGCCGTTCTTTACCGGCTATCGCCCGCAGTTCTACTTCCGGACCACGGACGTGACCGGCACCTGTGAGCTGCCGGAAGGCGTTGAGATGGTCATGCCGGGTGATAACGTGAAGCTGGTGGCCACACTGATCGCGCCGATCGCGATGGAAGACGGGCTGCGCTTTGCGGTACGTGAAGGCGGCCGGACTGTCGGCGCAGGCGTGGTGACCAAGATTATCGAGTAATACAAAGTTTCGGTGCAGGCCAGTAGCTCAATTGGCAGAGCAGCGGTCTCCAAAACCGCAGGTTGGGGGTTCGATTCCCTCCTGGCCTGCCATTTATTTCGGCACCCACAAAGTTGAACCCTATGGAATCCAGTTCCAGAGAGGCGACGACCCGCTTTGATACCATAAAGTGGGTCGTCGTTGTTGCTTTGGTGGCGGCAGGTGTAGCCGGCAACCATTACTACGGGGGTGAGTCCCTTCTTTACCGTACGCTGGCACTGGTGGCGCTGGCGCTTGTGGCCGGTGCTGTCGCGCTGCAGACGGGAAAGGGGCGTCAGCTGGCCCGGGTTATGAGAGAAGCCAAGGTCGAGATCCGCAAGGTGGTCTGGCCGACCCGTCAGGAGCTCCTGCAGACCACGGCCATTGTGCTTGGCTTTGTGCTGCTGGTGGCATTGATCCTGTGGGGGATGGATTCTCTGGTGGCGTGGATTGTCTCAAGTTTGATCGGTTAACAGAGAGCGGCACATGGCGAAACGCTGGTACGTGATTCACGCCTACTCCGGCTTCGAAAAGCATGTCATGCGGTCCCTCAGGGAACGGGTGCAGCTCAATAACATGGACGATCTTTTTGGTGAGATTCTTGTGCCCACCGAAGAGGTCGTCGAAATGCGTGAGGGCAAGAAGCGCAAGAGCGAGCGCAAGTTCTATCCGGGGTATGTGCTGGTCCAGATGGAGATGACCGACGAGACCTGGCATCTGGTCAAGAGCACGCCCAGGGTGATGGGTTTCATTGGCGGCACGCCGGACAAGCCGGCGCCGATCACTGAAAAGGAGGCGGATGCCATCCTTCAGCGTGTCGAGACCGGCGCCGAGCAGCCCAAGCCCAAGACGCTGTTTGAGCCGGGCGAGATTGTCCGTGTCATCGAGGGGCCGTTTGCGGACTTCAATGGCGTGGTCGAGGAAGTCGACTACGACAAGAGCCGCGTGAAAGTGGCGGTTCTGATCTTCGGCCGGTCCACGCCGGTCGAACTGGAATTTGGCCAGGTCGAGAAAGACTGAGGGCCATCCGGAGAAAGGCACGTGGGCCTGACAGGTACCACGTGCCTTTCTGTCTCAACGGGGAGCCAATAAGGCGTTTGAACCCATCAGGAGGTTATCGTGGCTAAGAAAATCGAAGCTTACATCAAGCTGCAGGTCGCGGCGGGCAAGGCCAATCCGAGTCCCCCCGTGGGTCCGGCGCTGGGTCAGCACGGCCTGAACATCATGGAGTTCTGCAAGGCGTTCAACGCCGAAACGCAGGACATGGAGCCTGGGCTGCCGACTCCGGTGGTCATCACGGTCTACAGTGACCGCAGCTTCACCTTCGTCACCAAGACGCCGCCGGCGCCGGTGCTGCTCAAGAAAGCAGCAGGTATCTCAACTGGCTCGGGCAAGCCCAACACCGACAAGGTGGGCAAGGTAACCCGGGAGCAGCTGGAAGAGATCGTGAAAGCCAAAGAGCCTGATCTGACGGCCGCCGATATGGACGCTGCAGTGCGTACCATCGCAGGCACGGCACGCAGTATGGGCCTGAATGTGGAGGGGCTCTGAGATGGCAAAACTGAGCAAGCGCCAGAAGCTGATCCGCGAAAAGGTTGACCGTACCCGCGTCTACAGCGTGGACGAAGCGGTCGATATCCTGAAGGATCTTGATCAGTATACGAATTTCCAGGAATCCGTGGACCTGGCCGTGAATCTGGGTGTTGATGCCCGGAAATCCGACCAGGTAGTGCGTGGTTCCACCGTCCTTCCCAATGGCACGGGCAAGAGCGTCCGGATTGCCGTTTTCGCCCAGGGCGAGAACGCGGACAAGGCCACCGAAGCCGGTGCCGACGTGGTTGGCATGGATGATCTGGCGGAACAGATCAAGGGCGGCGACCTGAACTTTGATGTGGTCATCGCCACGCCCGACGCCATGCGCGTTGTCGGCCAGCTGGGCCAGATCCTGGGGCCGCGCGGCCTGATGCCGAACCCCAAGGTGGGCACAGTGACCGCGGACGTTGAGACCGCTGTTGGTAACGCCAAGGCCGGTCAGGTCCGGTTCCGGACCGACAAGAAGGGCATTGTGCACTGCGGCGTTGGTAACGTCGGCTTCGATGCCCAGGCGATCCGCGAGAACGTGGAAGCGCTCCTGGGGGATCTGAAGAAGCTCAAGCCCTCCACGGCCAAGGGTATCTATCTCAAGAAGGTGACACTGTCCTCCACCATGGGGCCGGGGCTCACCATCGATCAGTCAACTCTGTCCATCTGACGGGTTGCGCAACACCGGGCGCCGCGCGCGGCGCCCGTAACAAGCTTTGTAGTCTGGGCGTGAGCCGGGCTGTCAAAGACCGCAGGTCCCCGAAGCCAATCCGGTACAGGGGTTAAAGCAATGCCTGCGCAGACGGTGTAAGACGTTCTCTCCGAACAAAGACACCGTAAGGGCGCCCTCAGGGGCGTGAGTTGATC
>JBNJDI010000081.1:0-10440 GCA_051744725.1 Pseudomonadota bacterium | reverse complement strand
CTGTTCCTGGTCAGCGGACGGCGATTGAGTCGCCTGGAGGGGGTCGTGCTGTTGATGGGGTATGGCGCCTACGTGGCCGTAAGCGTCACCCTGTAGGAGCTTGCCTTGCAAGCGATCTGGGATGATCGCGAGCAAGGCTCGCTCCTACACCGGAATTGATCCGGGTTTAACGACGCCGCGGCGGACCGTTACGGCCTGCACCGGGGCGACCACCACCACCAGGGCGGCCACCACCACCGCGTTTCGGGGCGGGACCGCTCTTCTGGACCGGCTCGAAACCGGCTTCCACGCCTGCGGGAATCTCACGGCTGACGACCTTGCGGATGCTGTTGAACTGGCCTTTCTCCTGGCCACTGACGAAGGACACGGCCGAGCCGCTCTCGCCGCCGCGGCCGGTACGGCCGATCCGGTGCACGTAGTCGTCCGGGTTGTCCGGCAGGTCGTAGTTGACCACGTATTCCAGCCGGTCGATGTCGATGCCGCGTGCTGCCACGTCCGTGGCGATCAGTGCGCGCACGTTCTCGTGCTTGAACGCCTTCAGCGCCTTGTTGCGTGCGCCCTGGCTCTTGTCACCGTGGATCGCGGCGGAGCGGATGCCGTCGGTCTCGAGCTGCTTGGCGAGCTGGTCGGCGCCGCGCTTGGTGCGGGTGAAGACCAGCACCTGGCGCCAGTTCTGGGTGCCGATCAGGTGCGTCAGCAGTTCCCGCTTGCGGCCGCCGTCCACCATGTAGGCGCTCTGGTCGACCTTCTCGGCGGTGCCGTTGCGCTCACCGGTCTGGATGAGTTCCGGCTCGTTCATGAACTTGCGCGCCAGCTTCTGGATGGGCTCGGAGAAGGTGGCGGAGAACAGCATGGTCTGGCGGGCATCGGGGAGGGTGCGGGCGATTTTCTCGATCGCCGGCAGGAAGCCCATGTCCAGCATGCGGTCCGCTTCGTCCAGCACCAGCACCTCAATGGCGGACAGGTCCACGGTGCCGCGTTCCATGTGGTCCATCAGGCGCCCGGGTGTGGCCACGAGGATATCCATGCCGCTCTTGAGCTGGCGGATCTGCGGGCCAATGCCGGCGCCGCCGTAGATGGCAACGGAGCGCAGGGGCAGGTGACGGCCGTAGACGCGCACACTGTCTTCCACCTGGGCGGCGAGCTCACGGGTGGGGGTGAGTACCAGGGCGCGCGGCCGGCCGCCCTGTGCCTTGCCTTCGGAAAGCTTCTGCAGCAGCGGCAGGGTGAAAGCCGCAGTCTTGCCGGTGCCGGTCTGGGCACTGGCCATCAGGTCGCGGCCGGCCAGCGCAGCCGGGATGGACTGCTGCTGGATCTGGGTGGCCTGGTCATAACCCTGTTCCTTGATGGAACGGTTCAGTTCAGCCCGCAGGCCGAGGGAGTCAAAGGACATTCGGTCTTTCCTGTTCAATACGCCAGAGCGGGTGTTGCCCGATGCCCCCGTAAACAGGGAAGGGCAGATTGTCGGCTTGTCGGGAATGGCCCTGGCAATATGCAGTCCGCGATAAGCGTGCGGAGACCAACCGGCGAAACTGGGGTCGTCTGGACGACCGGGGAAGGCGGAGGGAACAACGCAGGGCGGTACCCTACCACGGCTTGTGGTCAGTCGCCACCATTATTCCGTCTGCTGGTGAAATCGCGCATCACATCCAGGGTCTTCTCACTGACGTGGTGTTCCATGCCTTCGGCATCGATGCGTGCGGTGGCATCGTCCACGCCCAGGCTGCGCAGGAACTGCAGAACCACGGCGTGGCGCCTGCGCGAGTCGTTGGCCATGGCGCGGCCGCGCTCGGTCAGGAAGATGGAGCGGTAGGGCTCGTTGGTCACGAATCCGAGCTCGTTCAGGCGCCGGATCATGCGGGCAACCGTGGCCTGGCGGACGCCCATGCGGGCGGCGATGTCGGTGGCCCGGGCCTCGCCGGCGTGGTCGAGCAGGTCGCCGATCAGTTCCACGTAGTCCTCGATCAGCTCCGTCTCGTGGGCATCCCGCACGGCGGCGTACTGGCGTGCGTGCTGCTCGGGTGGCGGCAGGCTGTCGTCGGCGTCGGAGGTGGTGGTTCTGGATTCACTGGTCATATCGCCGACTATAGCCAAGAGAGCGGCCGTTCACAACAGTGGTGCTATAAAAGTTAGCCGGAGCTAAAAAGGTTTGCAATGCTGTTAAAATTCTTTCTAAACTGGGCACAGTGAAGGCTGACGGGTATTCCCATGAAACGGTTTCTGCGATGGTCCGCTCTGCTGCTTGTGACCGGCTTCCCGGCAATGGCCGGGGCTGCCAGTGTGGTGACGACAACCGGGATGATCGCCGATGTCGCCCGCAATATCGCCGGGGACTGTGTTGAGGTCGAGGCGCTGATGGGGCCGGGCGTTGACCCGCATCTCTACGAGGCCCGCGCCAGTGACATCTACCGGCTGCGCAATGCGGACGCCATTCTCTACAACGGCTATTCCCTGGAGGGGCAGCTGGGGTCCGTTCTCTCCCAGCTGGGCAAGCGCAAGATGACCCTGGCGGTGGCGCCGGAGTCCATGGCCGATGACCAGCTTCTGATGGCCGACGAGGACGAGACCTACGGGGTGGACCCGCACCTCTGGATGGACCCCGGGCGCTGGATCCGGATCGTGCCCACGGTTGCACAGGCACTCCAGAAAGTGGCACCTGACTGCAGTGGCGCCATGGCGCAGCGCGCCGACGCCTATGGGGCGGACCTGGAGGCGCTCGACCAGTGGGTTCATGACAGCATCGCCTCGATCCCGGAGGAGCGGCGGATTCTGGTCACCGCCCATGATGCCTTCGGTTACTACGGCAATGCCTATGATCTGGAGGTGATGGGGATCCAGGGCATCAGCACGGACAGTGAACCGGCGATCGCCGACATCCGCCATGTGGTGGATACCATGGCTGAGCGTGGTGTCCCATCGATTTTTGTTGAAAGCACCATCAGTAGCCGCACAGTGGAATCCGTGGTCCAGGGGGCGGCCAACCAGGGGCATGAGCTGCAGGTGGGGGCAGAGCTGTATTCGGACGCCATGGGTGAGCGCGGGACCGAAGCCGGCACCTACATCGGGATGCTCCGCTCGAACACGGAAGCCATCACGGAGGGGCTTGGCGGCACCGTCGCGCCCTGGCCGGAACGGCTGGCCGACCATTGGGATCAGAACAGGCGGGGAGAGCAATGAGCTGCACACAACGCCACGAACCGGATCTGGCCCTGCACATCGAGGATCTGACGGTGGCCTACGAAGGCCGGCCGGTGCTCTGGGATATTGATGTGAACATCCCTCCAGGGGTCATGGCCGCCATCATCGGGCCCAACGGGGCCGGTAAGAGTACCCTGCTCAAGACGGTTCTGGGGTTGATCCGGCCCACGGCAGGGCACATCTGCGTGCACGGGTATCCGCCGCGCCAGGCGGTGCGGCGGGTGGCCTATGTGCCCCAGCGTTCGGCAGTGGACTGGGACTTCCCCACGACGGTGCAGGACGTGGTCATGATGGGGCTCTACGCTCAGCTGGGCTGGCTGCGCTGGCCCGGCAGGAAGGAGCGCCGGCGTGCCATGGAAGCCCTTGAGTCCGTGGGAATGGAGGCACTCGCGGGGCGCCAGATCAACCAGCTTTCCGGCGGCCAGCAGCAGCGGGTCTTCCTGGCCCGCGCCATGGTGCAGGACGCGGATGTGCTCTTTCTGGACGAGCCCATGGCCGGCGTGGATGCCACCACCGAGAAGGCCGTGGTGGCCCTGCTCCAGGAACTGCGGGACGCGGGCAAGACCATCATCGTTGTGCACCATGACCTGCAGACCGTGCGCGACTATTTTGACTGGCTGGTGATTCTCAATGTGCGTGTGATCGCCCAGGGGCGTGTGCGCGACATCTACACCGGGGCCAACCTGCGCCGCGCCTATGGCGGGCGCATCGCGCTCCTTGATCCGGATTCCGGGGAAGAGCAGGCGGATGCCGTGCCCCGTGAGGTGGGTGGCTGATGCTGGCGCTGCTGGGCGACTACACCGTCCAGAACGTGCTCCTGGGCGCGACGCTTCTGGGGATGGTCAGCGGTCTGCTGGGCTCTTTCGCGGTGCTGCGCCAGCAGAGCCTGATGGGCGATACCCTGGCCCATGCGGCCCTGCCGGGTGTCTGCATCGGTTTCCTCATCGCGGGCACGCGCCACCTGGGCTGGATCATGGCCGGGGCCCTGGTCACGGCGGTGGCTGCCGCCCTCTTCGTGCAGATGGTGGTGCGCTACAGCCGGATCAAGACGGATGCGGCCCTGGGCATCGCCCTCAGTGTGTCCTTCGCGCTCGGTGTCATGCTGCTGACCTGGATACAGGGCATGCCCAACGCCTCCCAGGGCGGCCTGGACACCTTCCTGTTTGGCCAGGCCGCCGCCACGCGCCGTGAGGATCTGTGGTTCATGGGCGGCGTCACGCTCCTCGCAATGCTTCTGGTGATGGTGCTGTGGAAGCAGCTCAAGCTGGTCACCTTCGACCCTCTTTTCGCCGGCTCCATCGGCCTGCCCGTGGTGGTTCTGGAGGGTCTGCTGACTGCCATGATCGCCCTGGCAGTGGTTGTCGGGCTCCAGATGGTGGGCGTGGTGCTGATGACAGCGATGGTGATCGCCCCGGCCGCCGCGGCCCGCCAGTGGGTTACGCGCCTGGAGCACATGATCCTGCTGGCCATGGCGATGGGGGTGGTCTCCGGCATCGTGGGGGTGCTGTTCAGTGCCACTGTGCCGCATCTGGCGACCGGGCCGGTAGTGGTTCTGGCCGCCTCGGTGCTGGTGGCGGTGTCGCTGCTGCTGGCGCCGGGAAGGGGCATGCTCTGGTCCTGGTTTGCGCTCTGGCGTGAGCGCCGGGCCATCGGCCAGCGCCAGATGCTGACCACCCTGTACAAGCTGGCGCAGCACCACGAGGATCCCCATTATCCGGTGGAGCGCAGCATGCTGGACAGCTTCTACGGGGTGGCCACGGATCCGATCCTGAAACGCCTTCACGAGCGTGGTTTTATCGTACCCGCCAGCCATATGCGGGTCGAAGGACCGCACTGGGCCCTGACCGATGCGGGCTATCAGGAGGCTGAGAAGGTACTGGAACGGCTGGGCATGGCCGAGGAGGAAGCGGCGTGATGCAGGCATTCTTTGCCGATCCGGTCTACATGATCCTGCTGACCGGGGCGCTGGTGGCGACGGCGGGGTCGCTGGTGGGCACCTTTCTGGTTCTTCAACGCAACAGCATGCTCTCCGATGCCATCAGCCACTCCATCGTTTTCGGTATCGTGGTGGTGTGGCTGCTGACCAAAGCCCAGTCCGGGCCGCTCCAGATCGCGGGTGCAGCCATGACGGGGGTGCTGACGGTGTTCCTCACGGAGATGGTGGCACGTACCCGGCGCGTGAAGCGGGATGCGGCCATAGGGCTTGTGTTTCCGGTGCTCTTCGCAACCGGCGTGCTGCTGCTCAACCTCTATGCCCGGGATATCCATATTGATACCCATACCGTACTGCTGGGTGAGATCGGGTTCGTCTGGCTGGATACCCTGGTGCTCTGGGGATGGGAGATTCCCCAGGCGGTCATCTGGATGTCCCTGGTGACCCTGGTGAACCTGCTGTTCGTGCTGGCCTTCTACAAGGAACTCAAGATCGCCACCTTTGACCGCCAGCTGGCGGCAGCCCTGGGGCTGGCGCCGACACTGCTGTTCTATCTGCTTCTGGGGCTGACCAGTGTCACCGCCGTTGCCGCGTTCGATGCCGTGGGGGCGGTCCTGTTCATCGCCTTTGTGATCGTGCCCCCGGCAACCGCCTATCTGCTGACCGACCGGCTGTCGCTGATGCTGATGCTGGCCGTGCTTCTGGGCGTGGCGGCCACGCTCTGTGGCTACCCGCTGGCGGTGGCGCTGGATGTGTCCGTGGGGGGAACCATGGCAGCCATGACGGGCGTCTTCTTCCTGGTTACGTTCCTGCTCAGCCCCCGCTATGGTCTTCTGGGGCACTGGCGTAACCGCCGCCTGAAAATCCCCGGCTGAGGCCCTTTCCAGCACCGCGCCCGGTACTTGTCAGTGTTTGTCGGGGGCGTATAGTGGAGGCACGCGGCAGGGACAGTGACGCCGCGAGCATACGGAGGCGGCGATGCCGGACGGACTCATAGCGCTCTTTCACGATGACCGCATGCTGGCGCACGAGCCGGATGTGGACGTACCTTTCCTGCCCGGTCGCCTCGACCGGCGCATCCGCGAAATCCTTGCCGGGCTCAATGCCCAGTGGAAGTACCCGGAACACCCCGGCCGCCTGCGCGCGGTCACAGCCCTTCTGGCGTCCCGGCCCATTCCTGGGCTCAGCATGGAGAGTGGCCGGCCGGCGACCCGGGAGGAACTGGGCCGGGTTCACACCACTGGCTACTTGGATCTCATTGAGGACCTGCGTGACAAGAATGCCTGGCTGGACGTCGATACCACGGCGGTCTCCGAGGGCAGCGTCCTGGCCGCGGAAGTCGCCGCGGGCACGGCGCTGGCGGCGGTGGAGGCGGTGATTGAAGGGCGTTATCGCCAGGCCTTTGCGCTGGTCCGGCCACCGGGGCATCACGCCGAGCCGGTACGTGCGCGGGGGTTCTGCCTGTTCAACAACGTGGCGGTGGCGGCGGCCCATGCCCGCAGCGCTTTCGGTTGCGAGCGGGTCCTGATCCTTGACTGGGACGCCCATCACGGCAACGGCACCCAGGACATCTTCTGGGCGGATCCGGATGTGCTGTTCATTGATATCCATCGTGCCGCGCCCTTCTATCCCGGCTCCGGTCTCATGGAGGAGGTTGGGGTGGGCATGGCCGAGGGCAGCACCGTGAACGTGCCGCTTCCCGGCGGTTCAGGGGATGTCGCCTATATCAAGGCCATG
The DNA here is from genome assembly GCA_051744725.1 of Pseudomonadota bacterium. GTDB lineage: Bacteria > Pseudomonadota > Gammaproteobacteria > Pseudomonadales > Oleiphilaceae > Halospina. The sequence goes on along the minus strand of JBNJDI010000081.1, from coordinate 3,572 downwards.
CGGGAGATCGTGGAGCCGGCCGCGGAGGCCTTCCGTCCGGACATCATCCTGGTCTCAGCCGGCTTCGACACCCACTGGTATGACCTGGCCCTGAACGTGTCCTATGAGGGCATGTCGGTGATGACCGAGATCATCCAGTCAGTGGCGGAACGCCACTGTGACGGGCGGCTGGTGTTCGTGCTGGAGGGCGGCTACAACCTTGAGGCTCTGTCCCACGGGGTGCATACCGTACTGCGGACACTGGTGGGCGAGCGCTTCCCGGAACCCGGCGCGTGCGGCGTTGCGGAAGTGGAAGCCGCAGCCCGCTTCCATCGCAATGCCTTTCTGGACCCGGATCAGAACTGAGCCGTGGGGGCGGGTCAGCTGCTCTGCCAGTGATCCGCGCCAATGAAGATCATGCGCAGGAAGCGGGTGGTCTGGCGCCGGATCCGGCCCAGTCCCTCCTCGTCCTCGGCTGAGATGCTGAGTATGTCGGTAAGGCTGAACGCCACCGTGCGCACCACCAGCTCACAGGTCATGTCCAGATCCTCGTCGCTCAGGTGGGTCTGCAGGCGAAGGTCGCGCAGATCGTTGGCCAGTTCGCTGGCGAAGAACTGCATCTCGTTGCGGATGCCCTGCTGGATCGCCTGACTTTCCCCGGCCAGCCCCTGGGCCATGAAGGTGAAGAAGTTGCGGTTGGCCTGGACGTGGTTCACGAAGATGGCCACTGATTCGTCCATCAGCCGATCCGCATGCCTCACGTTGGCCCGTGCCTCGCGCATCATCCCACGCAGGACCACGCCCAGTTCGTCCACCAGGGTCAGCCCCAGATCATCCATGCTTCGGAAGTGGCGATAGAAGGAGGTGGGAACCACTTCGGCCTGCCGGGTGACTTCCCGTATGCCCAGGCTGGCGAAGTGGCGGCCGCGGCCGACCAGGGTGAGGGCGGCCTCCATGAGCATTTCCCGGGTTTCGCCGGGGCGACGTCGTTTCTGTGTGGTCATGCCGTTTACGGATACGTGCGGGTTGATGCCGGGAGTGTACCGACCTCGCGGCGGAATCGAAACGTGTGATCCGGTTCGATTCAGTTGTTGACACTCTGGCCAGCCCTTGTGTACAGTCGTTCACAAGATGTGAACAAATGTACACAAGGATCTGTGATGCAGGAGTCAATGAACATGGAAAAGGGTGTGAATCGCGGCCAGGGCCGCTCCTACAGGGGCCTGCTGGCACGGGTCGGGCCGGGGCGTGATACCTGGCGCTGGCTGGGTCAGCAGCTGTTCAACCGGGAGAACCCGGCGGTGTACTTCGATCCGCTGCTTGAGAGCATCAATCCGCTCTGGGTCCAGCGTTACATCCCGGCGCGGGTGGAGGCGATCGAGTCCGAAACCCATGACAGCAAGACCCTGACCCTGCGCCCGGCGCAACGCTGGGGCGGATTCCGCGCCGGCCAGCACCTGAACCTGGAAGTGGAGAAGGACGGCCGCTGGTACAGCCGGCCCTTCAGCCTCTCCTGTGCTCCCTCCCATTGGGAGAAGGACGGCACGGTTACCGTCACCATCAAGAAAGTGGCGGACGGTGTGATCACGCCCTGGCTGCTGGAGCACTTCGAGCCCGGCGACGTGATCGGCATCAGTCGTGCCTATGGCGAGGACCACACGCCGGAGCCCGGCCACCCGATGCTGTTCATCACCGGTGGCAGCGGCATTACACCGGTGCTCAGCCAGCTCGAGGCCATGGCGGACCGTCACCTGCGTAATCCGGTCACGCTGCTGTATTTCGTGCGCACGGAGGCGGATGTGATCGGCGGCCGCAAGCTGCAGGCACTGGCCAAGCGGCTGCCGAACCTGGACCTGCGCATTGTGGCGGCGGAACAGGACCCGCAGAACCCGGACCACCTCGGCCCGCATCACCTGCAGGCGGTCGGCGGGCTCAGGGCGCGGAACTGCTTCCTGTGCGGTCCCCCTGGTCTCATGAAACACGCCCAGAACCTGCTGGCGGATGCCGGTATTCCAGAGGAACAGATCAGCAGCACGCTGTTTGCGGTAGGGCCGGGTGTCGTAGTCACCGAAGATGCTGGCGGGACCGTTCACTTCAGCCGCAGCGGCATCACAGTGGAAAGCGCCGGCGATCGCCGACTGCTTGAGGAAGCCGAGGCGGCGGGCCTGAATCCGCGCTACGGCTGCCGTATGGGGATCTGTCACCAGTGCGCCTGTCGCAAGACAAGCGGCATTGTCATCAATCAGCAGACGGGCCAGGCCTCGGGCCATGGCGAGGAAACCATCCAGCTCTGCATCAATGTGCCCCAGGGCGCCGTTGAGCTGAGCCTGTAACCGGACATCGAATCGATACTGCAAGGAGAGTCATCATGCAGAAGCTCAGCGAAGAACAGCTCGAAAATCTTGCACAGGATCTGGACGCCATCCGCAACGAACAGATGGCCGATCTGGGTCAGAAGGACGCCGACTACATACGTGGCATCATCCGCCTCCACCGGACGCTGGAATTCGGCGGTCGGGCGATGCTGCCCCTGGGCTTCATCCCGCCGTTTTTCCTGGCCGGAACAGCCTCCCTGGGGATCGCCAAGATCCTCGAGAACATGGAAATCGGCCACAACGTGATGCACGGCCAGTACGACTGGATGAACGACCCGGAGCTCAACTCCCAGACCTACGAGTGGGACACCATCTGTACCGCCGACTCATGGAAACGGACCCACAACTACGAGCACCACACCTACACCAATATCATCGGCAAGGATCGGGATTACGGTTACGCGGTGCTGCGTCTGGAAGACGAGACACCCTGGGAGCCCAAGCACCTGCTGCAGATGATCAACTTCATCAACCTGAGTGTGTTCTTCCAGTGGGGCGTCGGTGCGCATGAGCTGGAGTTCGAGAAGCTGCGCAGCGGCGAGGTGACCCTGCGTGAGAAGGCAGCGTTCCTCCGGGATTTTACGCGCAAGGGCGGCCGTCAGGTGTTCAAGGACTATGCGTTCTACCCGGCGCTGACCCTGCCTGCGGCGCCCGTCGTGATCGCGGGCAACTTCGGCGCCAACCTGATCCGCAACCTCTGGGCCTCCAGCGTGATCTTCTGCGGCCACTTCACCGAGGATGCGGAAAGCTTCACCGAGGAGGAGTGCGAGAACGAGAGCCGTGGCCACTGGTACCTGCGCCAGCTCACCGGTTCCAGCAACTTCACCGGGCCGGGCTGGGTCTACACCCTGAGCGGGCACCTGAGCCACCAGATCGAGCACCATGTGTTCCCGGACATCCCGGCGTACCGCTATCGCGAGATCTCGCCGCAGGTCCAGGCCGTCTGCGAGAAGTACGGTCTGCACTACAACGCCGACAGCTTCCCGCGCCAGTACGCGACCGTGGTCAAGCGCGTGGCGGCGTTCTCGCTGCCGGACCGGATGCGCGAGCGGCTGTTCCCGGAATTCAATGAGGACGGCAAGCAGCCGGCAGCAGAGAACAATACCCGTTCCCTGGTCAGCCGCCTGCGCAACCGCGTGAGCAACACGCTCTCCGCGGCGGCCTGATTCAGGCCAGCTCGCCCATCCAGAAATTCATCGGCTTGGCCGTCTCCTCGGC
>JBNJDI010000080.1:0-10538 GCA_051744725.1 Pseudomonadota bacterium | reverse complement strand
CCAGTCCCCGTTTTTCAGCAGATCCGAGGGGGAGCGACTGCTCTCACCGTCAACGGCAAGGTGCTGCACAACCGGCATGCGGACGTCTGCATCGGCCTGCGCCACCGGGGGCAGCCACACTAGCATTGCTGCGACCATCATCAGGCCATTCAGGGCTGCCAAGCGCACGCTTCACCTGCAGTCTGCAAATACTTTCTCCCACTGTAGCCAAGGTGCAGCTGCATGGCGATGGGTTTCACAGTCCTGCAGATGTTTCATTTTTGTGACAGCCTCCATTATAGTGCGCGGGCGACCCAAACCCGTTGTCCCAGTGGTGAATCATGACTCAGCCAGCCGCATCTGACGCCGCCGCTTTCGACTATCTGTCCTCTGATGCCTCCTCTGCCCGCCTGCTTCGTCTGGGGGTGGGCGCTCTTTTTCTGCTCCTGATCTGGGCCTTCATGCATTTCGGGGGGCTGACGGTTCCCGGATCACCCTTGCTGCTGGTGGCCGCGCTTTTCGGCGGCTACATGGCCATGAACATCGGGGCCAACGACGTCGCCAACAACGTCGGGCCTTCGGTGGGTTCCGGGGCCCTGACCATGACCGGCGCGGTCATCATTGCCGCCATCTTCGAGGCCGCCGGTGCCCTGATCGCCGGTGGCGAGGTGATCAGCACCATCAAGGGCGGCATCATCAATCCGGAAATGGTGGGTGACCCCCGCAACTTCATCTGGTTGATGACGGGGGCCGTGCTGGCGGGGGCCATGTGGCTCAATCTGGCAACCATTCTGGGCGCGCCCGTCTCCACCACCCATTCCATCGTGGGTGGTGTACTCGGGGGCGGGCTGGCGGCTGGTGGCCTGGCCATCGCCAACTGGGGCGTGATGGGCAGCATCGTCGCCTCCTGGGTCATCTCCCCGATGCTGGGCGGCCTGATTTCCGCCGCCTTCCTCTATCTGATCAAGCTGACCGTTCTGTACAAACAGGATCGGGTGATGGCGGCGCGCCGGGTGGTGCCCTGGCTGATTGGGGTTATGGCCTGGGCCTTTGCCACCTATCTGGTCATCAAGGCGCTGCCGGAGATCTGGGATGCCAGCTTCCTGGAGGCCGCCGGGGTGGGCCTGCTGGTGGCTTCAGCCGCTTTTCTGGTGGTGCGTGCCAGTATTGTGCGCCAGGCTGCAACCATGGCCAACAGCACCGAGGGTGTGAACGGTCTTTTCACCATCCCGCTGATCTTCGCGGCGGCGCTGCTCTCCTTTGCCCATGGCGCCAATGACGTGGCCAATGCCATCGGCCCGGTGGCGGCGATCAATGAGGCCATCACCAGCGGTGACATCGCCGGCCAGGCGCCCATCCCGCTGTGGGTCATGCTGTTGGGGGCGGTTGGGCTGGCCGTGGGGCTGGCTCTTTACGGGCCACGCCTGATCCGGACCGTCGGCAGTGAGATCACGGAGCTGGACAAGACCCGTGCCTACTGTATTGCACTGGCGGCGGCCATTACCGTGATCATTGCTTCCCAGCTGGGGCTGCCGGTGAGTTCCACCCATATAGCGCTGGGTGCGGTCTTCGGGGTCGGCTTCCTGCGCGAGTACCTCAAGACCAACTATGCCAGCCGTCTGCACGGCATCCTGGAGCATCATCAGGGGGATGACCGGGAGCAGCTGCAGGCGTTTCTGGATGATTTCCGCCGGGCGTCCGTCGAGGAGATGGAGGCCATGATCCGGCAGGCGAAGGAACAGCAGACGGAAGTGCGCCTGAAGAAGAAGGAGCGCAAACGCCTGAAGAAAATCTACCAGGAGGAGATGGTCAAGCGCCACCTGATGCTCAAGATCGTCGCCGCCTGGGTGATCACGGTCCCGGCCTCCGGGCTGCTGGCCGCCATGTTCTATTTCACGCTGCGCGGCATTTTTGTCTGATGCATTGCTATACTGGGGCGGACGGATCATCCAGCAACCGCCCCGAGTCAGGAGAGATTGATGACAACGCCCACTGAAAGCCGCCAGCAGAAGATCATTGATGAGCTCAGGGGCTTCATCCGCAAGGTTCTGAGTGAACCCACCGTGGCCGCGCGCTGCATGGAGATCGCACGTGAGCACCGCCAGGAGCGCGACGCCCGTGAACAGATCGCCAGGGAGATCAGCGCCCAGACCATCGTGCGGATTCCGGAAGCGCACAGTGAGGCGGATGAGATCTTCCTGGACGTGATCGAGGATGTTCTGGAGGAGGAGCAGGCGCTCTACTGAGCCGCCTGTTCCCTGCCTTCCAGCACTGAGGCCACGGCGGATTCCAGCGCCCGGCGCTCCCCCGCAATACGCTCTTCACGCGCGATGCCCGACTGCTCCGCCAGTATGTCACTGAGAATCTCGTGGGTGGTCAGCGGGTTGGCCAGAACGACCCGGAACACCACACAGGGGTAGTGGTTGTGCTGGGCCGGCTCCAGCTGGGTCCGTGAGACAAAGGACTTGCCGCGCTCCCGCTGTGTCTTCTGGATGAAGCGGGTGATGCGGTTGAGGCTGGCATTGATGCGTTCGGCGGCAGCCCCGTCCGCCTGCTCCAGGGCCTTCTGGGTGCGGGCTGGGCAGTAGCGGTAGGTCAGGATGTTGAGCTCGGGCTCGGTGATCAGCTCAAAGTCATCATGCTCGCGGATCATGGCCGCAAAGGACTGTGCCTTCTCAATGCCCTGGTCGATCAGGATCTCGTAACCTTCCCGCCCGATGATGCGCAGCCCGGAGTGGATCAGCATGGCCATACCGGGGCGTGAGCCTTCCAGGGTGGTGCTGCCCAGGTCCTTGGACCCCTTGCGGATGATGTACTGGGCGTGGTGTTCGATCACGCTCACCGAGGCCGGATTGCGGAACAGCACCATGCCCGCGCCCTGCGGCGTGTAGAGCTGCTTGTGGGCATCGATGGTGACGGAGTCCGCCTTCTCGATGCCCTTGAGCCGGTGGCGATGCTGGCGGGAGAACAGCGTGGGCCCACCCCAGGCCGCATCCACATGGAAGTGGGCACGGAATTCCTGGGCGATATCCGCCAGGGTTTCCAGTGGATCCACATGCCCGGTTTCCGTGGTGCCGGCAATGCCCACAATCGACAGAACCTTGATCTTCTGGCGCTGGAGCTCCAGGCAGCGGTCACGCAGGGCATCCGGATCAATTCGGTTGTCGGCATCCGTGGCGACGGGGATCAGGCTGTCCCGTCCAATCCCGAGGACATCCGCCGCCTTGCTGAGCGAGTAGTGCCCCCGCTCGGACACCAGCACCGCGGCCCCCTCATGACCGTAGAAACGCAGCGCGCGGAAGAGCCCTTCACGGTGCACACCCCGGAATCCGCCCTCGGCGGGAAAGGCGTGGTTGCGGGCGACCCACAGTGCCGTGAGATTGGCAATGGTACCCCCCGAACACATGGCCCCAAGCGCGTGATGCGGGTCATGCATCCATTGCCGGTACCAGGCGTCCTCACAGCCGTAGACCAGGTGGTGAAGCATGCCCAGGACCTGGCGCTCCAGCGGGGTGAAGGCCTTGGAGGTCTCGGTCTTCACCAGGTTCTGGTTGAGGGCGATCATGATCTTGGAAAGCGGCAGCATGAAGTACGGCAGGGCCGAGGTCATGTGCCCCACAAAGCTGGGTGACGCCGTGTGGACGGACTGGGAGACCAGCTTGTCCAGAAGGAACTGCGCCTGTTCGGAGACGAAGATGGGTTTCTCGGGAACGCGGGGGTCCTGGAAATCCTTTTCCATTTCGCCCATCTCGCGCTCCAGAGCCACGATGTGGTCCTGCAGGAAACCAGTCAGGTTCCGGGATATATCCTGGTCCAGACGGCTGAGCGTCGAATCCGGGGCCTCAGGGATCGTGAAGATCCGGTACATCGCCTCCAGACTGGCTTGTGCGGTTTTTCTCTGGCCGCTCATGACTGCTCGGGCTCCGGTATGGTTGCAGGGCCTTCATCTTCAGGTGCCCAAACCAGAAAGTATAAGGACTGAGCTTACGCCAGACCAGCACCCGCCGCTTCTGGTGCTGCGTGCGGGTATGTGTCGAATTGCAACCGGAGGATTGCGAATTGTGCGGGGCAAGCTATCTTGGTGGAGGGTGAAAATCCAGTAATGCACCATCTATTCAGCGCGGCACAGAGACAGGTATCAGGTCATGAGCGAGTCGAATACGACCGGGGAAGAGCAGACGGAGCACGCAGCCGAAGAGACCACCGCCAAACAGAAGAATGGCCGTGCCAGCCAGGCGAAATCCAGCGGCAAAGGCAAGTCGGGTGGTACCCGCCGCCGTACGGGCGGTGGCGGCCAGAGCACCACCTCGCCGGAGCCCTATATGTATTTCACGGAGAAGGATCTTGACCAGATCCTGTCGAACCTGGATGAGCTCCGGGCCAACGTGTTCCCCAATACCATTACCGGGGCGGCTCCGGACAAGACGGGGCGCAATGACCAGGTCTTCCCCTCCGTATGCCTGATCGGGCTGGGCCGGTGCGGTTCCAACATCGCGCTGGATGTGGCCGCGCTGGTGCACAGTGCGCGCACCTATTACCTGCAGGAGCTGAACAGCGAGGAGCGGCGCAGCCGTGAGAAGGAAGTGGGCCCGATGCGCTGGATCCGCAACAGCCTCAACCTGCCCACACCGAACTCGGTGAAACCGGTATTCCTGATCGAGCCCATGGTGATGCTGGGGGATCTGGACAAGGACATTGAGGGCCGCATCCAGCTGACCCATAACAAGGAGGACGACAACTACCTCCTGGACGATTACAACAAGCTCAAGATCATGGATCTTTCCGAGGTGCACGCCGGCGGTGCGGGTAACGCGCCCATCCTCGGCCAGTACCTGGCAAAGATCATCCTCAACAAGGATACCCAGCAGTTCAGCAACGAGGACTGGAAGTTCATCCACTCCTATCTGATCGACTCCTGTGGTATCAAGGCGAACCAGTCGCGGCTCTATTTCTACATCTTCTCCGCGGGTGGCGGCACTGGTTCCGGCATGGCCTCGGAGTTCGGGCTGGCGCAGCAGTACGCCTACATGCGCAAGACCTTTGATCCCAAACTGGAGGACACTGGCCTGCAGAACCAGGACCACGCCTTCATCTTCGAGCCCATCTTCACCAGCGGCATCTGTATTCTGCCCAACATCCAGGACAACCAGGTGGAGATGTCCGAGGCGCTGCACATCAACGCCGGGCGCCTGCTGTGCAAATACCTCTCCGAAGAGTGGGACTTCTCCTACAACTTCGACACGGAGGAGACCAGCGACGAGAACATGATGAACCGCATCCGGCCCTGGAATGCCATGATGCTGATCTCCAACGACATCATGCGCTACGCTGAGCAGACGGATGACGGCAACATCCAGTACGTGGATGTGAACGCCATGGAGAAGTACGCCAACCAGTACATCTCCCAGCAGATCTTCAACATCCTCACGGCACAGGCGGTGACCACCGACTACGATGAGGACTACTTCCGCCGGGCGGGCGTGGACATTGGCGAGACCATCCGCCTGGATGCCAACGACCTGTTCATGAGCCTGGCCGGACCGGTGGCGGTGGCCTATGCGGAATCCGTGGTGCCGACCACTCCCCATGATGTGAGCGACCGCCGGCGCTTTGATGAAGAGTCACGGCTGGACATTGATGACCTTTTCTACCGGTCCATCGACCTGCCGCACTTCAACAAGGTGACCCAGGCCATCGAGGGCGTGAGCCTGCTGCCGATCGAGTCCGAGCGTTACCGCGAGCGGCTCAAGCGCTTCCGCGACTCCGGTTACAATGCCGAGACCCTGAGTGACCTGCACTTCTTCCAGAACTGCTCGTCCATTGTCTCGATTGTGTCGCTGCCCAAGGACTACAAGCTGTCCTATGTGGACCTGAACCGGCTCAAGACACACCTGAACGCGCTCTTCCCGAACACCACCCTGAAGCGCTACGCGCTTGTGATCGGGGCCTCTGCGAACCTTTCGCTGACCACGCTGGTGGTCAAGAGCCCGTGCCTGAGTGATGACTTCCTGACCCTGATCACGGCCTACATCAAGCGTTGCTTCGCGACTGAGAGTGCCCGTTTCGACGACACGCTGGACCGCAGCATGCTCCAGTTCATCAAGAACGATGAGTTCGACGAGCAGCTTGTGGACGAGATGCTCAACGAGTTCGAGAACCCGGCGAAGATCCTCGACACCAACTGGTACGCCATCAAGCCGATGTATGAGAAGAAGTACCGGGAGATGTGTCACGACCGGAGCAACTTTGTCTCGATCAACGACATCCGTCTGAACCGGGACAACATCAAGAAGGCGATCAAGTACCTGCGCGAAATCTACAGGCACAAGATCAGCAAGACCCAGATGATCTCGCTGAACGACGATCTCTGAGATGTGATGCGCTCGGCGGAATGCCGGGCGTAATCGTGTAAAGGACTGAAAAAGCTGAATTAATGGTAATAACGCGGTTATTGCCGTTAGATGTAAAACAATGTGAAAGTATTCGGTGCATTCCAAGTCAAAAGGGACGTACCGATATGAAACGCGAATGGATGATAGGGCTTACACTCGTAGCCGCGCTGGGTCTTGCCGGTTGTGGTGACGATTCCTCGATGGAGGAAACCGGTGAAGACATGGAAGAAATGGCCGAAGATGGCGCTGACAGCGCTGAGGAAACCACCGAGGATATGACCGGCACCCAGGAAAATTCCATGGAACAGGCGGAAGAGACCGCCGAGGAAACCGGAGACGAAATGGGTGAGGCAGCCGAGGAAGCCGGTGACGAGATGGAAGAGAGCACCGACTAGTAACGGCGCCAGCACCATCGATCAGAAAAGCCGGCCTTTCGGGGGCCGGCTTTTCTGTATGGACCATCACTACCGGCGGGTGCTTCCATCAGTCGATTTCGACCTGTGTGTCGAGAATCGGGGCATCAATGCGGGCAAGGATGGCCTTCTCCACTTCCTGCAGGCGGTGCTGGAGGAGCTGAGGGTCCGGGCCCGTGGTGACCACACTCCAGGTGGCCAGGCCGGGATCGTCCTGACCGGCGATCTCGGCCACGGCCAGGTCCGGTTCCCTGCCCCAGACCCGGCGCATGGCCGAGAAGACGCGTTTCTTGTCCCGCACCGTCCCGCAGCCGTAGACCTGGAAGCGCAGGGTCATGACAGCGATGTGGGGGTGGTCCATCAGTCCTCCACGCTCGGCGTGGCGCGCTCGATGATGGCGGCGCAGTCGACGTCGTCCGGCAGGTTGCCGAACTGGAAGTGGTCGCGCTGGCGCAGGCGGCCCGCACAGAAGCCCTCGGCGACCGTCCTGTTCTCGCCGCGCAGCAGCAGTGAGGCCTGGATGGCCAGTGCCATGCGGTCGGTCAGGTTGCGGGCACGGTATTCCAGGTTGTCGCTGTGGCGGAATTCGTTCTCCAGCTCGCTGGTGAAGGCATCGAAATCCGCGTTCATGCCCCGGGCCCGGTTCACTTCCGTGAAGAAGCTGTCGAGCACACCGGGTTCCCGGTTCATGGCCCGGAGTACATCCAGACACTGGACGTTGCCGCTGCCCTCCCAGATGGCGTTGACCGGTGATTCGCGCAGCAGGCGCGGCATGATGCAATCCTCCATCAGGCCACTGCCGCCGATGCATTCCATGGCCTCGTAAGCGTGCTGGGGGGTACGTTTGCAGATCCAGTATTTGCCCACCGCCGTGACCAGGCGTACGAGGTTGCGCTCCTCCGGGTCATCCTGGTGGTCCATGGCCCGCGCCATGCGCATCGTCAGGGCCACGGAGCCTTCGCTTTCCAGGGCCAGGTCCGCAAGCACATTCTGCATCAGCGGTTGCTGGTTGAGGCGGCCGCCGAAGGCATCCCGGTAGGCGCAGTGGTGCAGCGCCTGGGCCGCGGCCTGGCGTTGGCCGGCGGCGGAGCCGATCATGCAGTCGTAGCGGGTCATGGCGACCATCTCGATGATGGTGGCCACGCCCCGGCCTTCCTCGCCCACCATCCAGGCATGGGCGCCACGCAGCTCGGCCTCGCTGGAGGCGTTGGCCACATTCCCCATCTTGTTCTTGAGGCGCTGGAGCTGCATCGCGTTCTTGCTGCCGTCCGGGCGCCAGCGGGGCATCAGGAAGCAGCTCAGGCCGCCCGGCGCCTGGGCCAGGACCAGGAAGGCATCGCACATGGGAGCTGAGACAAACCACTTGTGCCCCACCAGCTGATAGGCCTTTCCCGGCCCGTCCTCTGCCAGCGGGTAGGCCCTGGTGGTGTTGGCACGCACATCCGACCCCCCCTGTTTCTCGGTCATGGCCATGCCGATGGTCACGGCCTGTTTCTCCGTGTCCGGCACGTTACGGGGATCATAGTGGCGGTTGAGGATTTTCGGCAGCCAGTACTCCGCCAGTTCCGGCTGCTTCTTCAGCGCCGGGACGCAGGCGAAGGTCATGGTCACGGGGCAGCAGTGGGCCGCCTCCACCTGGCTGTGCATGTAATAGCGCGCCGCACGGGCCACATGGGCGCCTTCGCCGGGATCGGTCCAGGGCGCGCTGTGGAGCCCGCCTTCCAGCGCCATGGTCATCAGCTCATGGTAGGCGGGGTGGAAGCGGACCTCGTCGATGCGGTGGCCGAAACGATCGTGGGTGTGGAACTCCGGCTTGTTGGCATTGGCACTGTGGCCGAGTTCGATAACATCAGGTCGACCGGTGATCGCGCCGTAGACGTCCAGTTCGCTATCCGCCCGCGCGGCGCCCTCGCGCCGGACCGCCTCCTGCAGGGCGCGATCCTCGCGGTAGAGGTTGTAGTCCTCCAGCCCTGGCGGCTGGTTGAAGACCTCGTGGGTATCCGCCAGGAAGGCGCTGTCCTGGTTGGTCTCAAAGGGTGCGTTCATTGCTGCTGTCCTCCCGGTGCCAGTACAGCCTGCAGGCAGAGCCGTACGACGTCATGGATCAGCTGTTCGGCTTGTTCCCTGTCGAGCCCGTCGGCGGCGGGTGACAGGGGGCCGACCAGTGCTTCGGCAATGGCACCGACCGTGGCGGCACTGCTGAGTTTCGGATTCTGGTCCGGGCGGAAGCATCCCTCGCGCATGCCCCGGATCAGGGTCTGTTCAAAAAGCTCCGCGTAGGCCTGGCGGTAACGCAGGCGTTCCTCATCGACCAGAGGGTCAACCGGCTCGGCAATCAGCGCCCATGCCATGGTGGGTGACCGGATGGCCCTACTGGCAAAGACCTCCAGTGCCCGGGCCAGTGACCTGTCGGCTGGGCCTGTGGTGTTCAGCGCTTCATCGACACGGTTGACCTCTATTTCCGTGGCGCGCCGGAAGACCTCCGCGAAAAGATCGCTCTTGGAGTCGAAGTGCCGGTAGACAGAGCCAATGGCGACACCCGACTCTTCGGCGACCCGCGCAACGGAGGCGGCCCCGAAGCCGCCTGAAGCGACCAGTTGCTGGGTGGTGTCCAGGATCCGTTGGCGTGTGGCTTCCTTGCGTGCCCGCATGCGGGGCGTTTCGCGATAGGCCATGAGTGCTCCTGAATCCGGCGCGACTGATAATAATTGAATAACAGTTCAGTTCTTGCGTCAAGCTCTGTCTGAAATAAAGGGAATCTGTGAAAAAGCCGGGCACGGGTGCCCGGCGGAGCAGTACTTCAAGGGATAGGGGCCCGATGCTGCAGGCATCGAGCCTGACTTCCATTTTAGACGCTGCGCGCCACTCGGGCCGGGTCTGCAACAAAAAATCACATCCTCCGGCTGGCGGGAATCCTGCCCGGCCCGCAGGTGCTCTCTGGCATAATGGTGCCAGCAACGGGACGAGCAGCAACAGGAGACAGACAGTGAGCCGCCAAAGCCGAGAATTCCCTGCAACCCGCATGCGCCGTAACCGCCGTGACGGATTCTCCCGCCGGCTGGTGCGGGAGACCCGCCTGGGCGTGGATGACCTGATCTACCCCGTCTTCGTGCTGCCGGGGGAGGGACAGACAGAGGCGGTTCCCTCAATGCCGGGGATTGAGCGCCACAGCATCGACCGGCTACTGCTGCACCTGGAGGAGGTGGTTGCGCTGGGAATACCGGCAGTGGCGCTCTTCCCGGTCACTCCGCCGGAACTCAAGAGTGAGGATGCCGCCGAGGCCTGGAATCCGGAGGGGCTGGCCCAGCAGGCGGTACGCGCGATCAAGCAGCGCTTCCCGGAGCTGGGGGTCATGACGGACGTGGCCCTGGATCCGTTCACCAGCCACGGCCAGGACGGGATCATCGACGACAGCGGCTATGTGCTCAACGACGAAACCCTGGTGGCGCTGGTGCGTCAGGCCGTTTCCCATGCCCGTGCCGGGGCGGACGTGGTGGCGCCCTCGGACATGATGGACGGGCGCATTGGTGTCATCCGGGAGGCGCTGGAAAATGAAGGTTGTGTGAACACCCGGATCATGGCCTATTCTGCGAAGTATGCCTCCAGCTACTATGGGCCCTTCCGGGACGCGGTGGGCTCGGCCGCCAACCTGGGTGGTGGTGACAAGCGGACCTACCAGATGGACCCGGGCAACCTGGGTGAGGCGCTGGAAGAGGTGGCGCTGGATCTGGGCGAGGGGGCGGACATGGTCATG
>JBNJDI010000079.1:0-10744 GCA_051744725.1 Pseudomonadota bacterium | reverse complement strand
CCGCTTCCAGCGCGCGGTTCAGGGCGGAGGCGGCCATGGTGGTGGCCTGGTCGAGCAGCGTGCCGCCCAGTCCCATCAGGGCTTGATCCCCGCGTGCAGTGCGACAATGCCGCCGGTCATGTTGTGGTACTTGCACTGCACCAGGCCGGCGTCTTCCATCATGCCCTTCAGTGTTTCCTGGTCCGGGTGCATGCGGATGGACTCGGCGAGGTACTTGTAGCTCTCGCTGTCACCGGCCACCAGGCGCCCCATCAGCGGCAGGGCGGTGAAGGAATAGGTGTCGTAGGCCTTGTTCAGCAGCGGATTGACCGGCTTGGAGAACTCCAGGATCAGCAGTTTGCCGCCGGGCTTGAGCACACGGGTCATCTCGCGCAGGGCCAGGTCCTTGTCCGTGACGTTGCGCAGGCCGAAGGCAATGGAAACCGCGTTGAAATAGCTGTCCGGGAAGGGCAGGCATTCCGCGTTGGCCTGCACGTAGTCCACGCGCCCGGCGTAGCCACGGTCGATCAGGCGCTCCCGGCCAACTTCCAGCATCTCCTGGTTGATGTCCGCCAGCACCACTTCACCTTGCGTGCCCACGCGGTCCGCGAACTGCATGGTCAGGTCGCCCGTGCCGCCGGCGATGTCCAGGATCCGGTGGCCCGGGCGCACGCTGCTCAGCTCAATGGTGAAGCGCTTCCAGAGCCGGTGGATGCCCATGGACATCAGGTCGTTCATGAGGTCATACCGGCTGGCCACCGAGGAAAAGACCTGGCCGACGCGTTTCGCTTTTTCCTGCTTCGGCACCTCGTGGTAACCGAAATGGGTGGTGTCCTGATCCGCCATGGGGACCTCCGCTGATGTTTTGCCGTATTCTAACCCCGGAGGGCCCGCTTGTCTTCGCCGGGGGCTCTGCTCGCCTCACGGGCCGGAGTTGCGTAAAATTGCGGGCAACGCTGTTAACCACTTGTCCGCCGAGGAGTCCCGATGTCCCGTATCCAGATCCACCGCCCGCACGCCATGGACCATGAACACGCGCTGCAGGTGGCCGATGAGCTGGCCCGGGAGATGACCGCACATTACGACTTTGAGTGGCACTGGGAGGGCGAGCGCCTCAAGCTTCGCCGGACCGGGCTCAAGGGGGAGGTGGCGGTCAATCCGAACGACATCGGCGTGGATCTGGAGCTGGGCATGATGCTGCGGCCCTTCAAGGGGAGGATCGAGCAGGAGGTGGTGCGCCAGCTTGAGGCCATTCTCAAGCGCCACAGCTGATGGCCGGGTGTGAGCGTCACTCCCTCGGGAGTGGCTCTCCCGCCAGCACCCTGTCCATGATGCGGGTTTCGCGCTCGCGGATGGTTTCCAGCAGTTCCGAAACGCCGCCCATGGCGCGGAAAGCATGTACGCCTTCGGTGATGAAGCGGTAGAGCTCGCCCAGACCGGCCATGCGCGCGGGCTGATGCATCATCTTCAGCCCCATGCGCAGGGATCGGTGGTTCACGTAACGATCCAGATCCCGCCCCACGGCATCCATCAGTTCGATCTGCCGCCGCCGGTCCGTCACCCGCCCGCAGGCGCGGTAGGCTTCGGCGTAGGTGGCGTCGGACATGGTCTCGACGCCGCTGGCATCCAGCCCCCGCTCATGGGTGAGCCACTCGGTCATGGCCAGATCCAGGCGCTGGCTGATCAGGTTGAGCTCCACCAGTTGCGACAGGGTGAAGAGGGCGCTGTCAGGGCTCAGGCGGACCAGGTAGGGGAAGATGCGGTCAAAATCGTCATCCCGGCGGCTGAAGTCCTGGGGGGTATAGAGGTCCTCCAGCAGGAAATCCAGGGCTTCGTGGTAGCGCGGGGATGCGTAGAGGTCGCGGTGGGTGTCGCGCAGACGTGCCGCCTGCCAGCGGCCCAGGGCCTCAATGGAGGGCTCCAGTGGATGCCCCACCCGTTCCTGCCGGAAGTCGTGGTAGCTGAGCATCAGCTCCTGGAGCCGGCGCGCGTTGGGGGTCCGTGTCTGCGTCTGGGTCAGCTTGTACCGGTACACACCCGTCCTCCGTTGATGCGGACGGGCATTCTAGTGGGGTCGGGCCTGTCCGACAATGGCGTTCAGGCCACTCTGGGGATGTCATCCATGGACGGCACCCAGTTCTCACTGTCCAGTGTGATGAAGTGACTGGTGCCCTGTGTCTCCACAATCCGCACGGAGGTTGCCAGGTGGCGGGCCGCGTTCAGCATCGCCTCACGGTCCAGGATGCGGTCGGTTTCCGGGATCAGGATGGTGCCCTGGCGGATGCTGGCGAGGATGCTGGTATCCCGCTGCTCCATCCAGGCCATGATGTTCTCGATGTTGCGCACAATGGTCAGGTGGTCCTGGGTGGCGGAGAACATCCGGTTCAGCAGCGTCTTCTTGCGCGGGTTCATGCGCCCGAAGAAGGTCTGGGAATAGGCGGAGGAGGGGGTGCTGTTGATGGCGCGCACCACCCAGGGCCACATGCCGTGGCTGACCGGTTCCAGGATGGCCCGCACCAGGGCGTGGAGCTGGCCCTGGGGCAGTACCGGCGCTTCCAGAACCACATCAATGTCTTCGAACAGTTCCGGCCGCTGGCGCGCCGCCTCAAGGATCACGCCGCCGCCCCGGGAGTGGCCGTGCACCCGGAGCCGGTTGGACGACGGCAGATTCTCGATCGCCTGGATCAGGATGCGGGCGTCGTACTCAATGGTGGCCTCGGTGTAGGGGTTGCGCAGCACCCAGTCGGGTCGCTCCAGATTCGGGCCACTCACCGGGATGTGGTAGTTGGAGCAGGTCAGCAGGATCAGCTCGGTGGTGGGCTCCTGGTAGAGCTGGGTGAAATAGCACTGGTTCTCCAGGAAACCGTGCACGCCGATCACGGTATGGTGTGCCTCGCCGCTGTGGTTGCGTACGGCCACTGCGCCGGAGCCGACTTCATAGACCCGCCCTGAGAACATCTCGCTGTACGCGGGTTCGATGCGTTTCTTCAGCTTGCGGATGTCACTGGCTTTCATGGCGCGGATCTCCTGAGCGCGACCTCATACATCTTTTCGATGATCGGATTATGACGGAATCTTTATCTTACATTATAGAAATGAATTGGAGCCTGGCAGTGGAGTTTTGTAACCAGCCTGCCGGCTGAGACAACCGCCTTGCTGCGGCGGATCCGCCTCTTCGACCAATGCCTAAGGGCCAATGACTGGAAAATCGGGCCTTCGGAAGGCACTATAGCCGCAGTTTTGAACTGCCTGGTCAACCTGACGGAGGTCCGAATGAGTGACAAGCGCATTGAGAAAGACAGCCTCGGCGAGGTGGAAGTCCCGGCCAACGCCCTCTGGGCGGCCCAGACCCAGCGCGCCATCGACAATTTCCCGGTGAGCGGCCGGCCCATGCCCGGCGCCTTCATCCATGCCGTGGTGCGGATCAAGCGCAGCGCCGCGCGTGCCAATGCCGTGCTGGGGCTGCTGGATGCGGGTCGGGCCCAGGCTATTGAGACCGCCTGTGATGAGGTGCTCGGTGGCGCCCATGCGGACCAGTTCCCGGTGGACGTATTCCAGACCGGCTCCGGCACCAGCACCAATATGAACGTGAACGAGGTGATCGCGCGCCTGGCGTCCGGGCACAGCGAGGAGCCGGTCAACCCGAACGATCACGTGAACATGAGCCAGAGCAGCAACGACGTGATCCCCACCGCCATCCATCTGAGCGCGGTCACTGAGGTTCATGGGTCGCTGCTGCCGGCGCTGGATCACCTGATGCAGACCATTGCGGGCCGCGAGAAGGAAACCGAGTCCGTGGTCAAGACCGGCCGCACCCACCTGATGGACGCCATGCCCGTGACCGTTGCCCAGGAGCTGCGCACCTGGCGCGACCAGATCAGCAATGCCCGCGACCGCCTCGAGCAGGCGGCCAAGGACCTGCTGCGCATTCCCCAGGGTGGCACCGCCGTGGGTACGGGCGTGAACGCCCATGCTGATTTCGCGCGCCTGTTCGCCGAGGAGCTCAGTGCGCTGACCGATCACCACTTCACCGCAATGGAGCATCCGTTCGTCGGCCAGAGCGCCATTGATGCGCCGGTGGCCCTGTCTTCCGCCTACCGCGGGCTGGGCACGGTGGTCATGAAGATCGCCAACGACCTGCGCTGGATGAACAGCGGCCCCATCCACGGCCTGGGCGAGATCACGCTGCCGGCGCTGCAGCCCGGCTCCAGCATCATGCCCGGCAAGGTGAACCCGGTGATTCCCGAGTCCGCCGCCATGGTCGCGGCCCAGGTAACCGGTCTGGACGCCACCGTGAACACCGCCGGCCAGTCCGGCAACTTCCAGCTCAACGTCATGCTGCCGCTGGTGGGCTGGAACCTGCTGGAAATGAACGGTCTGCTGGCGAATACCGCACGCGTCATGGCGGACAAGGCGATTGCCGGCTTTACTGTGAACAGTGAGGTGATGGCCGAAGCCGTGGGCAAGAACCCGGTACTGGTGACCACGCTCAACCCGGTGATCGGTTATGCCAAGGCGGCCGAGGTCGCCAAGAAGGCCTATGCAACCGGTCGTTCCATTCTGGATGTGGCCAGGGAAGAAACGGATGTCCCGGAAGACGAGCTGCGTGAACTGCTCGATCCGATCAAGCAGACCAAGGGTGGCCTTCCGGACGCCTGACCGGCGTCCGCTGCCGGGCAGCGTGCCATGCTGCTGATCCCGGAGCTGGTCGCGCTGCTGATTGTGGCCAACGGGGCGCCCCTGGTCCTGAGCCGGATCCTGGGGACCCGTGGTGCCCCCGTGGACGGCCGTCTGCGTCTGCCGGACGGTCGTCGCCTCTTCGGCGCCAGTAAGACGTGGCGCGGTCTGGTGGTGGCGATTGCTGCCACGGCCGTGATCGCGTGGCTGTTCCGGCTGGGGTTCGTCTTCGGGGCCGTTTTCGGTGCCGCGGCGATGCTCGGGGATCTGGCCTCAAGCTTCACCAAGCGCCGCCTGGGCCTGGGAGCCGGTGACCGGGCTCTGGGGCTGGATCAGCTGCCCGAAGGCTTGTTGCCCAATTTCGTCGCCTGGTGGTGGCTGGGTGTCCCCGGCTGGGCGGCCCTGCTGGCGGCGCTGATCTTCTCCGCGCTCAATATCTGGGTTTCCCCCCTCCTCTACCGCCTCGGCATCCGCCGGCAGCCTCACTGACCCGTGGAACCCGGGCCGGCACTGAGCTGGTGCAGGGTGACTTCCGGTGGGCAGTTCAGCCTGACGTTGAGAATGGAGGTGCCCGCGCCCGTGGTCGTATAGCCCTGCATGGCATCCTCCTCCCAGGCGCCCCGGCCGAGACGGCGGGGGATTTGGGCATCCAGGGTCAGCGGGATGCCGCCGGGCAGGCACAGCTGGCCGCCGTGGGTGTGGCCGCACAGGTAGAGGTCGAACCCGGCGTGGGCGGCATCCCTATGGATTTCCGGCGTATGGCTGAGCAGCAGCGACAGGGCCCCAGGGGGGATATCCCGGGTGGCGGCCGCCAGGTCATGGGTCCGGTAGAGGTGCGGGTCATCCACACCGGCGATCCACAGCGCCGCGCCCTCCCTTTCAATGCACAGGCTCTCGTTCATCAGCATGCGATAGCCCATGCTCTCCATCTCCGGGACCATCAGCACGCTGTCGTGATTCCCCAGAATCGCCAGGGGTGTTCCCTTCAGGTGCGTTCGAAGCCGCCGCATGCCATCCATGGCCGGATTGATGTCGCCCCAGGTGTCACGCCGGTAGTCGCCGGTGATCACGCAGAGGTCGTAGTCCAGCTCCCGCACCGTCTCGATGACCGCGTGCAGGTTGGCCTCATCCATGTCCACGTGCAGGTCGCTGAGCTGCAGCAGGGTATAGCCCTCAAGGGCAGGCGGCAGCCCCGGGACCACGAACCGGTTGCGGGTCACCCTGAGGGCGCGGCTGTTCCTGACGGCCCTTTGATACAGGCCGCCAAGACTGAGCGCAAGCCGGACCAGAGCGGGCATAGGGGAGAGGTTCTCGGGGTGCAGATGCTTGCCGGAGCGGCTCAGGAACAGCGCTTCGCGTTCATGCTCGGTGGCCAGCCGCTGGCGCGCATGCTCGGCACCCAGCCGCAGTTCCAGCTGGTAGGTGCGCTCGGTGTCGCTGTGATCCCCGATCAGGGGGCTGATGAATCCATCCATGAGAAGAAGGCTCCGGAACCCGGCGATGTGTCTTCATCATAGCAGGGAACGGACTCCGCTGGGCCAGCCTTGACAGCTGCTGTCCCTGCGTGGATTCTTCGCGATTCCAGATGGAACTACAGCTCATTCAAGGAGGAACGGACCATGCCTGCCAGTGCATTACGCATTTCTGCAGCACCCCTTCTGGCCATGCTGATGGCCGCACCCGTGCATGCTGAAATCTATACCTGGACCGATGAGGATGGTGTTACCCACTACACGGACCAGCCGGGGAAGGAGGGCGCTGCCGAGGCGTCGCCACCCGAGCTTGCGAATTCGCCCATGGAGCTGCCGGAACCCGGCACCTGGAAGCCGGAACGGGACCATCAGGAAGACGATGACAGCGATCATCAGGCGGCCAGGGAGAAGGTATCCGCGCAGGAGCGTCGTTGCCAGCAGTACGAGCAACGCCTGGACCGGATCAATGAGGAGCTTGGAAGTGGTTATCAGGAGCCGAGGGGCAATCAGCTGCGTGCTGAAAGGCGGGACTTGCGCTCAAAGATTTTCAGCGAGTGCTGAGAGGAGGGGAAGGAAGGATCAGCTCCATCCCTGGAGCTGAAGACGTGAACTCAGAAGGAGCGGCTGAGTTCCACGGAAGCGCTCCATGCGCTCAGGTCGTAGGAGCCGGAGTAGCTGGCAGCGCCCTGCTCCGTGGTGGGTTGGGCGTGCGAGTATTCCCGCTCAGTGAATTTAGCGTCGCCATCAAAGATAAGCGTCCCCACTGCCGCATCCACGGTCCAGTCGGTGTTGGCCGGGGCAAACTGGGCACCAAGGGTCAGCCAGTGGCGGTCCTGGGAGGGAATCCGCGCGGTCTTGTAGCTGTCCACCGGGGACTCGTCCCAAGCGTAGCCGGCTTTCAGCTTCCATTCCTGGTTGGCTTGCCAGGTGGCGCCGAGGTTGTACTGCCAGGTGTCCTGCCACTTCTCCGTGATATGGGTGATGGGGTTTCCTTTACCCAGCTGATTTTCCTTGTCGCCGGAAATAGCCCCTTCTCCGCCTTCGCGGGAATAGACGTCCAGCTCTTCGAAGTCGCTCCAGCGGGCCCAGGTCGCACCCACCAGCAGGGTGATTTCGTCATTGAGCTCATGACGAGCGCCGAAAGTTACACTTGGCGGGATGTCAAGGGGAACCGAGGCGTCTTCCTTGACAGTGGTTGTACCGGCGGCAAGGTTATCAAAGTCTTTTGGAAAGTTGCTGATGGTGAGGTCACCATCGAGGGACGCTTCAGTTCCGGTCTCCGCAGTCAGGCCGAACTGCGTCCTGTCGGAGAGTTCATAGAGAGCGCCAATACGAAGGGTGTATTCAATGGAATCGCCTTCGACGTTTGAATAAGGTTCCTCCAAGTTAGCCGCATCCGCCGTCACGTCTTCGGCTTGCTCTTTCGTAAGAGTTGAAGGATCTAAGCTGTCACTCTCTTCAACAATAGCGCCTGTTAAGTCATTGTAACTAGATAGCTTACCTTCAAGGTACATGATGTTCACTCCAACGCCGAGTGACAGCCCGTTACCGGAGTCCACTGCAATGGAGGGGGTCAGAGCAATGCCGGTGAGCTCTGTCTCGTCAGCGAAGAAGCGGCCGGTGAAATCATCATCGTAATCCGCCGCCAACCCATAGGGCGCATGCAGGCCAATACCCACAGCGACGTTGTCGGTCATCTCATGGGTCAGGAAGGCGCTGGGGAGGTACGCGGGATCGGCGATGTCGCCGCCTTTTGTGCCTGAGACTTCTTCGCCCACCTGGTTTGTTGCTTCGGCCCGGTAGGCTTCTGCGTCAATGTCGAGCACCGAGGCGCCAAAGGAGAGGTTGGTGCCGGAAAGCTGGGTCATGCCCGCCGGGTTGAAGATCACCGTCGCCGCGTTCTCGGGATTCGCGGCGGCGCCGGCGTTGGCGGTGCCCATGGCACTGGCGCTCTGTTCGTTGAGTGAAAAGCCTCCGGCCATTGAGAGACCAGGGACCATTGCGGCGGTCAGCACAATTGCACCACGGCCGTCAAAAATTGTACGCATTATTGCCTCGCTTTTTGTCATGGAGTTGGCGGATTTTAATTCCCCAGACACCCGCGGGACAAATTACAGATTGCGGTATTTACGGATGAGGACACAGAACGGGGTCTTTTTGCACGTTTTTGGGCTTTTTGGAAGCGCGTTCCTGGATAGATGCAATGCGAACGACTTCTGGATTGATGTAAGTCAACGGTTTTTTGGGGGAGAGTGCTGCACCATTGGTTCAGGATTTCCCCCAGACAGGAGTAACCTGAATGACTCACCCGGACACCTCCAGAAAACCCGCCTCCCGGCTCAAGACGCATATTGACGCACTCAGGGCGCAATATTTTGGTGTCACCCCCGATGCCTCGTCCGAACACCTCCACAACGGGGTTGATACGCCCCTGCCACCGCCCGACCTTCACGGGGCCTATACCAATCATCGCCCTTTGCCGACCGAGGGCATTGAAAAGCGCCGTGCCTACATCGTCGGCAGTGGTATTGCCGGCCTCTCTGCGGCGTTCTTCCTGATCCGCGACGGCCATATGCCGGCGGAGAACATCACCTTCCTCGAGGAACAGCCGGTTGAGGGCGGATCACTCGACGGTTCTGGCAATCCCGAGGACGGCTACATCGTTCGCGGTGGCCGTGAAATGGAGATGACCTACCAGAACTTCTGGGATGTCTTTTCGGAAATCCCGGCGCTGGACCTGCCGGAGCCCTTTACGGTGCTGGATGAGTACCGGATTCTGAATGATGCCGACAAGAACTGGTCCAGGGCGCGGCTTCTGGAAAAACAGGGCCAGGTCAAAGACTTCTCGACCATGACCCTGACTAAAATGCAGCAGATGGAAGTGATCAAGCTGCTGCTCACGCCCAAGGAGGAGCTGGATGACATCACCGTGGAGCAGTGGTTCAGCGATGGCTTCCTGAGCAGCAACTTCTATACATTCTGGCGCACCATGTTCGCGTTTGAGAACTGGCATTCCGTGCTGGAAATGAAGCTGTACATGCACCGTTTCCTGCATCTTCTGGACGGGCTCAATGACATGACCTCGCTCGTCTTTCCCAAGTACAACCAGTACGACAGTTTCGTTCGCCCACTCACCGAGTGGCTGAAGGCTCAGGGCGTGAAGATCCAGTACGACACCATCGTGCCGGACCTGGAGATGGAGAACTCCGGCGGAGGACGCACCGTGACCGGCATCAAATGCCGGACAAGCGATGGCGAGGCGACCATCAGCGTGGGCGAGCGTGACCTGGTCTTTGTGACCACCGGCTCGATGACCGAGGACACGGCCTATGGCGATGACCAGACCGTGCCCCAACTGCGGGACATGAATGAACCAAGCCCCGGCTCGGGCTGGGAGCTCTGGAAAAACCTGGCGCAACAGTCCGAGGTATTCGGCCGGCCGGAGAAGTTCTGTGGCGACATTGCCAGCTCAATGTGGGAATCGGTCACCCTGACGTGCTGGCCATCGCCGCTGATGGACAAGCTCAAGGAGCTGTCGGTGAATGACCCCTACTCAGGGTTCACGGTGACAGGCGGCGTCATCACCTTCACGGACTCGTCCTGGCTGATGAGCTTCACCTGCAACCGGCAGCCGCATTTTCTCGATCAGCCCGATGATGTGATTGTGCTCTGGGCCTATTCACTGCTGATGGACAAGCCGGGGGACTATGTGAAGAAAACCATGGCGGACTGCACGGGTGAGGAGATACTCACTGAGATGTGCTACCACCTTGGCCTGATCGACCAGGTGGACGAGGTGATTGCCGCCACCAAGACCCGCATGGCCCTGATGCCCTACATCACATCGCAGTTCATGCCGCGCGCCCAGGGGGACAGGCCCTGGGTGGTGCCGGAGGGCTGCACCAACATGGCCTGCATGGGGCAGTTCGTGGAAACCCACAACGATGTGGTCTTCACCCTGGAAAGCTCGGTGCGTACGGCCCGTATTGGCGTCTACAGCCTGCTTGGTCTCAAAAAGCAGGTGCCCGACATCTACCCAGGGCAATACGATATCCGCCGCCTGCTGCGGGCCACCCGCACCCTCAACAACGACGAGGCGTTTCTGGGCGAGGGCATCCTTCGCCGGATCCTTGGCGGCACCTACTTCCAGCATATCCTGCCCCTGGCTCCAGGAGAGAAGCCACAGGACCTGGACAGGACGGGACTTTTCGAGCAGCAGTTACAGGCCGTCCGGGAACTGATCGAGCAGAACCATACGCTGGAGGATGCGCGGAACTGGGTTCAGAGCGTTGTGGAGAAGGTGCGTGGGCGCCGTTAGCGCCGGACGTGATGAACGTAAAAAAGCCCTGACTGGTCAGGGCTTTGGGTCTTTCTATAGGCACAAAAAAAGCAGCCCTTGGGGGCTGCTTCTGCTCGAATGACAGGCGCCTTTAGCGGCCTGCCAGAGCGGATTCCTCAATAGGCTCGACCTGTTTCAGGCGCTCAACGAGGTCCTTGGGCACACGGCGTTGCTTGGCCTTCTTGACGTTAAGTACCCGTTGAGCCTCTGCAAATTCAGCGTCTGTGGGCTCGTAAGGCTTGGGATAGCCTTGCTGATCAGTAGCTTGCGTGTTGAG
>JBNJDI010000078.1:0-10826 GCA_051744725.1 Pseudomonadota bacterium | reverse complement strand
GATGGTGTCATGCAGCGAATACCCCATACGGTCATCGCGGCGGATCAGGCGCCGGCTTGAATAGTTGGGTCCTGATACAACCCGGTTGGTATCGGCTAGCTCATTAACGTGACGATAAATCATGGGCCACTTCTCCTTCAGTGGAATGTCCTTGAACAAAATCGCCAGGCGCCGATCCGTGTACTGCGGAGAGACAGCCCGGGGTATCCCTCAAAGATGATCACGAGGCACTTGGGTGTTCCAGTTTCTGGCAACGACGCGTTCATCGCCCTCGTAGGCATCCAGTTCCGCATAGACGTGGAAATGGGTGCTGCTGGCGGTGAGTACCGTGCGCGTTGTTACTTCTATGGACCAGTCTCCACGGCCCATTCCACTGACACAATGGGTTTCCCCGCGCATGGATTCAAAATCCTCGCCCACATGGGTATACCACTCGCGGGTATCGCTCCACAGGGTGAGACCGATCTCCTCGATGGTGAAGGTCCCGTCGTTCTTGATCACCTCCAGTATGGACTCGTCCCTGGACAGATCGCGGATTACCCGCCAGTTCTGCTCAGGTGCCTGCGTGTAGGGCGTGGCAATGGCGGCGGCTGCTTCCGGCTCGCCGAAGTCGGGCAACGCCGCATCCGAATCACGTGGCGGCCGCACTGGAAGGCGCAGCTGGCTGCCCGTCGGATGCACGGTCAGACACGCCAGCTCCGGGGCCGGCCAGGCAAGCGGCCAGTAAGAGGTGGAGATTGAGATCCGCAGGCGATGGCCCGCCGGGAAGCGCTGGGCGATGTCGTTCAGTTGCACCGCCACCCGATAGCGTTCGCCAGGCACCATCGGGCTGGGCTCGGCGTGGCTGTCCCTGTGGCTGAGGTTGAGCATGCCATAGGTGCTGCGGGTGGCCTTGTTGTCCGGGGCCAGATCCGAGAGGCGGACACAGACCATGGCCTGGGGCTTGTCCGCCTCCAGTTCCAGCTCGATGATCGGCGCCCCCATGATCTCCAGTGCTTCGCTCAGAGGCTCGGTATCGAACACCAGGGCACCGCCATCCTCCTCGCGCTGGTCATGGGGAAGATCCGGTGTTGCGCTGTAGGAACACCACTTGCCCGCGAACAGGCCCAGGCTCAGTGGCGACTGGATCCATAAGGGCGTGTCACTTACCGGTGTTCCGCGCTCGACCAGATGGCCCTCGCTCAGGCCATAGACGGTCTCATGGACATTGGGTGACGGCCAGGCGGCCTCGGCCACCCAACGCCCCGGCCGGCAGGTGTACTCCGTCGCCGGCGGCACGCTGTCCTGCATCCAGACCCGAAGCGCCGGTTCGTCCATGATGCCCGTGTCCCGGCCCTTGAGCCAGTGATCCCACCAGCGCACGGACTCCTGCAGAAAGCCGATGTCCGGTCCGGGCTTACCCATGTGGGGATACATGTGGCTCCAGGGCCCGATCAGCCCCTTGGTGGGCACGTCGAGATTGCTCAGCAGCCGGAATACGCTGTTGGAGTAACCATCGGCCCAGCCGCTGACCGCCATCACCGGGCACTGCACCGCCGAGAAGTCCTCGCAGATGGAGCCGTGACGCCAGAAGTCGTCCCGGCGCTGGTGCTCGAGCCAGTTTTCCAGCCAGAGGCCGCTGTGCTCCAGCCGGTCCAGCCACATATCGCGCCACTTCTCCCCCACCAGTTCGGGATCCGGCGGAAGGCTGGTGTAGGCGAACATTGTTGACGCCCAGGAAAGGTTATCCGTCAGCATGCAACCGCCCATGTAGTGGACGTCGTCCGCGTAACGGTCATCGGTGGAGCAGACACTGATGACGGCCTTGAGTTCGGGCGGTCTCAGGGCGGCGATCTGCAGGCCGTTGAAGCCCCCCCAGGAAATGCCGATCATGCCTACCGAACCGCTGCACCAGTCCTGCTGCGCGATCCAGCGGATGATTTCCACGCCGTCGTCCAGTTCCCGCTGCAGGTATTCATCCTGCAGGACACCTTCGGAATCGCCACTGCCGCGTATATCCACCCGGATGCTGGCATAGCCGTGCCCGGCGAAATAGGGATGGTTCAGCGCGTCCCTGGAACGGGTATTGTCCCGCTTGCGATAGGGGATGTATTCGAGGATCGCCGGCACCGGATTGTCCTCGGCATCCTCCGGCATCCAGATGCGCGCCGCGAGGCGGGTACCATCGGACATCGGGATCCATACGTGTTCAAGGTGCTTGGTCGCGTGGGGAAAGGACGTAACAGTTTTCAATTCGGTTGTTTTCCTTACAGCCCGGGTATCGGGTTCATTTTGCGCATGATTGCTGCATCTATCTGCATCATAGGGGTTGGCTTGCGCCGGCGCCACCGGTACGAGGTTAAAGCCATCACCCTCCTCCAGGCGCGCCTTCTCCATAATCCTGCAGGCGCAGTTCCTCGGGCCTGCAGGTCAGCAGCTTCTCCGTCGCCTGGACGAGCACGTGCGCCACCTTCTCCGTGGCCTCCAGGGACACCCGTTCGTCCGCGGAATGAGCCCAGTCGATATCGCCGGGCCCATAGACGACGGTGGAGGCCCCGGTAAGCCGCACCCAGGCCGACATGTCGCAACCATAGGGCGCTCCCGCGATGCGCGCCGGACGCCCGAAAACCGAGGCCGCCGCATCCGCCATTGTGGTGACCAGTGGATGCTCCATGGGGGTATGCGCGGAACCGAAACCAGACGCCATGAGCCGCGCCTGGGGCGGGTTCTGTTCAAGCCAGGGATCGCCTGCGCAGGCCTCGGCAATCACCCGCTGAATCCGCGCCCTGGCCTGCTCCACGGTTTCGTCGAGCGTCACCCCGACGCGGATCTCCGCCGTGAGCCGGTCCATCACGCTGGACGACCAGTTCCCCCCATTAATCAACCCCACGTTGGTGGCGTATGGCAAGTGCAGGGCCCGCATCAGCGGGTGGTCCTCAGCGTCATTGATGCGCTTTTCGTCCTCGCGCAGGGCCTTGTGGATCGCCAGGTAATGATCCAGGGCGCTCTCCCCCAGGTGCCGCCGGCTGGCGTGGGCCGCCAGTCCCATCACTTCCAGGAAGAACGACATGGCGCCGGCATGGGCAACCACCAGCTTGGGCGAGCCCTCGTCATCCAGGGTGGGTTCCGGCACCACCACGGCATCTGGTTGCCAGCCCCGGCGGATGGCAGCAAGCGTGCCGAGGCCGCTGTCCTCTTCCGCCGGCACGCCCACGAATACAACCCGGCCGCCGAAGTCCCGTTGGCCCAGGGCAAAGGCCTCGAAGGCTTCCAGAGCCGAAACGACGCCGGATTTCATATCACTGGCGCCACGTCCATAGACGGTATCGCCGTCCATGTACCCTGAATACGGATCCATCGTCCACTGGCTGGTGTCGCCCGGCGGAACAACGTCCAGGTGCCCGGTCAGCACCACCGTGGGGCCCGGCTTGCGCCCCCGCACCACGCCGACCACCACCGGCAGCCAGGCGCGCTCCACCTCATGGCCCGGGTAGTTGGGATCTGTGAGGACATCCGCAATACCCTCGGTCCAGTGGTCAACCTCTACACCCAGCTCATTGAGCCAGTCGGCAAGCCGGGCGATCACCGCATCCTCCTGCCCGGTCACCGACGGGATCCGGATCAGGTCCACCAGCCGCCGCCGAACCCGGGTGGCATCAATGTATTCGCAATGGTCCCTCATAATAGGTCATCTCCTGCTGCTTACGGGGGCGTCCCGGACGCCCCGCTCCTAGAGGTTCCGGCGTGGAATCAACCGATCCCAGTCATGCTCATAGACCAGCTCCCCGTGCTCATACGCCCTGAGCGTGGCCTCAATCCGGAACGCCTCGGAGGTGCAACTCATCCGCGTCCAGGTTTCAGTGTTCACTCGCCAGTCATCGCGGAAAAAGCCCATGCGCCAGAACGTTTCAGCCTGGGCCGAGTTAACATCGTCACCCTCGATCCGGTAGCGCTCGTAACCGCTCTTCTGGACATCCGTACCGGTGGCTTCGATGTGGAATATCCCCTCGGAATCATCGACTTCCAGCGTATGGGCATTGGCATCAAAATCGTAATGCAGTGACCAGTTGGTTGCCTCGGCCTCGATTTCGGTCATCGACACGTAGGGGGCGCCCTCAGGCGGCGCAAACTCGGGGAGTTGCCGATCAACCTCGCTGGGCGGGCGTACCGGCAGTGTCAGGGTGCTGACCCCCGACCAGAGGGTCAGTGCTGTGGCGTCCGGCGACGGCCAGATCAGGGGCCAGTAATTTGAGCTTACACTGACGCGAATACGATGGCCCGCCGGGAAATTCTGGGCGATTTCATTGAGCTGGACGCGCACGCAATAGGTCTCACCGGGCACCAGGGACGCCGGCTCGGCGTGGCTGTCCCGGTGGCTGAGGTTCAGAACCCCGTAGGTTACCCGGGTTGAGGCCCCGTCCGGGGCCACGTCACACAACCGCACCGCGACCTGGGCCTCAGGCTGGTCGCTGGCCAGAACCAGCTCCACCACGGGCGGGCCAAAGATCTCAACCGCTTCCGACAGCGGCTCCGTATCAAAGCACAGGGAATCCCCATCCGCCTCGCGCTGGTCCCCCGGCATATCCGGCCCGGCGGAATAGGAACACCACTTGCCGGCACTCAGGCCGGTGCGCAGCGGCGACTGGCACAGAAGCGCCTCACTGGTGCCTGCCGTGTCGCCGCCCTCCAGACCGTTGCGGGTCAGCCGAAGCTGCCGGTTCTCGATGCGCGGGCTGGGCCACTCATTCTCCCCGATCCAGCGCCCGGGACGCTCCGCATAACGGGTCGCGGGCCGGATACTGTCCTGCATCCACACTCTGACCCGGGGCTCATCCATGATGCCGGTCGCCTCATCCTTGAGCCAGTGATCCCACCAGCGCAGCGTGTCCTGGAGGAAGCCAATAGCCGGTCCGGGCTTTCCAAGGTGCGGGTACTTGTGGCTCCAGGGGCCCACCAGGCCCTTACGTGGCACATCCAGGTGCTGCATGAGCCGGAAGACGCTGTTGGAATAGCCGTCGGCCCAGCCGCTCACCGCGTAGACCGGGCAGCGGATGGCGCTGAAATCCTCGCACACGGACCCATGGCGCCAGAAATCATCGCGCGCCTGGTGACTGCTCCAGGCCTCGAGCCAGAGCCCACTGCCCCGCAGGCGCTGGAACCAGTCGTCCCGCCAACCATCCCCGAAGAGGCGCGGATCCGGTGGGCAGCTGTTGTGGGCGAACATAACCCCGGCCCAGGAGATATTGTCGATCAGCATGCAGCCGCCCATGTAATGCACATCGTCGGCATAGCGATCATCCGTGGAGCACACTGTCAGCACCGCATACAGCTCGGGCGGCTGGAGGGCGGCGATCTGGAGGCCGTTAAAACCACCCCAGGAGATCCCCATGATGCCGACACGGCCGGTACACCAGGGCTGCGCGGCGATCCAGCTCAGAATCGCCAGTCCGTCGTCCAGCTCCTGTTGCGTGTATTCATCCGTGAGCACGCCCTCGGACTCGCCGCTGCCACGGATGTCCACCCGGACACCGGCATAGCCGTGGCCCGCGTAATAAGGGTGATTGATGGAATCTTCCTTGGTGCGCAGGTCGGCCTTGCGGTAGGGAATGTATTCCAGGATGGCCGGCACCGGATGCGCCTCGGCATCCTCGGGCAGCCATATCCGCGCGGCAAGATGGCAGCCGTCCGGCATGGGGATCCATACGTTTTCCAGCTCCCGAACCGCTCTGGGCCAATCGTTCCTTGTGTGCATTCCCATCTCCTCGAACGACAGGGCAATATTAGAGCCGAACCGGGCAACCGCCCGGGTCGGCGAACACGGCGGCCTCAGCGGTCAGGACCGTCTCTGAGGTCAAAACTCAGCCGCTCAACAATGGCATCATAGTTGGCCATCAACTGCTCATGGGTATCAGCGCCCACATAGATCAGCGCCAGCACGTAGCTGTAGCTGTCCTGATCGTGCAACTCGGATAGCCACATGCCCGGATGCACATCCAGCTCCACGTAGGTGCCAGGGTAATCCTCGGCAATCGCGGCCAGGGTCTGCCCGGACGGCACATCGGCCACCCAGGCATCCTCATGCCGGCGCAGCCAGAAGGCAGCGGCACACTTGAACCTGCCCTTCGCGGCCGGGAACCTGGGATCATGCCCCAGGGCCAGCTCAACCGCGACCTGATGGTTGGAGACCCCGTGCACCTTCTCAAACAGGTCGCTGTGGTGCTGGGCGATCCGGGTGTTGATCTCCAGCAGGCTGACTTTATCCGTGCTGCTGTCCCAGAAGAACTCGATGTTGAACGCGGAGCCATCGAAGCCGATGCGCTGCAGCGTTTTGCGCGCCACCTCCTCCATCCGCTCGGTGACCGCCTGCGGCATCTGGGACGGGTACTGGTAGCGGGCGAAGGAAGAGCTGTTGGCTTCCCGCACTGAGTCCACCACCCCGTGCACATGGACCCCGCCCTGATGGACATAGCCCTCAAGGGTGCACATATCGCCCGTGAGCAGCGCTTCCGCCAGACAGTAATGACCGCCGACCGCTGCGATATTGTCGGGCAGTTCAATGTGTTCAAGGATCCTGTCGAAGGGCTCTGCAATACGGTTGATGTGCTCACGGATCTCGGCCACCGCCCGGTGGAAGGCGGCTTCGTCGTCAATACGGAACCCGAGATAGGAGCCCGCCGATTTCACCGGCTTCAACCAGAACGGATACTCAAGTTCGAGCTGGGTCTCGGGCGAGTCGAGAAAGGGATCCACCAGCTGGAAGCGGGGAATGAAATCCGGCACAACCGCTTGCTGTTCCAACCGACTCCAATACTTGTGCTCACACTTGAGCATGGCCCGCAGATCCAGCCCCGGAAGCCCCAGGCGCCCGGTCAGAATGGGCAGGATGGTGCTCACCGGAAAGTCCATGTAGCCAACGATGGCATCCGGGGCCGGATCCGCCTCATGGAGCTGTTTCTCAGACCGGCTGAGCATGGATTCAATCGGGAAGTTGTCCGCGTACAGGATTTCTTCGGGCGTCAGCACACCATGGAAACGGTAGTTTTCCGCACCCGGGAGGGACTCCAGCTTGGCCCGGTTGAACTCATTCATGCCGAGCACATACACCTGCTTGACGGCGTTACCTTTTGGGGATTCGGAACTCATCTCGGTTTCAACCTTCGACAAAGCGGTACACGAGGAGCATCGGTTAAAGCACGACGCCACGCAAGGGTTTTGATACGCTGGCCGAGAGGTCTTTATAAGCACTTTCTCCCGACCAGAGGACGGAGACCGCAATGGCCCAATTGAGCACACCCCCTGAAATCGGCGTCGTCCTGGGCGATCCCCGACTGCCCTACCCCTACGCCGTGGATAACCGGTTCGGTTACGAGGAAATCGAGGCGGTTCGCCATCTGAAGACCTCTCTCGCAGAGCTGGAGGGCTATCACTTCACCTACTACGACGACCACGAGCGCCTGATCGACGACCTGCGCAGGAACAAGCCGGACCTTGTACTCAATCTCTGTGACACCGGCTTCCGCAACGACTGGAACCTGGAGCGCAACATCCCCGCATTCCTGGAAATGCTGGGCATTCCCTACACGGGCGCCGACCCCATGGGCATCAGCCTGGGCACCGACAAGGCCATCGTGCGGGCACTGGCGGTGAGCCTGGACATCCCCGTGCCCAACGAGATCTTTGTGGATCTCACCGCCGACCCGCTGACGCTGCCCATCTCCTTTCCATCACTGATCAAGCCCAATGGCGGCGGTGGCAGTTTCGGCATCACCGAAAACTGCGTTGTACACGACGCCGCCGAGGCGCACGCCTATCTGCAGTGGCTCGCCAGGCAGGATCTGTATCCCCCGGAAGCCATCTGCCAGGACTTCCTCACCGGCGATGAGTACACCGTGGGCATGATCGGCAACCCGGCCAGCGGCTTTACCGTGCTGCCTCCCCTGGTGATCGACTACAGCAAGCTGGACTCCGATCTACCGCCCATCCTCACCCACGGCTCCAAGGCGGACCCGGACTCGCCCTACTGGGACAAACTGAGTTTCCTTCAGGCGGAGCTGGACGACGTCACCCGGGGCCAGATGGTCGATGCCTGCGCAAAGCTGTTCAAGCGGCTGGGATTCCGCGACTACTCGCGCATTGATTTCCGGTGCGGCACCGACGGCGTGCCACGGCTGATTGACGCCAATACCAACCCCACCTGGTACTGGGACGGCAAGATGGCGATGATGGCCTCCTGGGCGGGCTACAGTTATGCGGAGATGCTGCGCATGATCCTGGAAGCCGCCCTGGCGCGCAGCGGCGCCCATCGATAGGCGGCCAGAGGCAAGCCCCGTCCCCACCTGCTAGATCAGGTGGCGGGGAATCCACTCGTCCCACTCGCGCTCGAAAAACAGCGCATCGCCATCGTAGGCATGGAGTGTGGCGCGTAACCGGAAATGCTGCGGATCGGCCGTCAGCCGGGTCACGCACTCCACCCGTGCTGACCAGTCGTCACGCTGCAGAATGCAGTTCTGATCAATCCGGGCCTCGGCTCCGCTGGCGTCGTATTCATGGGTGCGGAACGACTTGCCCAGGCTGTACCCGGCCGTGAGATCAATATCCTCGATATAGGCCAGGGATGCACCGCCGAAATCACCACCCTCGTTGTAGATGCGGTAGGTCGTTTCGTTATTGATCAGGTTACGCTCCACAGCGCGGCGGAAATCCCCGGAGCTGAGCGCTTCCGGCTCGGACTGTGGACCGCGCTCCGGCGGTTCGAAGGGGCGCAGCTGCGCGTCCTCCTCGCGCAGCGGGCGCACAGGCAGCTGCAGCGAACTGACGCCGGTATGGAGCGTCAGGCGAACCGGCTCCGGTGCCGGCCAGATCATGGGCCAGTAACTGGTGGATACCGCCAGGCGCATGGTGTGGCCCGGGGCGAAGGCATAAGCAACATCCTTCATCTGCACGCGCACGCGGTAGCGCTTGCCGGCCTCCAGGGGTTCCGGGTGTTCGCGACTTTCACGCTGGGTGAGGTTGAGCACGCCCCAGGTGACCCGCGTCGAGGCCCCGTCCGGCGCCACGTCATTGAGGCGCACGATCACGTACGCGACCGGCCGGTCCACCGTTACGTCCAGTTCCGCCACCGGTGCGCCCAGGATCTCGATGCGTTCCGAAACCGTATCGGCGTCAAAGACCAGGGATTTGCCGTCATCTTCCCGCTGGTCGATTGCCATCTCCCCTTCACCACCGAAGCCGTACCAGTCACCACCGGCCAGTCCCGTGGTCTCGGGGGAGGTAATCCGCATCCGGTCCTCCGGCTCCGCCTTGCGTCCCATGGACAGCACATTGAGGTACAGGGTTTCGTTCTGGATGCGCTCAGAGGGCCAGGTCGGTTCCGCCACCCAGCGCCCCGGACGGTATTCATAGAGCGGCGCCGGCGGCACATGCTCCTCCATCCAGACGCGCATCGGCGGTTCGTCCATAATGCCGTTGTCGATATCCTTCAGCCAGTAGTCCCACCAGCGCAGCATCTCCTGGAAGAAGCCGATGGCCGGTCCCGGCAGCGCGTTATGCGGAAACGCGTGGGACCAGGGCCCGATCAGCGCCTTACGCGGCGCACTCAGGCCTTCCATCATGCGGGGAATGGCATTGGGATAGCCGTCCGCCCAGCCGCCCACGGCATAGACGGCACACTGGATGTCGTCGAAGTTCTCGCAGACCGAGCCATGTTTCCAGTAGTCATCGCGCTGCTGGTGGCGCATCCAGACCGCCGGATACAGGACCTGGTTCTCCAGCCGGTAGCGCCACTGTTCGCGCCAGTCGTCCCCGTAGAGCGACGGATCCGGCGGAAAGGCCGCTGTGGCGAAAAACACTGAGCCCCAGTTGAGGTTCTCGTTCAGAAGGCAGCCACCCATGTAGTGGGCATCATCCGCATAGCGGTCATCCGTGGAACACATCGTGATGATCGCCTTCAGGCATTCCGGCTGGTGCGCAGCCACCTGCAGCGCGTTGAAGCCACCCCAGGAGATGCCGAACATGCCTACCGGCCCGGAGCACCAGGGTTGGCTGGTGATCCAGTCCAGCACTGCGAGGCAGTCGTCCTGTTCCTGCTGCAGGTACTCATCCAGGATAAGCCCGTCCGAATCCCCTGAGCCCCGCAGGTCCAGTCGAATCGACGCGTAGCCATGCCCGGCCAGATAATGGTGCAGGGGCTCATCCCTTAACCGGGTGAAATCGCGCTTGCGATACGGCATGCATTCCAGGATGGCCGGCACCGGATGCTCCTCGGCGTCTTCCGGCAACCAGATGCGGGCGGCCAGACGGCAACCGTCGGGCATGGTGATCCAGGTGTTCTCGATTTCACGGACGGTGCGAGGAAACGAATCAACAACCTTCATAGAGCATGCCTCACTGGCAAATGACGACCCTGGCTCGGGCGGAGCGGCTGTCGCGTATAATGCGATTGGGAACGCTGCGAGTATAGCAGAACCGGCATGAAGCCAGAGGCCGTAAAACGCTCACGGGCAACGGAATTTCCGCTCCTTACCCGCCGGCTGGACGCTCCCGGTCCAGGTCAGCTGCCATGACGGCGCCGCTGGTCCAGAAACGCCTTCAATACCCGCCCTGTTTCGCTCTCACTGCCCGCTCCCGCAAGGGCTTCCGGCGGGCCTTCGGCAACCACCCGGCCGCCCCCGTCACCGCCGTCCGGGCCCATATCCAGTACCCAGTCCGCCTCGGCGATCAGGTCCAGGTTGTGCTCGATCAATACCACGCTGTTGCCGGCGTCCACCAGCCGGTGCAGCACATGGATCAGCCGTTCCACGTCCGCCATGTGCAGCCCAACCGTGGGCTCATCCAGGATGTAGAGCGTA
>JBNJDI010000077.1:0-10964 GCA_051744725.1 Pseudomonadota bacterium | reverse complement strand
AATCAGTACCCAGCGCAGGATGCGGTAACCCAGTCGGCGTTCAGGCTGGAAAAGTGTCCTCATGGATCAGTCCGGATTCCTTGTCACTCCCTCCGGGAAGCCCCGGCTCAGCCCAAGCCTAGCAGGTCTGTGCAAAAAGCTGAAAATCCGCGAAGGGAGTTGGCCACCGATCAGGGGCGCCAGTCGAAATCCGGACAGCCGGGCAGCAGGCTGGCGGTGTTCATGGCACGCCAGCGCAGTTCCTCCAGGGAATCCGCGAGGATGTTGATATGGCCGACCTTGCGCCCCGGCCGCCCCGCTTTTCCATACACGTGCAGGTGGGTGTAAGGCAGCCTCAGGATGTCGGCCACAGGGCCTGTTTCACCGATCAGGTTGACCATGCAGGTGGGCTGGAAGGCTGCCGTTTCGCCCAGGGGCAGCCCTGAGACGGCGCGGATGTGGTTCTCAAACTGGCTGGTCACTGCGCCGTTCTGGCTCCAGTGGCCGGAGTTGTGCACGCGGGGCGCCATCTCGTTGGCAACCAGACCTTCCTCCGTTTCGAACATTTCCAGCGCCAGCACGCCCACATAGCCCAGCTCATTCATCAGTGTGCGGATCATGCGCTGGGCCTGATCCTCCAGCTCCGGAGTGATGTGCGGCGCCGGTGCAACGGAAAAGCGCAGGATACCCTGGTGGTGGATGTTCTCGGCCAGCGGATAGAAGGCCAGTTCGCCGTCCTGGCCACGAGCGGCCACGATGGACAGCTCCCGCTTGAAGGGAACAAAGGATTCGGCAATGGCGGTGTCACAGCCGATCCGGGGCCAGGCTTCCGCAGCCTGTTCCGGGGCATCGAGTACCGCCTGTCCCTTGCCGTCGTAGCCGTCAGTGGCGGATTTGGCCACAACGCGGCCACTCAGGCGCTGGGTGGCGGCCTGCAGTGCCTCTGCCGATTCCACCACCTCGAAAGGCGCGGTGTTGATGCCCAGGTCACGGAAGAGGGCCTTCTCAAGGGTGCGGTTCTGGCAGTACTGCAGGGCCCTGGGGACCGGATGAACGGGTTTTGCCGTGGCAATACGGTTCACCAGCTCAAGCGGCAGGTGCTCGAACTCGTAGGTCACCACCTCTGCATCGTTGAGGAAGGTTTCGAGGTACTGGCCGTCGGGGTCGTTGTAAACGGTGCCGATGCCGGCAGAGGCTTTGCCTGCCGGGTCATAGAGGCTGAACTCATGCCCCAGGCGCATGCCATCCAGTGTCAGCATGCGGCCAAGCTGGCCCGCTCCGAGAATGCCGATTCGCATCGTGCGCTCCTGCCGTGTTCGTCTTGGTTCAGTCCGCTGCCGGATCGGGGCCGTTGAGCACATCCTGCGTCTGCTTTTCGCGGAAGGCCTGCAGTGCCTGGGCCACGGCAGCATCGGAAAGGGACAGGATCTGGGCGGCCATGAGCCCGGCATTGCGGGCCCCGGCCTTGCCGATGGCGAGAGTGCCCACAGGCACGCCACCAGGCATCTGCACAATGGAGTACAGGGAGTCCAGGCCGCTCAGCGCACGTGACTCAACGGGGACACCCAGTACCGGCAGGGTGGTGTGGGCCGCGACCATGCCGGGCAGGTGCGCGGCGCCGCCGGCCCCGGCGATGATGACCTTCAGGCCCCGGTCCCGCGCCTCGCGGGCATAGTCACTGAGCAGATCCGGGGTGCGGTGGGCCGAGACCACGCGGCGTTCATAGGCAACGCCGAGTTCGTCCATCACGGTGGCCGCATGTTCCATGGTCGGCCAGTCCGATTTTGAGCCCATGATGAGTCCGACCTGAGCCTGTTGCGCCATGGGTGACTCCACATCACTGTCCAGCGGGAAAGCGCGATATTCTATGCCCGCAGGCGGGGCAGTGCAAATGGTAACCAGTGCCCGGGCTTTGCGCAGTGCCGCACTGGGGGTACCATGCGTTAAACCCGATCAAAGGCAGCACATGTCGACGCTGGGAGAGCAGCATGGAGTCACTGAAACCGGACGATGATCAACTGGCCGAGCGCGGCAACGCAGGTGGTTCCGGGAAGGGCGGAAGACCCGGGGGTGCCGGCGGCGGTTCCGGTTATCCCGGAATGCGCCCGCTATGGATGCTGCTGGTGCTCGTTGTGGTCTGTGCCGGTGCTGGTGGCTGGCTGGCATGGGAGCAGGCGCAGCGCATCGCCGCCCTTGAGAGCCGGCTGGCAACAGTGAAGAGCGATGTCCGCACCAACCAGATGGAGCTCGGGGTGGTGGACGAGGAGCGTGAGGAGACCGGTCAGGCAGTCTCCGAGCAGCTTGAGGTGCTTGATGACGAGATGCGCAAGCTCTGGGTTGTGGCCCACCAGACCAACCGGCCCCGGATCGAAGAGCTGGAGGAGCAGACAGGCACGCTCGAATCCCGTGTGGAGGAACTGGATTCCGGGCAGCAGAGTCAGGCGGGCCGGTTGGATGAGCTGGCTGGTTCCATTGAGCGGCTGCCGGATGCGGAAGAGTTGCAGGCTTCCGTGGAAGAGCAGGTTCAGGGTGTGCGGGATGATCTGGATAGCCGCGTTGAGTCGCTGCAGCAGGACCGCCGGCTGGCGCTCGAGGAAATGCGGGCCCGCCTGGATGGGTTGGAGAGCAGCTTGGCTGAACTGGAAGAAACGGTTTCCGGAAGCAGCGAGGTGAGTGACCTGAAGGATCAGCTGAGCGAGCTGGAGTCCGTGGTGGATTCGATTGACAGTTCGCGGGCCCAGCTGACCCAGCGCTTTGTTAAGCTGCAGAACCGTGTGGACCGGCTGGCGGAAAGCCAGAGTGGAGGAGGATCCTGAAATGCCGCGTGAACAGGGTTCGGGGCAACGTCTGCGCCGCCAGCTGGATCGCTGGGGAGCGTGGCAGAGCGAGCAGCTGGATTCATTTACGAGCCTGGTAACCCGTCGTCTGGACGCGCTTAACCGGGCCCTTGCAAAGCGGGCCGTGCCCAGATCCCGGCGGGAGCACGTGGAGGCGCTGCTGAACAAACGCCGGCAACGAGGCCCTTCGCTGGAAGTGATTGAGGGCGGTGACGGGCGTGAGTCCGGGGATTCCTGAAAAAAATCACTGAAAGGGGTTTGACAGCTTCAGTGAAATGCTTAAAATGCGCATCTCGTTCAGCAGGGAAAGCCCTGCAGAGCGGTTTCGGAGCGGTAGTTCAGATGGTTAGAATGCCGGCCTGTCACGCCGGAGGTCGCGGGTTCGAGTCCCGTCCGCTCCGCCATCTTTCGGGTGGTTAGCTCAGTTAGGGAGAGCATCGGCCTTACAAGCCGAGGGTCGCTGGTTCGATCCCAGCACCACCCACCATTTTTTCCCCTCGTTTATTTCTTCCTTTCAGACTTCGCCTGAAGCGCCTTACGATTGCGCCGGAACTCTATGCGTCACCCGCGTGCCTATCCTGTGCCTGCGCCGGAGCGAGCCCCGCTCGCGATATCAATGATCGCTTGCAAGGCAAGCTCCAACAGGATGTTGCGTGACCTGTTTTACTTACCGACCAGGCTCTGCCCGCACACCCGCACCACGTTGCCGCTGATGCCGCGTGACAGCGGGTTGCAGTACCAGGCGATGGTTTCCGCCACGTCCACCGGCAGACCGCCCTGGGAGAGGCTGTTCATGCGCCGGCCCGCCTCGCGGATGGTCACCGGCATGGCGGCGGTCATCTGGGTCTCGATGAAACCGGGCGCCACCGCGTTGATGGTGATGCCGTTCTTCAGCTGCCGGGCCATGCTCTCCACGTAGCCGATCACACCGGATTTTGAGGCAGCGTAGTTGGTCTGGCCGAAGTTGCCCGCGAAACCGGCAATGGAGGAGACACAGACAATGCGCCCGTTCTCGCGGATCAGGGCGCGCTCGGTCAGTTCCTCGTCGATGTGTTCCTCCGCGGTCAGGTTCACGGCAATGGCCATGTCCCAGAAGTGTTCAGGCATGCGCGCCAGGGTCTTGTCCCGGGTGACGCCGGCGTTGTGAATGATGATGTCCACGCCCCCGAATTCATCCTCCAGGTGATCCGCGATCAGGCGCGGGCCGTTGTCTTCGGTGATGTCCGCCGCCAGTGGGGAGCCGCCAATCTCCTCGGCCACGCGGTTGAGATCCTCCATGGTGGCGGGAATGTCTAGGCAGACGACGCGCGCGCCGTCCCTGGCCAGCGTCCTGGCGATCGCCTCGCCGATGCCGCGGCTGGCCCCGGTTACCAGTGCT
This sequence comes from Pseudomonadota bacterium, assembly GCA_051744725.1. Classification (GTDB taxonomy): domain Bacteria; phylum Pseudomonadota; class Gammaproteobacteria; order Pseudomonadales; family Oleiphilaceae; genus Halospina. Next base: position 6,770 of record JBNJDI010000077.1, on the reverse strand, counting down.
ACCTTGCCGGTCAGGGGCGCGTTGGTGTTCACGGCCGTGCGGCCCTTGGTGCCGCTGCCTTTGCCGATGCGCACCGGTTGGCCGTCCACGTAGGCGGACTTGGGCGAGAGGAAGAAGCGTACCGAGGACTCGATCTGGTTCTCGGCGTTGGGTGCCACCCACAACAGCTGGGCGGTGGCCCCTTTCTTGCCGATCTCCTTGGCCACCGACCGTACAAAGCCCTCCAGCGCCTTGTGCGCCGCAGCGCGCGCCGGGTTCTTGCAGGAGGCCGGATCCGTGCCCACGATCAGCACCCGCCCGCACTTGGCGATCTGACGGATGGTGGGGTGGAAGAAGTCGTACAGGCAGCGCAGTTCGGTGGTATCGCGGATGCCGGTGGCGTCGAAGACCAGTGCCTTGAACTGGTGTTCGGCAATGGCTTCGTCCTCCATGGTCAGTCTCTTGGCGACGCCGCTTTCCACCAGTGCGGAGGACTCGTCCAGCGTGGCGGGCCCTTCCGGGGAATAGAGTGTGGCCGGGCTGCCACGCAGTGTCTCGCCGAGTACGGAAAGCGCCCGGGGCCTGGGCCCGGCGCCGACCAGGACTTTGCCCTCAATGAACGGCTGGTCCTGACGCTTCCAGCGTTCCAGCTCAATGGGCGAGGGCAGGCCCAGTGAGGAGGCGGCCTGTTTGCCAACGGATGTATTCACGAATTTGAGGTAGAGGTCGGACATAGCGGTATCCCCTGGTCAGTCGGAATGGAAGATTTTCAGATTCATAATGGAGGTATGTTACATTCTGTGAACAGCTGAATTGTAACGAATCCTCTGGAAAAGGGTCACAGCGGGGAATTTCCCAGCCGTTTTCAGGTGGTTGTATTGGGCGCCTTCACCCCGTTGAATGCAATGAACCGGCTGTCACCCGGCAGCGTCACCTCAGCCAATGAGGCTTTGCGTGCAATCCGCACAGTATGCACCCGATTCTCTCCGCATCTTGAAATCAACAGGGATATAACGTAATGGCACAAGCAAAATCGACCTCCACCAAGAGCAGACAGAGCAAGGGCAACGGGGCCGCAGCTACGTTACCGCGCCCGGTCGCCATTCTCGGCGGCAACCGGATTCCCTTCGCCCGTTCCAACACCGCGTACAGCAAGCTCTCGAACCAGGACATGCTGACGGCTGCCATCCGCGGCCTGGTGGACCGTTACGGTCTGGAGGGCGAGCGCCTGGGCGAGGTGGTCGCCGGTGCCGTCATCAAGCACTCCCGCGACTTCAATCTGACCCGGGAGACCGTCCTGGGTTCCGGGCTGGCCCCGGAGACTCCTGCCTATGACGTTCAGCAGGCCTGTGGTACCGGCCTGGAAGCGGCCATTCTGGTTGCCAACAAGATCGCCCTGGGCCAGGTGGAGGCTGGCATTGCCGGCGGCACGGACACCACCTCGGATGCGCCCATCGGTGTGAGCGAAGGGCTGCGTGAGCTGCTTCTCGATCTCAACCGCGCCAGAACCAACACGGAACGGCTGAAGATCGCCGCCCGCTTCCGCCCGAAGCACCTGATACCGTTGACCCCGGAGAACAGCGAGCCGCGTACGGGGATGTCCATGGGGGAACACCAGCAGATCACCGCTCATGAATGGGGTATTCCCCGTGAGGAGCAGGACCAGCTGGCGCTTGAGAGCCACCAGAAACTGGCGGCGGCCTATGACGAAGGCTTCTTCAGCGACCTGGTCACCCCCCTGGCGGGGCTTGAGAGGGACAACATCCTGCGCCCGGACTCGTCACTCGAGAAGCTCTCCCAGCTCAAGCCGGTGTTCGATAAGGAAAAGGGCACCATGACGGCGGCCAACAGCACGGCACTGACCGATGGTGCGTCTTCCGTGCTGTTGGGCAGTGAGGAATGGGCGAAGCAGCGTGGCCTGAACGTACGTGCCTACCTGACCCACGTTGAAGCGGGCGCCGTGGATTTTGTCAGCAGGAAGGAAGGTCTTCTGATGGCGCCGGCCTACGCCGTGCCGCGGCTGCTGGACAAGGCTGGCCTTACGCTGCAGGACTTTGATTTCTACGAGATCCACGAGGCGTTCGCCTCACAGGTTCTGTGCACCCTCAGGGCCTGGGAAGACCAGACCTTCTGCCGGGAGAAGCTGGGCCTCTCGAAGCCGCTGGGCAGCATCGACCGCAACAAGCTCAACGTTAAGGGCAGCAGTCTCGCCGCAGGCCATCCTTTTGCCGCTACTGGCGCGCGCATTCTGGCCACGGCGGCCAAGCTGCTTGAGCAGAAGGGCAGCGGGCGCGCCCTGATCTCCATCTGCGCCGCGGGCGGCCAGGGTGTGACCGCCATCGTGGAGCGTGGCTGACAGCCGCACCCCTACAGGGGCTGGAACCCGCTCAGCCCCTGCTCCTCCATCAGACGAGCAAATTCGATGGTCGCCCGGTCCTGGCCGGGCGCGCCTATGATCTGGATGTTGAACGGCAAGCCGTTCTCATCCATCCCAACCGGGGCCGAGGTTGCCGGCAGCCCCAGTGTGGTGGCCAGCGCAATCCAGTGCATCTGGTCGGTATAGGGCCGCTCCCTGCCGTCCACAAGGATCCTGCGGCGGAACATGGGCTGGCTGCGGTTGTGGGGGATGGCGGTGGTCGGTGTCACCGGCGTCAGCAGGATGTCGGCGTCGCCGAACAGGTCCTGCACGAGGGACGCCCGGGCCTTCTCCCGCTGTTCCGAGTACTGCAGCCAGTTGAGGACCGGCTGGTTAACGCCCAGGATGTACTGCTCCAACCCCGGGGGCATCCGCATCCAGCGCCCGAAGAGCCGGATCAGGTAGCCCATCAGCCTGAGCTGGCGGCGCTGTTTCGCCCGGAATCCGGTGCCCAGAAGGCTCCCCAGCAGGTTGTGGTAGAGGGGCATCAGGTGGCGGTGATCCAGCCACTCATGCTCAGCCCGTGACACCCGCGCGCCGGCATCCGCGAGCCGTGTTGCCAGATCCTCGTAATGGCGTGTGAGGGCATCCGCGACCGGCGAGGCCGGGTCATGGAAGCAGGTGGCGACCCGGACCTGATCCAGGCGGCTGAAGCCCGGCTCAGGCAGTGACAGCTGCCACTGGGGGCCTTCGTGGGGCCTGGGGCCGGCAATGACCTCCAGCAGCAGGGCCAGGTCGTCCGCCGTACGCGCCATGGGGCCGCCTTCGGCCAGGTCCGGCTGGGTCAGGGTGCCTGGCGGGCCCGGAATGTGGCCACGCAGGGAAACAATGTCGCGGCTGGGCTTGTGTCCGAAGACACCATTGAAGTGGGCCGGCGTGCGGATGGAGCCACCCACGTCCGAGCCGACTTCCAGTGGCGTCATGCCAGCGGCAAGGGCGGCCGCGGCCCCGCCGGATGAACCGCCGGGCGTCCGCCCCAGATCCCGGGGGTTGTTGGTCACGCCGAACAGGCGGTTGTAGGTCTGCAGGTCCGAGGCGAACAGGGGCACGTTGGTCTTGCCGATGATGATGGCGCCGGCTTCCTCGAGTCGCTGGATGACGTCCGCATTCCGCTTGGGCCGGTGTGCCTGCAGGGAGGAGGAACCGGCCGTGGTCGGCATGCCGGCCACTTCCCAGACGTCTTTCACCGTCATGGGCAGTCCGTGCAGAGCGCCGCAGCGTTCGCCCTGTTCACGCTGCCGGTCGCGTTCCCGGGCCTGATCCAGGGCCCGTTCACGGTCCAGGTGGATGACCGCGTTGATGGGGGCGTTGCGCGCGTCGATGCGTGCCAGCAGCTCAGCCGTAACGGTCTCGCTGGTGATGCGGCCGGTACGGAGTGCACCGGCCAGCTCCCGTGCCGGGTGGTCCAGCCATTCGCTCATGTTGATGCCTTCTGGTCTCTGCGGGTCACTTTTTCGGCTGCCTTCCGCTCATCCTTCTCCGCCAGCGCCTCCTGCCACCGCTTGACGGCCACCTGGTCCTTGACCAGTTCCAGTGTCTCGATCACGCCCTGGATGGCGGCCGCATTGGCTTCGGAGCTCTCGCGTTCGTGGGGGGTGAGCAGCACGTCCACCAGATCCTCGACGAAGTCGTGATTGTCCGGTGAACTCAGGTCATTGAGGATCTGTTCGATCACCTCGGCGGTGATATCGCCTACGGCGCGGTCCAGGGTGCCCGAGGCCCAGCTGCCGAACACCGGCAGCTCGCGGATACGACCGAGGTCCCGGTTACGGTTCATGGCCGAGATCACCCGGGCATTGAGGTAAGCGCGCAGTTCCTGCTGTTTCGGCATGTAGCCTTCACGGGCGTAGCGGGTGATCCGGGCCGAGAGGAAATCCACCAGCAGGTCCCGACGGGGCAGCAGCACTTCCTCCTGGATGCGCCGGACCAGCGGCGAGCCGCGTTTCACTTCCTCCTGGGTGCCGCTGAGCACCTTGATCACGACACGGTCGGAAAGCTCTTCCATGAACGCGTCGTAGTAGAAACGCAGGAACTCGAAAAGACGTGTATTGGTAATGTCGATGACGCCGTATTTCTGCAGGCGATAGACGATGCTGAAAACGCGCAGGAAACGCAGGATCCGTGCCCCGGAAGCCGGGATGCAGCCCAGAAGGTCGTACCAGTGGACGATGGGATAGAAGTACCAGCGCTGGTATTCCCGGCGGTAGACCGCATGGACCCAGCGCACCGCGAATTCGCTCAGGAAAACCCCGATGAACATCAGGTCATAGAACAGGAAGTGGCGGTGTATGGGGTTGTAGAAAGCAGTGAAGGCCGGCACTTCCTGAGTAAGGAAATCTCTCAGAACATCCACCGCATAGAGGGAATCAAAAAGAAGCCAGACAAGATTGATGACCAGCAGCACCAGCATGAGCATATCCAGTGCGAACCAGAGCGTCTGGTGACTGGTGCGGAGGTTGCGGAGGTTGATGGTGAGCACAGTGCACCCTTATGACGTGCTTTGAAGACTCTTTTATAGCAAAGGTGAGCCTGTCACGCATTGGCATGGCGACCAGGCCGGCGCCGTGACCCCATCGGTGCTACGCTGAATGAACGGAGAAAGGAGGTGAGTCATGGACCTGAAAAAAGCACTGGTTGACCCTGCAGCCGTGTTCACTACGCCGGACGAGGTTGTAACCACCGGGGAGCTGAGCACGGATGATCGTATCCGGATTCTGCGGCGCTGGGAGTACGATGCGCGGGAACTGACGGTGGCGGATGACGAGAACATGCCGGGCGACAGCACCCCGCTTCTGGATCAGGTGCTGGCCGCACTGCACAGACTGGGGTATTCGCCTGACCCGGATCAGGACCCGCCCACCAAGCAGGGTGGTGTCTGATTGTCTGGGGGTTAAATTGCGCCAAAGTCCTACAGGGGCCTTCTGTAACAGAATGTTTCAGGTAGAATGCCGGTTCGCTCATGCAACCATCCCGGTGTTAATGCAAGGAGAAGGCTCCCAATGAAGCGAATGAGTGTGCTGGACTCCTCCTGGCTCAAGGTCGAATCCGAAGACACCCCCATGCACGTCGGCACCATGCAGATTTTCTCTCTGCCGGAAGGGGCACCGGAGACCTTCCTCCGGGACATGGTTGAACGTATGAAGAATGCGGGTGAGATCCAGGCGCCCTGGAAGTATAAGCTGTTCAGTGGCAGCCGCCTGGGGCGCAGCCTGGTGCCGGCCTGGGTTGAGGACCAGGACCTTGATCTGGACTACCATGTGCGTCATTCGGCACTGCCGAAGCCCGGCAGCGAGCGTGAACTGGGCGTTCTGGTCTCGCGGCTGCATTCGCACCCGCTGGATTTCGACCGCCCGCTGTGGGAGTGCCACATCATCGAGGGGCTCGAGGGCAACCGGTTTGCGCTCTATACCAAGATGCACCACTCCATGATCGATGGCATCAGTGGTGTACGCCTGATGCAGAAGATCCTGACCACGGATCCTGCACGCACCAATATGCCGCCTCCCTGGGCGGTGGAGCCCAGCCAGCGCCGCTCCCAGGCCGGGCAGGGCGTTACCTCGGTTCAGGGGGCGTTCGAACAGGCACTTGAGGCCCTGCGCATCCAGGCCGGCTCCACCCCGCAGCTGGCGGCGGCCGTGGGGCGTCTTGCCAGTGCTGCCTGGCGGCGCAAGGACAGCAAGCTGACCGCGCCCTTTGTGGGGCCTCAGTCCATTCTCAACAACCGCATCACCGGCCAGCGCCGCTTTGCGACCCAGCTCTACGAATTTGACCGCCTCAAGGCGATCTGCCGCAAGACGGATTCATCACTGAACGATGTGGTGCTGCAGATCTGTGGTACGGCCCTGCGCCGCTTCCTGCTGGAACAGGATGCCCTCCCGGAGGAGCCGCTCACGGCGGGCATTCCGGTCAACGTGCGGCCTGCCGATGACGAGGGCACGGGGACGGCGATCAGTTTCATGATCGCCAGCCTGGCGACCGATGAGCCGGATGCCATGGCGCGGCTGGAACAGATCAAGCAGTCCACCCAGAAGGCCAAGGAGCACCTTCAGAGTCTGCCTCGGCAGGTTCTGAACCAGTACACCATGATGCTGATGTCGCCCTACATCCTCCAGCTTGTCTCCGGGCTGGGTGGGCGCATGCGGCCGGTATTCAACGTCACCATCTCCAATGTCCCCGGCCCGAGTGAGCCCCTGTACTACGAGGGTGCGCGCATGGAGGCGATGTACCCGGTCTCCCTGGTGACCCATGGTGGCGCGCTCAACATCACCTGCCTGAGCTACGCGGGCTCGCTCAACTTCGGCTACACCGGCTGCCGGGATACCCTGCCGAGCATGCAGCGCCTGGCGGTGTATACCGGTGAGGCACTGGATGAGCT
>JBNJDI010000076.1:0-11233 GCA_051744725.1 Pseudomonadota bacterium | reverse complement strand
ACGCTCGAAAGCGCCGCCGCTGTGGGCCGTTGCCCCGAAAGAGATGCGTATTCTACACCCGCACAGAGTGGCGTCAACACGTTTTAAAGCTCACTCCGGATCGTGTTTCGGTTTCCACGTATCCGCGTGTAACAGAGGTGTCACTCACCCCTGCTCTCCGGTCCCGAATGCCGCCTTCAGCGCGGTCCGGTAGCGCTCCGCATTCTCCACGTAATGCGCGGCACTGTATTCCAGCATGGATTTGTGTTCATCGCTCAGGGTGCGCTTGATGGTGCCAGGTGAGCCCACGACCATGGAGCCATCGGGAACCTCCATGCCCTCCGGAATCAGCGTATTCGCTCCGATCAGGCAGTGCTTACCGATGCGCGCCCGGTTCAGGACGACCGCATTGATGCCGATCAGCGTGTAATCCCCAACCTCACAGCCATGAAGCATGGCCTGGTGCCCCACGGTCACGCCACGGCCAAGCGTCAGCCTCAATCCGGGATCGGTATGAAGCACGGCGCCATCCTGGACATTGCTGTCCTCGCCGATGGTCATCAGCTCATTATCCCCACGGATGACGGCGTTGAACCAGACACTGCTGCGCGCCTCAAGCACAACGGAGCCAATGATGGTGGCGTTGTCGGCAATGAAGTGGCCCTCGCCGCGGATCTCGGGCCGGCGGTCCTGCAGTTCGTAGATCATTCTCACCTCTCGCGTGGTGGTTCTGTTATATCAATGGCGGCATCAAAGGCCATGTTCAGGCACTCCACCAGTATGACGGCGGACAGCCCCCAGATGTCATGCTCCTGCCAACGGTAGCACGGCACGTACAGGCGCCAGTCGTGGACGCTGATCTCATCCGTGCGGCTGCGCCGGTCATCCAGAAGCCACCGCACAGGCACCTGGAAAACCGTCTCCACCTCTCCCGGCTCGGCACGATAGGGGTAGGTTTCCGGCACAAGCCCCACATAGGGCGTCACCAGAATGCCGTGAAGGGAGACTACCTGGCTCAGTTCGCCCAGCAGCTCCACACGCTCCGGAGGCAGCCCGATCTCCTCATGGGTTTCCCGCAGCGCCGTGGCTACAGGCCCCTCATCCTCCTCATCGGCCATGCCGCCGGGAAAGGCGACCTGCCCGCTGTGGGGACCATTGCGGGCGGCCCGGCGGGTCAGAACAATCTCCGGATCCCGCGCATTCGTAATGGGAACCAGCACACTGGCACGCGGATAGGCCAGCGACAGCGCCCTGGGCCGATACTGACTGAACCGTTGCAGAAGATCCTGTTTCAAAGGTGTGGTCCTGGGTTCCCGATTGTGTTCGACATTATGAGATAATACGGGTGGCCGCAATGGCCGCCGAATCAACCAGTGGCGCCGGCCCGCCGCAAAAGGGCCGGACACAGAGGATGGCCAGGAGACGGGCATGCAGTACTGCAGCAGCTGCGGGGCAGGCGTGGAGTTCCGGATTCCGGAGGGTGATGACCGGGAGCGCCACGTGTGCCACAACTGCGGCACCATTCACTACATCAACCCACGGATCGTGGCGGGAACCATTCCGGTCTGGGAGGACCGGATCCTGCTGTGCCGGCGCGCCATCGAACCCCGCTACGGATTCTGGACACTGCCGGCGGGGTTCATGGAGAACGGCGAAACCACCACGGAAGCCGCGATCCGGGAAACCCTTGAGGAGGCAGAGGCGCGCGTGGAGCTGGACGGGCTCTACACCGTTCTCAACGTACCCCACATCGACCAGGTGCACATGTACTTCCGGGCCCGCCTGATCGATGGCCAGTTCGGGGCCGGGGCGGAATCACTGGAAACAACCCTGTTCCGGGAAAGCGAGATCCCCTGGGAAGAGCTCGCCTTCCCCACCGTTACCGAGACCCTGAGCCGCTACTTCCGCGAGCGCAGCACCGCGGATGCCCGCTACGGGGTCGTGGTGGATGATATCCGGAGACGCCTCGGCCGCAACGGCTGAGTATTCAGAAGTCCTCCATCCGATAGACCTCGTAGGCCGGCTCTTCATAGGGGTGGCCGGCCTTCATGGCCCGGATGACGGCACGGATCAGGTCATCCTCGCAGACCAGTTCAACCCGGTATTCAGGCACCGTCTCGATCTGACCCTGATGGCCCAGGAACGGCTGACTGCCATCCATGGGCCGGAACTGCCCCTGCCCCTTCGTCTGCCAGCAGCAGCTGTCGTAATTCCCGATCCGACCACCGCCAGCGGCAAAGACCGCGGTCTTGGTCTGCTCCAGATAGTCCTCCGGAACAAAGAAACAGATCTTGTACATACGTGCCTCCCGAGAGCCCTGAAAGTTAACCACAGAATCTGTGGAAAACTCTGTGAACAATTTATGGGAACAGCCTCTGAAACCGCTCAGTGACGGGCTCAGCCTCTCATTGATGAGATTTTCACCGAAACCCGATAGTTCTTTATTTTCAAATAGTTACGAATATTGAACACTTATTCGGCAGTTCGATTCAGCTTACTGGCCAAACCCGCCTTAATCGATACTCCAATGTGAATAACGATGCTGTGTCAAGGCCTTAACCGACCCATTTACGGGCATTCCGGAACAATCTGAGCCAGGCGCCGTCCTCGCCCCAGTTATCCGGATACCAGCTGCACTGAACCGACCGGAACACCCGCTCCGGATGGGGCATCATGATGGTGGCCCGACCGTCTTCGGAACAGAGCCCGGTAACCCCTTCCGGAGAGCCGTTGGGATTATGCGGGTAGCGCTCCGCCGGACGCCCGTAATGATCAACATACCGCAGGGCCACCTGGCTGCCCTCCCTGAGCCCCTGCAGATCCGAGCCGTTACGGAACTCGGCCAGCCCCTCGCCATGGGCTACGGCAATGGGCAACCGGGAACCTGCCATGCCCTGGAAAAAGGCGGAGCGGGATTCCGGCACTTCCACCATGACCGTGCGCGCCTCAAACTGCTCCGAGCGATTGCGCACAAAACGTGGCCAGTGTGCGGTCCCGGGGATCAGCTCACGCAGTTCCGCCAGCATCTGACAGCCGTTGCACACCCCCAGGGAGAGTGTGTCGCCGCGCTCGAAAAACGCCTGGAACTGGGCCCGGGCACGCTGATTGAAGAGGATGGACTTGGCCCAGCCACCGCCGGCGCCCAGCACATCCCCGAAGGAGAACCCGCCACAGGCAACCATTACATGGAACTCGTCCAGCGTCATACGACCGGAGAGGATGTCGCTCATGTGCACATCCACGGTGTTGAAACCGGCCCGGTCGAAGGCCGCCGCCATCTCCACCTGACCATTGACGCCCTGCTCCCGCAGCACCGCCACCGAGGGCCGCGCTCCAGTGTTCACCAGCGGTGCGGTGATGTCCTCACCAGGGTCAAAACTGAGATCGGTATGAAGGCCGGGATCCGCATCATCCGCCAGTGCCTCGAATTCCTCGTCGGCACAGTCGCTGTTATCCCGGATCGCCTGCATGCGGTAGCTGGTCTCGGCCCATTTCTGCTGCAGCTCCGCGCGGCCACGCTCGATGAGTGTCTCGCCCTGGAAGCTGAAGCACAGGCGCTGGTCCGAAGCTGGTGCCCCGATCATGGCAATGTGGCTGGAAAGCCCGGCCTCCTCCATGGCAGCCAGTACCGCGCTGACACTGTCACGCGCCACCTGGATCACCGCGCCAAGCTCCTCGTTGAACAGCTCCCGCACCAGATGGCTGCTGTCTTCCAGCAGTGCATCCAGAGTAATCCTGAGACCGGTACGGCCGGCAAAGGCCATCTCACAGAGTGTGGTGAACAGGCCGCCGTCGGAGCGGTCATGGTAGGCCAGAAGCAGCCCCTGGCGGTTCAGGTACTGGATGGTCTCGAAAAAGCGGCGCAGCTGTTCCGGTTTCTCCACGTCCGGCGCCACAGCGCCCGTGGCGCCATAGGCCTGCGTAAGGGCCGAGCCGCCCAGCCGGTTACGACCCTCGCCCAGGTCAACCATGATGAGTTCCGTGGGGCCCTGGTCCGTTCTCAGCTCCGGCGTCAGCGTTTTGCGGACGTCATCGACCGGCGCAAAGCCCGTGGTCACCAGTGACAGGGGCGAGGTAACGCTGCGCGATTCACCGTCCTGCGACCAGACCGTCTTCATGGAAAGCGAATCCTTGCCCACCGGAATGGTGATCCCCAGCTTCGGACACAGATCCATGCCCACGGCGCGTGCGGTCTCGTAGAGGTTCTCGTCCTCGCCGGGGTGCCCCGCAGGCGCCATCCAGTTGGCGGACAGACTGATCCGGGTAATATCCCCAATGGGCGCTGCCGCCAGGTTGGTCAGGGTCTCACCAACGGCCAGGCGTCCGGAGGCCGGCGCATTGATACAGGCCACCGGCGGGCGTTCGCCCATCGCCATGGCTTCGCCCGTGTAGCCCTCGAAGCTGCTGGCGGTCACCGCCACATCCGCCACCGGCACCTGCCAGGGCCCGACCATCTGGTCACGGGCCACCTGCCCGGTGATGGAGCGGTCACCGATGGTGATCAGGAAACTCTTGGATGCCACGGCCGGAATCCGGAGCACCCGGTCAATGGCTTCATTGGGGTCCAGTGCCTCGCTGTTGAACACCGGCTTGGTGAAGCTGGCCCGCTTCACTTCGCGATGCAGGCGCGGCGGCTTGCCGAACAGCACCTGCATGGGCAGGTCCACGGCGTTGTTGTCAAAATACGCATCGTGTACAGCCAGATGCGGCTCCTCCACCGCATCGCCGACCACCGCGTAGGGGCAGCGTTCCCGGCGGCAGATGGTATCGAAGCGGTCCAGATCGTCCGCCGCCACGGCCAGCACATACCGCTCCTGGGCCTCGTTGCACCAGATCTCCAGCGGCGACATGCCGGGTTCCGCATTCGGTATTTCACGGAGTTCGAACCGGCCGCCGCAGCCGCCGTCCTTCACCAGCTCCGGCAGGGCATTGGAGAGCCCGCCCGCGCCCACGTCATGGATGAAGGCGATGGGGTTGCCCTCGCCCATCTGCCAGCAGCGGTCGATCACTTCCTGGCAGCGGCGCTGCATCTCAGGGTTCTCACGCTGAACGGATGCAAAGTCCAGGTCTTCCGCGCTGGCGCCGGAATCCATGGAGGATGCCGCACCGCCACCCAGCCCGATCAGCATGGACGGCCCACCCATGACGATCAGCCGCGCCCCGGTCGGGATCGAATCCTTATGGACATGGTCCTCCCGGATGTTGCCGAGACCACCGGCGATCATGATGGGCTTGTGGTAACCGCGGTACTCAACGCCGTTCACACCCGGCACTTTCTGCTCAAAGGTGCGGAAATAACCGGTCAGGTTCGGACGGCCGAACTCATTGTTGAAGGCCGCACCCCCAACGGGCCCTTCCAGCATGATCGACAGCGGCGACGCCATGCGCCCGGGCCGGCCGGGGCTGTCTTCCCAGGGCTGCTCGAAACCGGGAATCCGCAGATTCGAGGTGGTGAAACCGGTCAGCCCGGCCTTGGGCTTGCCTCCCAGGCCGGTGGCGCCCTCATCCCGGATCTCACCGCCCGAGCCCGTGGCCGCACCCGGGTGGGGCGAGATGGCCGTGGGATGGTTGTGGGTCTCGACCTTGGCCAGGATGTGGATGGGCTCGCTGTGATAGCGATACCGCTGGGAAGAGGGATCCGGATAGAACCGCTGCCCCTGCGCCCCCTCAATAACCGCCGCATTGTCGCGGTAGGCGGAAAGCACCCCGGCGCCACCGAGCTCATGGGTATTACGGATCATGTCGAACAGCGAGCGATCCTGCTCGACCCCGTCAATGGACCACGAGGCATTGAAGATCTTGTGGCGGCAGTGCTCCGAGTTCGCCTGGGCGAACATCATCAGCTCCACATCCGTGGGGTCCCGCTCCAGGCCTGCAAAAGACTCGGCCAGGTAATCGATCTCATCCTCCGCCAGTGCCAGCCCGAGGCGTTCATTGGCCTCCGCCAGCGCGGCACGGCCTTCCGCCTGTACCGGCACACTCTCCAGCGGCCTGGGCGCCTCCTCGTCGAACAGCAGTTCCGCGCCGGCCATTTCATGGAAGACCCGCTCGGTCATGCGGTCATGGAGCAGTGCCGCCAGCGCCTCGCGCTCAGCCAGTTCCAGCTTGCGCCCGGCGCGCAGGTAAAAAGCAATGCCGCGTTCAACCCGGCGGACCTTCGTCAGGCCGCAGTTGTGCACGATGTCGGTTGCCTTGCTGGACCATGGCGAAATCGTACCGGGCCGTGGCACCACCAGGAAAAGAACCCCATCCACTGCCTCTACCTGGCTCCTGGAGCCATACGTCAGCAGCCGGTTGAGGATATCCAGACTACTGCTGTCGAGTTCGCCATCCAGGTCCACGAAGTGCATGAATTCAGCGTAGAGTGTGTTGATGGCGGGGCAGGTCGCCTGCACCCGCTGCATCAGCCGTTCTCTGCGAAAGGCGGAAAGGGCCGGAGCGCCGCGAAGTTCCAGCATGGGTCTATGAGCCTCGTTGATGGGCCGGGATTCGGGTGGGTTCTGAGGAGCGCGTATCATACTCAAATCGACGCACAGGATACAGGGGGCAATGATGGATTAACGGTTGTGACAGCACCATCAAACCATGTCCGTTTTTTAACGTAGAATAGAGTGTGTTTCCATCTTTGCCGGACGGGACAATGCGCAGCAGTAAATCCAAGCGCCCCGGGATCACGCCCGGTCTGACAGTACGTCTGGCGGCACTGGCCATCGCGGCCCTGGTGCTGACCGCCTGCTCCCAGCCCACCACGCTGGACCGCATCAACCAGGAGGGCGTACTCCATGTGGTGATGCTCCCCGCCTCCACCGTCTATTACGAGGAGAACGGCGAGCCCTCAGGGTTCGAATACGAACTCGTGCGGCGTTTTGCCGGTTCGCTCGGCGTGGAACTGCGTGTCGAAGTCGTGGATGACTTTCCCGAACTCTATCGGCGCCTGGACGAACACCACACTCACCTGGCTGCCTCCGGCCTGGCACTCAGCCCGGAACTCCGTGGCCGTTACCGCCACGGTCCGGTCTATGACCGCAGCCGCCCCATTGTGGTCTACAACGCAGACGTGGATCGCCCCCAGAGGCCCGCGGATCTCACCGGCATGGACATCGCGGCGCGTTCCGGCAGCGCCGCCGAGCAACAGCTCGAACGGATCCGTGAGATCCTGCCAGAGCTGAGCTGGCAACCGGAAACCAGCCAGGATCCCACGGAACTGCTTCACAGGGTCAACCAGGGAGAACTGGATGCCATTGTGATCAACAGCCGCGAACTGGAGAACAACCAGGTTTTCTTCTCCAGCGTGCGCGCCGGCCTGGCACTCAGCAGCCCCCGCCCCGTGGGATGGCTGTTGCCCCCGGCCGGTGATGGCTCACTCATGCAGGCGGCCCGGGACTATTTCCGGACGATACGCGCCAACGGGACAATGGCGCAGCTGCAAGAACGCTTCTTTGGCCACCTGAACCGCCTGGATTACGTCGGCGCGAAAACCTTCACCACCCACCTCGAAAACCGGCTGCCGGACTACCGTGAAACCTTCAGGGAAGCCGCCAGCGCCCATGAGATGGACTGGCGCCTTCTGGCCGCCATCGGCTATCAGGAATCCCACTGGGAGCCACGGGCCGTCTCCCCCACCGGCGTACGTGGGCTCATGATGCTGACCCTGGATACCGCGTCGCTGATCGGCGTCAAGAACCGACTGGACCCCGAGGCCTCCATCTGGGGCGGTGCGCGGTTCTTCCGGCGCCTGCACAACCGCATCCCAGAGAACATCACCGAGCCGGACAGAACCTGGTTCGCACTGGCGGCCTACAACGTTGGTTACGGCCACCTCCAGGATGCCCGACGCCTGGCCCGCAGGGACGGCAGCAACCCCGACCGCTGGCTGGACGTCAAGGAGTACCTGCCGCTGCTCGCCCAGCGCAAGTATTACACCCAGACCCGCTACGGCTATGCCCGCGGCTATGAACCCGTTCTCTACACCCAGAACATCCGCCGCTACTACGACGTCCTGAAATGGATGTTCCCGGATGAGGACACCTCCGTCGCGGTCAGCGAAAACGGCGTGGAATCCCCCCTGGAGGAGCCCGACGATCAGCCCTCCCGGCCCCGGAAAACCGGGAAGCAGACCGCCTCCGGTGACCAGCGCCGGGAACTGCGCCGCGCCTCACCACTGCTCTAGCGATCTCAGGCCATGGGCACGTCATCATCCGGGCTCATGGCCAGCGCTTTCTCGATGTGCGAGCGGCTGTAGCCCCTCTGCGCCAGAAAACGCCCCTGGCGCCCTTTTTCCTTCCAGTCCGCCGGCGCCTCGGGCCCGAAACGCTTCTGGCGCTGCTCCCGCGCCATACTCACCCAGTCATCCTCCGACAGGGCCGTCAGCGCCTCGCTGTCCCCGCTGACACCACGCTGCTCCAGCTCGGAGCGGATCCGCAGCGGCCCGTAACCGGTTTCGATCCGCTGCCGGCTGAACGACTCCGCAAACCGTTCATCGCTCTGCCAGCCTTCACCGGCCAGCTCGTCCAGAACCTCCGACAGCAGCTCACCGCTCTCCGCCGTCCTTTCCAGCTTGCGCCATAGCTCCAGCCGACTGTGCTCACGCCGCGCCAGCAGCTTCATGGCCCGCTCCCGCAGATACTGCCTGTCATCACTCATATCACCACCCGCCGCTGATAGGCTGAGGCCATTTCTGTGTGCTAATTTTGATGTCCTGATTCCAATCACCCGCCCCGCGCACCGGGTGGGCTTTTTCGGCACAAAGGACAACCATCATGGCCGGCTTTCTGAAACAGTTCTTCAAACCCAGGCAACCCACAAGCGCCGCCGAACAAGCGGAGCCACAGGCCAGCACGGCCGCACCGGAACGCCCGGCCCCGGACCCCGATATCGTAGCCAAAGCAACCACCATCGGGGAACTCGAATCACTGGCGACCCAGGGTGAAACCGCCGCCATCCGCCGTGAAGCCATTGATCGCATTGAGGACACAGAGGCGCTGGAGCGCGTCAGCCGCGCCCTCAAGGGCCGGGACAAAGGCGCTTTCCAGGCGGCACGCCGCAAACTGCGCGAACAGCGCGAACAGGCCGAGGCGCAACAGGCCCGCCAGGCTGAAATAGACCGGATCCTTCAGGACATCGAGGAACTGGCCAGCACCCAGGATACCAGGCTCTACCAGGCACGGCTGGACGCCATCGTCAGCCGCTGGGGCAATGTCAGCGGCAGTGTCGACAGCACCCAGACGCAACGCTACGAGACCAGCCTCGCCCGGTGCCAGGAGCGGGCACAGGCCATCGCCGATGAGGAAGCGCGTGCCCGCGCCGAACAGGAACAGGCCCAGGAGCAGCAGGGTGCGGTGGAGACCCTGGGCGCCACCGCTGAGCAGCTCGCCTCCGCATGGCCCGAGGAAGGGGCCAGCCTGTCCTCGCTGGATGCCATGATCAAGACCCAGCGCAACCGCTGGGAGCAGGCCACCGCCAACCGCACACCCGACCCGGACCTGAAGGCGCGCTTCGACCAGCTGATGACCCAGCTGGAAACCTATCATCAGGCACTCAGCGCCTGGCAGCAGCATGAAGCGCAGCTGGAGCAGGCGTTGCAGGAAAAGGACAGCGCAACCATCGAGGCCACCCTGGGGGCCATCAACTGGCCCGGAGGCTTCCCCGCGCCGCCGGCACTGGCACGGGCTCGCAAACACAGGGACGGCCAGGCCGAGGCCAGACCGGAACCGGAGAAGGAAGCGCCCAGCGTGGATACCGGCGAGCTCAGCCGCACCCTGGATGCCCTGGAAAAGAGCCTGGAACAGCAGCAGCTCAAGCCCTCACGGGAGCATTTCCGCAACGCCCAGAAGCTCCAGGACCAGTTGCCGGAAAAGGAAGCCCGCCAGCACCAGGCCCGGATCACCCGCCTCGGCCGCCAGCTCCAGGAGCTGCGGGACTGGCTCGGCTTCGCCGCCCGACCCAAGCTGGAATCCCTGTGCGAGCAGATGGAATACCTGGCCGACCAGCCCATGGAACCCGAGGCCAAGGCCGAGCACATCCACGACCTGCAGCAGCAGTGGTACGACCTCGGCGGCACCCCCGACCAGCAGCTCTGGCAGCGCTTCAAGGACGCCACGGACCGGGCCTACGAACCCTGCCACGAATACTTCTCCGAAAAGAAGCGCCTCAAGAACGCCAATCTTGAGAAACGTGAGTACATTGTCGGGCAGCTGCAGGAATTCGTGGACAACCTCGACTGGACCAGCTGTGACTACAAGGCCGTGGACCGCATCCAGCGCACCGCCCGGCGCGAATGGAGCGACGCCAAGCCCGTGGACTACCGCGCCAATCGCCCACTCCAGAAACAGTTTGACCGTTTGATCAAGGCCCTGAATGCCGGTCTTGAGACAGAGCGCGAACGTAACGATGCCCTGAAGCGCAGCGTGGTCGAGCGGGCCGAGGCCCTGGTCGAGCACGAACCGCTGCGCGAGGCCACCGAAGGCGCCAAGGCCCTGCAGAAGGAATGGGAGGCCATCGGCATCACCCACCAGCAGGAGGACCGGCGCCTTTGGAAGGCCTTCCGCAGCGCCTGCGACCGGATTTTTGCGCGCCTGAGTGAAGAACGCGAGGCCCGCGACGACGCGTTCAATGCGGCCGCCGAAGAGGCCGAGAAGCTCATCCGCCAGCTTCAGGATGTGGACCCGGTGGAAACCGCCCCCGGCGAGCTGGAGCAGTTCCGTAAAGCCTTCCGGTCCCTGGAGCTGCCAGGGGACCGTGCGGGTGCCCTCGCCGACCGCTTCAACAGGGCCATGGACGGCGTCCAGGAGCAGCAGATGAGCGCCCTGCGTGCCAAACGCTACCAGCAATGGCTTACTGCCCTGGACCAGCATCAGTCCGGTGAAGCGCCTGGCCCGGAGAGCTTCCGCCACCCACCCATGCCGCTGGAACAGGCGACCCAGGAGACCGACACACCCAGCCAGGCGCGGGCCCTGTGCATCCGGGTGGAGATTGTGTCCGGCGCTGCCACGCCGCCGGAGGACCAGGCCCAGCGCATGGCCCTGCAGGTCAGTCGGCTCAATGAGGGGATGAAGAGTGAGCAGAGTCTGGAGTCCCAGGAGGATGAACTGGACAGCCTGCTGGCGACCTGGTGCGAGCTGGATGCCGCGGACGGCCTGACTCCGGAGCATTACCAGCGGCTGAGGGAGGCCGTGAAGCACTGGTTCCTGCGCAGCGAGGATGACGCGGCCTCTGCTCAGGAGTGAGCGCATCCGCCAATGGTTTTGATGGGTGG
>JBNJDI010000075.1:0-11577 GCA_051744725.1 Pseudomonadota bacterium | reverse complement strand
AGGCTGCAGCAAGTACTGCTCCTTCTGCGTGGTGCCCTACACCCGGGGGGAAGAGCTGAGCCGCCCGGTCGAGGACGTGCTTGACGAGGTCCGGGACCTGGCCAGCCAGGGGGTGCGGGAAGTGAATCTGCTGGGCCAGAACGTCAATGCCTACGACGGCGAGACCCTGGATGGCGACACCATGGACCTGGCCGAGCTGATCACCTGGGTGGCGGACATCGACGGCATTGACCGCATCCGCTTCACCACCTCCCATCCGGTGGAGTTTTCGGACGCGCTCATCAACGTCTATGAGCAGGTGCCGGAGCTGGTCAGCCATCTGCACCTGCCAGTACAGGCCGGCTCGGACCGGATCCTGGCGCTGATGAAGCGCGGCCACACGGCACTGGAGTACAAGTCCAAGATCCGCAAGCTGCGCCGCATCCGCCCCAACCTGAGCCTGTCCTCGGATTTCATCATCGGCTTCCCGGGTGAGACGGAGAAGGACTTCGAGGACACCATGAAGCTGATCAACGACGTCGGCTTTGATGTCTCCTTCAGCTTCGTCTACAGCGCCCGCCCCGGCACCCCGGCGGCCGACCTGCCGGACGACACGCCGGAGTCGGTCAAGAAGGAGCGTCTGGCGATCCTGCAGGACCGCATCAACCAGCAGGCCATGGCCATCAGCCGGAAGATGGTGGGCACCACCGAGCGCATCCTGGTCACCGGCGTGTCCAAGAAGGATCCCGGTGAGTACCAGGGCCGGACCGAGAACAACCGGGTCGTCAACTTCCGCACTGAGGTACCCGATGTGGTCGGCTCGTTCGTGGATGTGGAGATCACCGAGGCATTGCCGAATTCACTTCGCGGCGTCATGATTGATGACAACCGCTACTGAGCCGAGGCCCGATTGAGCGCCGACACCCGCGAATTCCAGCTGGAACCCGCCGACACCGACCGGCTGGCCGCCCTCTGCGGCCAGTTTGATGAACACCTCAAGCACATCGAAAAGCGCATGGGCGTGCGCATCGGCTACCGGGGGCATCATTTCCGGATCACCGGTGACGGCGAGGCGGCAACCGCCGCCATGGAGGTGCTGAAACACCTCTATCGCGAAACCGAGGCCAATGAGGACATCAGCCCGGACACGGTGCATCTGTTCATCCGCGAATCCGGTTTTGAGCGCCTGCCCGAAACCACCGGCTACGACGGCGCCCAGCAGGTCATCGACACGCCCCGGCTTAAGATCCAGCCCCGGGGCGATAACCAGCAGCGCTACGTGCACGCCATCCGCACCCACGACATCAACTTCGGCGTGGGCCCGGCCGGCACCGGCAAGACCTGGCTCGCCGTGGCCTGTGCCGTGGAAGCGCTGAGGGCCGAGGAGGTCAAGCGCGTGATGCTGGTGCGCCCGGCGGTGGAAGCCGGTGAGAAGCTGGGTTTCCTGCCGGGGGATCTTTCCCAGAAGGTGGACCCCTACCTCAAGCCGCTCTACGATGCCCTCTACGAGATGCTCGGCTTCGAGCAGGTCAACAAGCTCATCGAGCGTGGCGTGATCGAGATCGCGCCGCTGGCATTCATGCGCGGGCGGACCCTGAACAACTCCTTCATCATCCTGGACGAGAGCCAGAACACCACGCGCGAACAGATGAAGATGTTCCTCACGCGCATCGGCTTCGGCTCCACCGCCATCATCACCGGCGACATCACCCAGATCGACCTGCCGCGCGGCCAGCATTCCGGCCTGGAGCACTGCCTGCGTGTGCTGCGCGAGGTCAAGGGCATCGGCATCACCTACTTCGGCGCCGAGGACGTGGTGCGCCATCCGCTGGTCCAGCGCATCGTGGAAGCCTACGACGACTGGGACGACCGTAACGTATGAGCCCCGTGACGCTCGACCTTCAGCTGGCAACCCAGCAGACGGAGCTGCCCGCCCGCTCGGATCTTGAGGCCTGGGCGGAGCATGGCTGGCAGGGCGACGGCGAAACCGAGGTCACCCTGCGCATTGTGGACGAGGCGGAAGGGCGTGAGCTGAACCACCAGTACCGGGGAAAGGATTACGCCACCAATGTCCTGTCCTTCCCCTTTGAGGCGCCCCCCGGTGTCTCACTGGACCTGCTCGGCGATCTGGTCATCTGCGCCGGGGTGGTCGAGCGTGAAGCCCGGGAACAGGGTAAGACGCCCCGGGCCCACTGGGCACACCTGATGATTCATGGCATGCTTCACCTTCAGGGTTATGATCATCAGGACGCCAACGAAGCGGAAACCATGGAGAATCTTGAAGTGCGTCTCCTTGCGGAACTTGGTTTTTCCGACCCCTATCGGTAGCATCCCGCGAACAGGAATCCGGACAGCGACCCCATGAGCGACGACTCATCCAACGGCCAGACGAAGAACTCCTGGCTCGAGCGATTATCCCAGGCCTTCTCCAGTGAACCCCGTACGCCCGAAGATCTGCTGCGAATACTGCGTGACGCGGAATTCCAGCAGCTGATCGACTCCGATGCCATGAGCATCATCGAGGGCGCCATGCAGGTGACGGACATGCGCGTGGAGGAGATCATGATCCCCCGTTCACGCATGGTGACCGTCAAGGCTGAGGCGGACCCTTCCTCGTACATCAACGAGATCATCGACTCCGCCCACTCGCGGTTTCCGGCCATCGGCGACACCTCGGACGAGATCGTCGGCATCCTGCTGGCCAAGGACCTGTTGCCCCTGGCACTGCGCAACAACCTCACCCGCGACAGCATCCGCGAAATCCTGCGCCCGGCCACGGTCGTGCCCGAGAGCAAGCGCTGCAACCAGCTGCTCAAGGAGTTCAAGGAGAACCGCAACCACATGGCCATTGTGGTCGACGAATACGGGGGCGTGGCGGGACTGATCACCATTGAGGACGTGCTCGAGCAGATCGTGGGCGACATCGAGGACGAGCACGACGTTGATGATGACGACCGCATCCGCGAGCGCGAACACGGCATCTACGCGGTCAAGGCCCAGACGCCCATCGATGAGTTCAATGACTTCTTCGGAACGGACCTTGATCAGGAGGCCTTCGACACCATCGGTGGCCTGATGCTCAAGGAGTTCGGCCGCCTGCCAAGGCGTGGTGAAACCACCACCGTGGACCGCTTCCGGTTCAAGGTGCTGAACGCCGACAACCGCAAGATCCGCCTGATCCAGGTCAAACCCATTGCATGACGCCGGACGCGCCATGATCCAGAACCGTCTTTTCCGCATTCCCGCGCTGGTCGCCACCGGCGCGCTCCAGACACTGGCGTTTGCGCCCTTCTACCTGTGGCCTGCTGCGCTGCTGTCGCTTGTGCTGATCCTGCTTCTGTGCAGCGGCCGGGAGGCGAAGCCCCTGTTCCGGGACGGCTGGTTCCTGGGCCTGGGGCTGTTCGGCAGCGGCGCCTCCTGGGTCTACGTGAGCATCAGCGAATACGGCATGACCGCCGCGCCGCTGGCTGCGATCATGACGCTGCTGTTCGCCATGGGCCTGGCGCTGTTCCCGGCCATCGCCTTCTGGTGCTGGGGCCGGCTCGCGGGCACTCACACCGGACGCAGCCTGTGGCTGTTCCCCGCCGTCTGGGTCCTGATGGACTGGGTTCGTGGCTGGCTGCTGACCGGCTTCCCCTGGCTCTACGCCGGCACCGCCCAGGTGGATGGCCCGATGGCTGGCTGGGCACCGGTACTGGGCGTGCACGGTGTCACCTTCCTGACAGCCATCACAGCGGCCCTGCTCGTTGCCGCCTGGCACCATTACCGCAGCGCCCCCCGCTGGGTACCCGCCGCGTTCGTAGCCGCCGCCATGCTGCCCTGGCTGCTGGCACCACTGCTCAACCTGGCGGAATGGACCCAGCCCGAGGGCGCCCCTCTGTCGGTCGCGGCCGTCCAGGGCAACATCTCCCAGCACGATAAATGGGACCCGGAAAAGCTCCGCGAACAGATCCGGATCTACCGGGAGCTTACCGAGCCGCTCTGGGGCCGGGACCTGATCCTTTGGCCGGAAACCGCCCTGCCCGCCACACAGGGACAGGCCTCCCAGGTTCTGGATGCACTGGAAAGCCGTGCCTTCGAGACCGGCACCACCCTGGTCACCGGGCTTCCCTGGTACGGCAACAGCCCGCAGTATCCGGAACAGGTCTTCCACAACAGCCTGATGACGGTGGGCCCCGGCCAGGGCACCTACCACAAGCAGCGGCTGGTGCCCTTCGGCGAATACGTGCCGCTGGAATCCCTGCTGCGCGGCACCATCGAATTCCTCAACCTGCCCATGTCGGTTTTCCGCCCCGGTCCGGAAAACCAGTCACCACTGGATATCGACAACGCCAGCACCCACCCGGCCATCTGCTATGAGATCGCCTACGCGGACTTCGTCGCCCGCAACGCGGGGGAAACGGGCTTCCTGATGACGGTGAGCAATGACGCCTGGTTCGGGCGCTCACTCGGCCCCTTCCAGCACCACCAGATCGCACGCATGCGGGCCCTGGAAACCGGTCGGGAACTGCTGCGCGGAACCAACAACGGGATCACATCCATCGTGGACCGGGAAGGCCGCATCCGTACCCGGGCCCGGCACTATGAGCAAGATGTTCTGAAGGGGGAAATCCAGCCGATGACCGGGACCACGCCTTTCATGGCCACCGGCTCATGGCCGGTCATAACGATGGCGGCCGTGATGATCGTGTTCGGCCGCCAGCGCCGGAAGCGCACCACGGACTAGGCGATCGAGGCCACCAGCCCGTCAAGCGCCACCAGCCCACCGAGGATCATGCCCCCGAGCGCCAGCGCCAGAAGCGCATTCACGGAATACTTGAGCGCCTTGTACTGGCGCCGGTTGGTCTTCTTAAGTTCCCGCACCCGGGCCAGTGCCGGCGAGATCCGCGCGAACAGGTTGTTGGCAAAGCCGCGCTGGTCGCCGTCCATGTTCGGCACCACCGTCAGCCGCATCAGCCCCTTGTAGAAAAAGTTGATCACCCGACCAAGCAGCCAGGTCGGCCGCTCCACGTCGCACATCAGGATCAGGCGATACTGCTTGGCATCGTTGTGGGCGTAGTGGAGGTAGGTCTCGTCAAAGATCAGGTCCTCGCCATCGCGCCAGGAGTAGTCCCTGCCATCGATGTTGATGTAGCAGCGGTCGTCATTGGGCGTCGAAAGACCGAGGTGATAGCGCAGCGAGCACGCCACCGGGTCGGCGTGACGGGTCAGCTGTGAGCCCACTGGCAGGATCGAGAACATGGCCCCGTTCACCGATGGCACCTGGTCCAGGATTTTCAGGGTTTCCGGGCAGCTCGCCTGGGCGGAGTTGTGCTTGGTGCCGTACCACTTGAGATAGAACTTGCTCCACCCGTATTTCTGGAAGGTACGGAAGCCGATGTCATAGTAGGCGCTGGATTCCGGATCGCTGGTCTGGTCGAACACGCGGTCGTCGTACAGCGCCACTGCCTCACGGCGGATCGTTTCCCAGTTGTCCTGGATCACCTGCAGCTCAGGAAACTGCTCCCGGTCCATGATGGGCGCCCGCGCCCGTTTCTCGGTGAAGAGATAGAGCAGACAGTTCAGCGGACTGAAGATCGGCCAGCCCTTGCGCCAGTACTCACCAACGCTCTTATAGCGCTCCTGGCCACGGAATCGGTACACATAGACCATGGACCCCACAACAAAGGCCACAATCAACACAAAAACGGTCACGGCGACCGGCATGGAAAACCTCCCAGAACGAATGGTTTGAACCACCATTCATTCTGGGATAGTTCGAAAACTCAATCAAAGACTGAAAGCTCAGTCTGTGCCCGGCTCCACATCCGGCGTATGCGCCGTAACCCGCTCGAAGTAATGGGATTCACACCGCTCACAGGGCTCCAGGCGGGTTGTTTCAGAAAGTGTCCGCATGTGACCACAGTTCAGACAGCGCAGAACGCCCGCCATGGCGAGCTCGCCCGCGAAATAGTGATCCGCGTCGCTGTTCTGCAGTTTCTGCTGCAGCTCCAGGGTATCCAGACGGGTGGGGTCGGCAATCGACAGAAGCCGCTCCACCAGCCAGTCCTCGATCCATTCCAGGTCCGTGCGCAGCCATTCCGCCACACCACCCCCAGTGCTGGACACAAACCCCAGAAGATGGGAGAGATCCCGGCGCAGGTAGGCGGCGAGCAGATTGAGCTCATCCCGGGTGAGCTCCGCCACCTCCTGCTCGAACTCCACCGCATCCTCAATCTCCTGCTGAAGCTGCTCCCAGGTTCGTTCCTCCGCTTCCGCCAGGCGGGACTCCACCCGCTCAAGCATGCGGTTGTAGGCGGTTTCGGCACCGTCACTGAGACGGGGGCGCTGCTTTTCGGCCACGGTTCTCTCCTGCTGATGGGTTGGAAGTCGGCATGCCTACCTGTCACCTTCTCTCTACGCTAGAATGAGCCCTTTCCCGATGCAACAGCCATTTTCGATCCGAGAGCATAAGGCACCGACCCATGGAAGAGCATTACCGCCCCGACGCCGTCGAGCGCAACGCCCAGCAGTACTGGGAGTCCAACGATGTCTTCGCGGTACGGGAAGAGCCCGGCAAGCCCAAGTACTACTGCCTCTCCATGTTCCCCTACCCCAGCGGCAAGCTGCACATGGGGCATGTGCGCAACTACACCATCGGTGATGTGATCTCGCGCTTCCAGCGCATGCAGGGCAAGAATGTACTGCAGCCCATGGGCTGGGACGCCTTCGGCCTGCCGGCGGAGAACGCGGCCATCAGCAACCGCACCGCCCCGGCCACCTGGACCCGCCAGAACATCGAACACATGAAGACGCAGCTCAAGCGCCTGGGCTTCGGCTACGACTGGAACCGGGAGCTGGCCACCTGTGACCCGGAGTACTACCAGTGGGAGCAGTGGTTCTTCACCAAGCTCTATGAAAAGGGCCTGGTCTACAAGAAGAACGCCACCGTCAACTGGGATCCGGTGGACCAGACGGTGCTGGCCAATGAGCAGGTCGTGGATGGTCGTGGCTGGCGCTCCGGTGCCGTGGTGGAACAGAAAGAGATTCCCCAGTGGTTCGTGAAGATCACCGACTACGCCGATGAACTGCTGGACGACCTGGATAAGCTCGATGGCTGGCCGGAACAGGTCAAGGCCATGCAGCGCAACTGGATCGGCCGCTCCGAGGGCGTCGAGCTCGATTTTCAGATGGAGGACGGCTCCGACACGCTCAGGGTCTACACCACCCGTCCGGACACCCTCTACGGCGTGACCTACATGGCCCTTTCCGCGCGCCACCCGGTGGCCGAGAAAGCCGCTGAACGCTCGCGCGACGTGTCGGAGTTCGTGGCCGAGTGCCGCAACACCGTCGCCTCCACCGCCGATGTGGAGACCATGGAAAAGAAAGGCGTGGAGACCGGCCTGTATGCCCTCCACCCGCTGACCGGCGAACGCATCCCGGTCTACGTCGCCAACTTCGTGCTGCACGAATACGGCACCGGCGCGCTGATGGCGGTACCCGCCCATGACGAGCGCGACCACGAGTTCGCCCGCAAGTACCGCATTGCCATCCGCCAGGTGGTCAGCCCCAATGACGGCCGTGACGTGGACACCTACGAGCAAGCCTTCACGGAAAAGGGGCTGCTGACCGGCTCAGGCCCCTACACCGGCACCAGCTCTGAGGAGGCCTTTGCGGCCATCGCAGAGGACCTGGAGAAGCGCGGCATCGGTAAGCGCAAGACCAACTACCGCCTGCGCGACTGGGGTGTCTCGCGCCAGCGCTACTGGGGCGCGCCCATCCCCATGCTCACCCTGGAGAACGGTGAATCGGCGCCGGTGCCGGAAGACGACCTGCCGGTCGCCCTGCCCGAGGATGTGACCATGGACGGCGTCCAGTCGCCGCTCAAGACCGACCCCGAATGGGCGAAGACCACCTGCAACGGGCAGCCGGCCTTCCGCGAAACGGACACCTTCGACACCTTCATGGAGTCCTCCTGGTACTTCGCGCGCTTCTGCAGCCCCTGGAAGGACGACGGCATGCTGGACCCGGAGGCGGCCAACTACTGGCTGCCCGTGGACCAGTACATCGGCGGCATTGAGCACGCCATCCTCCACCTTCTCTATGCCCGCTTCTTCCACAAGCTGCTGCGCGACGTGGGCCTGGTGAACAGTGATGAACCCTTCAACCGCCTGCTGTGTCAGGGCATGGTGCTGGCCGAGACCTGGTACCGCGAGACGGACAACGGCGGCAAGGAGTGGTTCTCCCCCCAGGACGTGGACGCCGAGTATGACGGCAAGGGCAACGTGGTCAGCGCCACGCTCAAGGCGGACGGCCAGCCGGTCCACCCCGGTGGCGTGACCAAGATGTCCAAGTCCAAGAACAACGGCATCGACCCCCAGGCCATCATCGACGAGTACGGTGCCGATACGGTGCGCCTGTTCATGATGTTCGCCGCACCCCCCGAACAGTCACTGGAGTGGTCCGACAGCGGTGTGGAAGGCGCCCACCGCTTCCTGCGCCGGCTCTGGCGGATGGTGCACCAGCATGTGACGGACGGGGGCCCCGGGCATGCCATGCCGGGGGACGCTGACGAAGCCCAGCAGGGTATGCGCCGCAAGACGCACCAGACCATCGCCAAGGTCAGCGACGACTTCAGCCGGCGCCTCACCTTCAACACGGCCATTGCCGCCGTCATGGAGCTGCTCAACGACGCCGGCCGCTTCGAGATCCGCGATGACGGTGACCGGGCGGTGATGCAGGAGGTGCTGGAGACCGCCGTGCTGGTGCTGGCACCCGTGGCGCCGCACATCGCACACGAACTCTGGCAGGCGCTGGGTCATGACACCCCGGTGGTGGATGCGGAATGGCCTGTTGCCGATGACTCCCTGATGAAACAGGACAGTATCGAGCTGGTGGTGCAGGTCAACGGCAAGCTGCGCTCGCGCATCCAGGCGGATGCCGAGGCCGACCGGGACCAGCTTGAGGCGCTGGCGCTGGCGGACGACAACGTGCAGCGCTTCATCGAGGACAAGACCGTTCGCAAGGTGGTCGTGGTTCCCGGCAAACTCGTGAACGTGGTCGCCAACTGATCCGGCTCCGGAGGTCATCCATGCCCCAGGCCGCCTGGAAACCCATACTCACGCTGGCCCTGGTCACGGTGCTCACCGCCTGCGGCTTCCAGCTCCGGGGCACGGGTATGGTCCCTGATGCCCTGGCACCGCTGGCCCTGTCCTGTGGTGACGGCGTGCCCGGGCCGGTCTGCTCGGGTCTGCGCGAACGCCTGGACCGCTACAAGCTTCTGGCTGAGGACGACGAAACCGCCGAGTACCGCCTCAAGCTCAGTGGTTATGACCAGGAACGGCGCACCAGCGCCCTCGATGACCGCGCAGCCGCCAGCGAATACGAACTCAGCGCCCGCATCGCGGTGGAGCTGACCACCGATGACGGCATCCCCCTTCTGGCGGATACCGAGCTGAGTGCCAGGGAGTTCTACCAGGCGGACGAGCAGCAGGTGCTGGCCGGGGAGCGGGAACAGCAGGGCATTGAGGGCCTTCTCCAGGACCAGCTGGTCCAGCAGGTCACCCGCCGGCTGATGCCCTTCACCGAGGAGCGCATCCGCCGGATCCGCTCCGAGCACGAAAGCAGCACGGACACGGACG
Organism: Pseudomonadota bacterium; assembly: GCA_051744725.1. Taxonomy (GTDB): domain Bacteria; phylum Pseudomonadota; class Gammaproteobacteria; order Pseudomonadales; family Oleiphilaceae; genus Halospina. The sequence goes on along the minus strand of JBNJDI010000075.1, from coordinate 1,978 downwards.
AATGAAGGTCACCCCGGAACAGCTCCCGGATCAGCTGGCCAAACGCCTGGATGCCGGCTACCTGGTCACCGGTGATGAACCCCTGCTGGTCCAGGAGGCCTGTGACCGCATCCGCGAGCGCGCCGTTGCCGAAGGCTACGAGGAGCGCACGGTCTTCCAGACGGATGCCCAGTTCGACTGGCAGCAGGTCCACGACGAGACCCAGGCGCTGTCACTGTTCGCCAGCCGCCGCCGCATCGAGGTGCGCCTGCACAGCGGCAGACCCGGCAAGGGCCGTGAGGTCCTGGAGGCCTTCGCCAAGGCACCTCCGGAGGATGTCATCCTGATTGTCTCCGGCCCGCGCCTGGACAGTGGCGAGACCAGCAAGGCCTGGTTCCGCAACTGGCAGAAGGTCGGCCTCCACGTGCCGGTCTGGCCGGTGGACCCGGCGGACTTCCCGCGCTGGCTCTCGCGCCGCGCCGAAACCATGGGCCTGAAACTCACCCGCAATGCCGTGACCCAGCTCAGTGAGCGCCTGGAGGGCAACCTGCTGGCCGCCCACCAGGAACTGGAACGACTCAGGGTGGTTGCCGGGGATGAACCGGTGGATGATGCCGTTGCCATTGGGGGTGTTGAGGACAGCAGCCGCTACAACGCCTTCGAGCTCAGTGCCGAGGCGCTGTCCGGCAACCGGGTACACGCCCTGCAGATGCTGCGGCGCCTGGAGGAGGAAGGAACCAGCACACTGGCCATACTGGGCGTGCTCCAGCGTGACCTGAAACATCTCGCCAACCTGCAGCACAGCCTGCGCCAGGGCAGCAATGCGGCCACCTGGTTCAAGCACAACGGGGTACGCCAGCCGCCACTGAGAAAGGCACTGGAAAAGGCCTCACGCCGGCACGGCAGCCAGTCGATCAGCAGGGCCTGGGAACAGGCCCGGCAGGTGGACCGGGCCAGCAAGGGGCAGGACCCGGCCATGCCGCCCTGGTCCGCCCTTGCCGCCCTGGTGGAGACGCTCTCGGCTTAGCCGAACTCGGCCTCGTCGAGCGCCATCATGCTGTCGCCGCCATTGCGGATGGATTCCGCCAGGGCAACCGACTGCGGCAGGATGCGGTCGAAGAAGAAACGCGCCGTCTTGAGCTTGCCGGTGTAGAAACCGGAGGTGTCGTTCTCCGCCTTGGGCGCGGCTGCCTGCACCATGCGAACCCACAGATAGGCTTCGGCCGTGAGACCGAACAGGTCCAGGTAGTCCACCGCGGCCGCACCGATCTCCGCCGGATTGCCATCCGCTGCCTTGATGACGCTCTCGGTCACATCGGAAAGACGCTCAAGTGCCGCCGCCAGGGGCTGGATGTAGTCGGCGACCGCCGGATCATCCTGGTTCGCATTGATGTAGTCGACCACGTCGTTCGCGAAAAGCTCGAAGAACTTGCCGCCATTGGCCACAACCTTGCGGCCCATCAGGTCCATGGCCTGAATGCCGTTGGTGCCCTCGTAGATCTGGGTGATCCGGGTATCACGCACCAGCTGCTCCTGGCCCCACTCGCGGATGTAGCCATGACCGCCGTAGACCTGCTGACCGATGACGCAGGTATCCAGCGCCCGGTCGGTGAGGAAGGCCTTCGCCACTGGTGTCAGCAGCGCCACCATGCCGTCGGCTTTCTCCTTCGCCTCCGGGTCCTCGGCGAACTTGGCCTGGTCCAGCCATTGGGCCACATAGGTGATGAAGGCACGGCTGCCCTCGGTATGCGCCTTCATCTTGAGCAGCATCCGGCGCACATCCGGGTGCACGATGATGGGATCCGCCTGCTTATCCGGGTTTTGTGGGCCATTCGGCGAGCGGCTCTGGATGCGCTCGCGGGCATAGGCCAGGGCGTGCTGGTAGGAGGCTTCCGCCGCTCCCACGCCCTGGATGCCCACACCCAGGCGCTCGTAGTTCATCATGGTGAACATGGCCATCAGGCCCTTGTTGGGCTCGCCCACGAGAAAGCCACGGGCA